>NZ_ANBD01000121.1 GCF_000341005.1 Nocardiopsis alkaliphila YIM 80379 | reverse complement strand
CACGGTTTTTTGTGAGGGGGGTCCGTATTACGGACCCCCCTTTTTTTTGTTTTTGTGGGGTGGGGTCCTTCTTGCGGGTGGTGATCGGCGGCGAGAAGGGGAGGATCACGGGTTCTCAGAAGCGGTCATGCTTTCTCAGAATCCGTAGTTGTACATCCAGTTGCCCGGGTAGACGGTGCCCACACCGTTGCGGTAGGCGTAGCCGCCGTACTGGGCACCCTGTACGAAGGTCCAGCCACCCAGGGTCTTACCGTTCATGGTGAGGTACCAGCCAGGCGCGTTGGGGTCGGTGTAGCCCCGCAGCGAGTAGTGGATGTGGGCACCGGTCGTCGAACCACCGGCGCAGAGGCTGTTGCCCTGGGTACCCAGGTAGTGGCCGACCCCGACGTTGTTGCCGGGCAACCACTGGTAGTCCTCCAAGTGGTAGTAATCCGTGGAATATCCGTTGTCGTGAATGACCCGGGTCCAGCCGGTGCACAGGCTGTAGGCGTAACCACCACGCGCGGCGCGAGCCTGGCCCGCGCCACCCGCGAAGTCCACCGACTGGCCGACGTCGCCGTGCGGTCCGCCCGTCATCACCATCGAGGTGCCGATGCTGAACGGCAGACCGACGCCGATGTAACTGGCCGGGGCCATCTCCGAAGGGTTGGTCGAGGCGGCGACGGTCTCGCGTTCCTTCTCCTCCAACAGGGCGCTGTCGGCCAGGATCGAGGAGAACTCCTCTGTTCCCTCCAACCCGACCATCCAGCCGGAGTTCTCGTGTTCGGCGGCGAACAACCAGGCGTGCGGGTCCTCGTCGGCACCCATGGGTGCGGTCACGATGGCGACACCGAACGCCGAGCCCTCGGAGGCTTCGCGGATGTCCACGCGCACGTCGCGTTCCTGAGCGGCCAGGGTGGACAGCTCGGTGTCGCGCTCGGCCAGGACGTCGTCGATGACGGCGTCGGTCAGGGTGTTTTCGGCGGCCGGGGACAGGTCCAGCTCCTCGGCGTGTTCTGCGATGATCTCGACGTTGTCCGCAGCGCTGTGCGATGGTGCGGCCGGCTGGGCCGAGACCGGGGTGGCCACGCTCGTGACGAGGGCGGCGGCCGCGATGATCGGGAGGGTTCCTACGGGAAGGAAACGGGGGACGGTGGGCAGTGTCAACGCTTCTCCAAAGGGGGGTGAGTAGCGGGCGGGAGGTGACACCACAACCTTCGATGTGGCTACCGCAGAGTAACCACGCCTTCGTCGAGGGGCAAGAGGGGGAAGGAAACTTTCATGCGCGATTAGCGCGTTCGAGGTTCAAAAGTTTCTGCTTGCGATCCAGGCCACCCGCGTAGCCGGTCAGGGCACCGTTGGCCCCGATGATCCGGTGGCAGGGAACGACCACGCTGATCGGGTTGCGTCCGTTGGCGCTTCCCACCGCGCGGGAGGCGGTCGGCTTGCCCAGTTCCTCGGCCAATTCCCCGTAACCGGCGGTCTCCCCGTAGGGAATGGTGGTCAGGGCCCGCCATACCCTCAGCTGCCAGGCGGTTCCCACGGGTGCCAGTGGCAGATCGAACTCGCGCAACTCACCGGCGAAGTAGGCGGTCAGCTGACGCTCGACCTCCACGAACGGTTCAGCGCCGGCCACCCACCCCTGGGGGACGCGGTGCGGAGCACCCTCCTTGGGCGGGGTGGAGACCCCGCTCAAGGATTCACCATCGCCGAACAGCAACAGTTCTCCCAGAGGTGAGTCCATCGTCGTGTAGTGGGTCGGTCCCGGCAGTGGCTCCCGGAAACGAGCCGCCTTCACCCGTGGTGCGGCGGCCGGCTCCGGGGCTTCGGGCAGCCCCAACGGGAGTGCGTCCTGTTCGGTATGGGTCATCGTCCTTATCCCTCGTTCACGTGCCGCAGGTCTGGCCGGCACCGTCGTCCTTCCTCGTCCCCACCATGTCCCGGGCCGAGTGAGGCCCACAGCAGGTGGGTGGCGTAGGAGCGCCAAGGGCTCCACGCCCTGGCCCGTCGCGCGGCGGCCGCGGGGGCCGCAGCGACCCCGGCCCGTTCCAAGCTTCGCCTGACACCCAGGTCGGTCTCCAAGAACACGTCCGGGTCGCCCAGTCCGCGCATACGCACGTAACGGGCGGTCCACGGGCCGATGCCGCGCAACGCCACCAACCCTCGCTCCGCCTCGTCCCGGTCACAGCCCGGTCCCAGGTCCACCCGACCCTCGGCGATGGCCTCGGCCACCCCTGCCAGCGCGCGTCCCCGTGCGAGGGGGATGGACAACCCGGCGGGGTCGGCTGCCGCCAGAGCCTGAGGGGAGGGAAACGTGTGGGTGAGGGCACCGTCCGGCCGCTCCAGGGGCTCCCCGAAGCGCTCCACCAATCTTCCAGCCAGAGTACGCGCGGCTCGGACCGACACCTGCTGGCCCAACACCGCCCGCACCGTGAGCTCCTCGGGGTCCGTGTGCCCGGGGGCGCGTGCGCCCGGGCGTCGTCGCAGTAGCGGACCCAGTAGCGGGTCGGGGCCGAGCACCTCGGCCACCGCCTCCGGGTCGGCGTCCAGGTCCAGCAGGCTCCGGCAACGTCGGACCGCGCCGGGCAGGTCACGGGGCCGGGTCAGCCGCAACCGGCACAGCACGTGCGTGGAGCCGCTCGATGGTCCCAGTTCGACGACGCCGGGCCCATGGGCCAGACGCAGGGTCCGCCGGTAGACGCCGTCGGTGTACTCCTCCACCCCGGGTACGGCGCGCTCGCCAAGGAAGGCGAGTGTGGCGGCGAGGTCGATGTGGCCCCGGTAGGGCAGGCGCAAAGTGATCGTCCCCGGCGTGGTGGGCTCCCCGTCGACGCGGCCCTTGGCGGCCCGACGCATCTCGGTGGGGGAACGATCGTAGATCGCCCGCATGGTCTCGTTGAACTGCCGCAGACTCGCGAATCCCGAGGCGAAGGCCGTGTCCGCCATCGGCATGTCCGTGGTCTCCACCAGGACGCGAGCGGTGTGCGCGCGTTCGGCCCGGGCCAAGGCCAGCGGACCCGCGCCCACTTCGGTGGTCAGGAGCCGGTTGAGTTGGCGTTCGCTGTAACCCAGGGCACCGGCCAGTGCCCCGACTCCGCCACGGTCCACCGCTCCGTCGTTGATCAGCCGGATGGCACGGCCCACCACGTCGGCACGCAGGTTCCACTCCGGTGAACCCGGAACCGTGTCCGGGCGACACCGTTTACAGGCGCGGTATCCGTTCTCCTGGGCGGCCGCGGCGGATCGGTAGAAGTGGACGTTCTCCCGACGTGGGGTGATCGCCGGGCAACTCGGGCGGCAGTAGATACCGGTGGTGCGCACCGCGGTGTAGAACACCCCATCGAACCGGGAGTCCCTGCTGTGCAAGGCACGGTAGCGCTGCTCGTCGTCCATCACGCTCCCCATGTTCGTCGCCGAAGAGACCCAGTGCCGGCGGTTTTCGGACATGGAGATCGGACGGCTCAATCGCTTCGGGCGGCCTCGGAGGTGTCGTGGTCGACCAGATACTGGACGTACACGGGGCGCAGCGCCTCCTGTACGTTCGGGTCGCTCTCGGCGGACAGTGCTTCGTAGAGGAAACCCGAGGCCTGGGCCAGGCTCGCCTCGCTGGCGTCGATGTTTCCCGCGACCGCCTCGGCGGCCGGGATGAGACGAAGCAGTTCCCAGAAGAACCGCACGTCCCACCTACGCCGAGCCAACTCCACGGCGCGGTCACGCAGATCGTCGGTGTCGATGTGCTCGAAGCCGGTGGCGTTGTCATCCATGCTCGGAAGATACCCGTACCCGCGCCAGACATCCCACGGTGAGCTGCGTTACCCTTCACACGAGTTCATCATCTCCTTCCCGGCGCCCGGGGAGGCCCTCACGAGGGGCGCCGGGCGTGCTCCGGGGGAACACTGTGAGGGGTACGTCATGGCCGAGTCCGCCGCACGGGTCGTCGTCGCGAAGCCGGGACTGGACGGACACGACCGGGGGGTCAAGATCGTGGCCCGGGTCCTCAGGGACGCCGGGGTCGAGGTCATCTACACCGGATTGCGTCAGACCCCGGAGATGATCGTGGCCGCGGCGCTACAGGAGGACGCCGACGCGATCGGGCTGTCGGTGCTCTCAGGTGCCCACATGACCATGTTCGGTCGGGTCATGGAGCTGCTGCGCGAGAACGACGCCACCGACATCCGGGTGTTCGGCGGCGGGATCATTCCCGATTCCGACATCGCTGAACTGGAGGCGATGGGCGTGGCCAGGATCTTCACACCGGGGGCGCCCACCGCCGAGATCGCCGAGTGGGTGCGCGAGAACATCCGACCGGCGCACGCCGCCTGAACCAGTCGTGACTTTGGTCGCATTCGGTAAGAAGCGCGATAAGGGCGGAGAAGCCGCCGATCAGTGTTATGTGGCGTGTCTCTGATCACAGATTCTCCCATGTGAGGGCCCTGGGCGTGCCACTTGATCGGCTTTCGGCGCCCTTTCACGAGGCCGACACCGCCCCGGTGGCCGGCGGCCGGATCCCAGGCGACTAAGCTTTGCGCATGTCGCGGGTGGCAACGCCGCGGCGATCTTGATCTTGAGTAGGCGGCTCAACCCCAGCAGGGCTTGTGTCGTGTGACACCTATCCAGTGCGTCACCGCCGATCCGGACACGCCACCCCGGTACACACTTGAGCCAGCGAGTTACAAGGACGGACCCTCGTGGACCTGTTCGAATACCAGGCGAAGGAACTCTTCGCAGAGTACGGGGTTCCCGTACCCCAGGGAAAGGTGGCGAGCACGGCCGCTGAGGCGCGTGCCATCGCTGATGAGTTCGCCGCCGCGGGCAAGCCTCGCGTCGTCGTGAAGGCCCAGGTCAAGACTGGTGGCCGTGGTAAGGCCGGTGGTGTCAAGGTCGCCGAGGGCCCCGAGGACGCCCAGGCCAAGGCCGAGCAGATCCTCGGCATGGACATCAAGGGCCACACGGTCCACCGTGTCCTGGTCGAGGAGGCGAGCGACATCGCCGAGGAGTACTACTTCTCCTTCCTCTTGGACCGCGCCAACCGTGACTTCCTCTCGATCTGCTCCGCCGAGGGCGGCGTGGAGATCGAGGAGGTCGCCGAGACCAACCCCGACGCCGTCGCGAAGATCTCGATCAACGCCCTCAAGGGCGCCCCGGCGGACGTCGCCGCCGAGATCGTCAAGGCCGGCCGACTGCCCGAGGCCGCCGCCGCGGGCGCCGCCGAGGTCATCACCAAGCTGTGGGATGCCTTCGTCGGCAAGGACGCCACCCTCGTGGAGGTGAACCCGCTCATCCTGACCTCCGACGGTCGGGTCGTCGCCCTCGACGGCAAGGTCACCCTGGACGAGAACGCCGAGTTCCGTCAGGACCTGGAGAGCCTGACCTTCGCCGAGGAGGGCGACCCGCTCGAGGTCGCCGCCAAGGCCAAGGGCCTCAACTACGTCAAGCTCGACGGTGAGGTCGGCATCATCGGTAACGGTGCCGGTCTGGTCATGTCGACCCTGGACGTGGTCGCCTACGCCGGTGAGGACCACGGCGGTGTCAAGCCCGCCAACTTCCTCGACATCGGTGGTGGCGCCTCCGCCGAGATCATGGCCAACGGCCTGGAGATCATCCTGGGCGACCCGGCCGTCAAGAGCGTGTTCGTCAACGTCTTCGGTGGTATCACCGCCTGCGACGCCGTCGCGAACGGCATCGTCCAGGCCTTGGAGCTGTTGGAGAACCGCGGCGACGACGTCAGCAAGCCGCTGGTCGTGCGCCTGGACGGCAACAACGCCGAACTGGGTCGCAAGATTCTCGACGACCGTGCCCACCCGGCCGTTCGCCGAGTCGACACGATGGACGGCGCCGCCGCTCAGGCCGCCGAGCTCGCGGCGAAGTAGGGGACGAAAACACCATGGCTATCTTCCTTAACAAGGACAGCAAGGTGCTGGTCCAGGGCATGACCGGCTCTGAGGGCACCAAGCACACCCGCCGTATGCTCGCTTCGGGCACCAACATCGTCGGCGGTGTGAACCCACGCAAGGCCGGCCAGAAGGTCGACTTCGACGGCACCGAGGTGCCGGTCTTCGGCTCCGTGGCCGAGGGCATGGAGGCCACCGGCGCCGACGTCACCGTGATCTTCGTCCCGCCGAAGTTCACCAAGGACGCCGTCGTCGAGGCCATCGACGCCGAGATCGGCCTGGCCGTCGTGATCACCGAGGGCATCCCGGTCCACGACACCGCCGCGTTCTGGGCCCATGCCGGGGCCAAGGGCAACAAGACCCGCATCATCGGCCCGAACTGCCCCGGTCTGATCACCCCGGGTCAGTCCAACGCCGGCATCATCCCGGCCGACATCACCAAGCCGGGTCGTATCGGCCTGGTCTCGAAGTCGGGCACGCTCACCTACCAGATGATGTACGAGCTGCGTGACATCGGCTTCTCGTCCGCCGTCGGTATCGGTGGCGACCCGATCATCGGTACCACGCACATCGATGCCCTGGCGGCCTTCGAGGCCGACCCGGACACCGACGTGATCGTGATGATCGGTGAGATCGGTGGTGACGCCGAGGAGCGCGCGGCCGCGTTCATCAAGGAGAACGTGACCAAGCCGGTCGTCGGCTACGTCGCGGGCTTCACCGCCCCGGAGGGCAAGACCATGGGCCACGCCGGCGCCATCGTCTCCGGCTCCTCCGGTACGGCCGCCGCCAAGAAGGAGGCCCTCGAGGCCGCCGGTGTCAAGGTCGGCAAGACCCCGAGCGAGACCGCCAAGTTGGCTCGCGAGCTCT
>NZ_ANBD01000120.1 GCF_000341005.1 Nocardiopsis alkaliphila YIM 80379 | reverse complement strand
GCGGGGGGGGGGGGGGGAGCCGTTCGCGTTCGCGGGTGCTACTCCTCGATCTCGGAAGGCTCGTTCGAACGTTTGCGAAGGGCCTGGACCGTGGCGATGGTGACCGCGGGAACCATGAACAGCACGAGGAAGATCAGCCAACCGATGAGGGCTCCGCCCCCGCCGTAGGCGATGGCGGGGATCCCCCAGATCACGAAGATGATGCCGCCCCAGATGACCAGGCCGTTGACATTGGGGCCGCCGCCCTTGCCCTCGTCCTCGGTGGAGGCGGTCTTCTCCTCGCTCTTTTTTCGCACCTGGGTTTCGGTACGAATGGCGGTGATGACACCGGGCCGAAGCGCCTGGGGCAGGTCGTCGAAGAGAGGGGTCAGATCGGCGTTGGTGACCGCGTGCAGGACGGCCTCCGAGCGTCGGTCGTGTTCTGCCAGGTCCAACCGCCCCTCCTGCAGTGCCGTGCGCAGGTGCTCCAGAGCATCGTCGCGTTCGCTGTCGGAAAGGCGGTAGCGGCGGTCGGGTTCGAGCTCTGACATGGTGATCCTTCTCAAAGGGGGAGCGGCCTGGGGTCTGTTACGACGTATCTCGTTCGTTCCCCGTTCCGGGACTCTGACGCGGACACGACACGCGCGGCCCGGATACCACGGAGCATTCTGGTCCCTGGCAGCATAAGTCGGGTGAGTACGCCAGGATCTCCCCCTGACAGAGGCCGCCCAGCGAAGGCTGCCCCCACCCCTTGGACCTCGGGTGCGCCACGCCCGATCTACGCCACTGGTGGGATCGCCGCCGCCTCCGCGGCCGGTATCGGGCTGGCGGTGCTCGTCACACTGACCATGATCGGCTGGGTGGCCGCACCGCACGACACCTTCGGGGAGGACATCGCCGACCTGTTGCGGGGAGCCATCCTGGCCTGGCTGGTGGGCCACCATGTCTCCTTCGCCCTGCCTGAGGGGCAGATCAGCATGCTGCCGATGGGCCTGGTGTTGTTGCCCGGTCTGTTGTTGTACCGGTTCGGGCGTTGGTTGGCGCGTAACTGTGAGATCGGGCGCCTACGTCACGTGTACCGGGCGGCTTTGGCCATCGCCGGCCCCTACTCGGCGATCGCGGGGACGTTGGCGCTGCTCGCGCACACCGAGGTGCTGGAACCGAGTATGCCGCGCGCCCTGCTCATGGGCTTCGTGATCGCCTTCCTGGCGGGGGGTCTGGGTGTGCTCCGCCAACTCATGCGGGACAAGGGCGTGAGCTTGGGCGACCTGCTCGCGCTGATGCCGGACCGTCCACGCTCGCTCCTGGTGGGGATGCTGGTGTCCACGGGCACCCTGCTCGCCGGTGGCCTGCTGCTGTTCCTGGTGGCGCTGGCGATGAGTTTCGAGGAGGCGGTGGAGACCACCGGTTCCCTCGCGCCCGGAGTGGTCGGTGGTGTGCTCTTGGTGATCGTCCAGTTGGCCTATCTGCCCAACGCGGTGGTCTTCGCGGTCTGTTACGCGCTCGGCCCGGGGTTCGCGATGGGCACGGAGACGGTGGTCTCGCCCACGGGGATCNGCCCCTGCCGATGCTGGCGGCGTTGCCGGCCAACGGAGCGGCTCCGGCGCTGTCGTTGGCCGCGTTGGCGGTGCCGTTCGTGGCGGGAGCGATCGGTGGGGTGTTGACCCAACGCAGTGCTCCGGACGTGGTGAGCGAGGCCGCTCCGCTGTGGGGGTTCGTGTGCGGGGTGACCACGGGGATCCTGTGCGCGGCCCTGGCCGTGACCTCGGGCGGCTCTTTGGGCGCTCAGCGGCTCAGTGAGGTGGGCCCCTCGGCCTGGCAGGTCGGTCTGGTGGCCGCGTTGGAGGTGGGTGTGGCCGCGGCGGTGGCGGCGTGGATCGCGAACTGGTGGTACACGCGCGAACCGTCCCGCGAGGTCGCCGCCGACCGGGAAAGGAAGGGTGAGGCGGAAAAGACGGCCGAACCCGCGCCACCGGCGGTGGAGCTTCCGCCGGACGTTCCGATGGGTCGGGGACTGGCGACGGTCACCCCCTTGCGTCCCCGCGTGGAGTCGGCCGAGGAGAAGACCGGACGGAATCCGGCGGCGGAGGTCGCCGTCACCGAGCACCGAGCGGAACCGCGGCGGGCACGGCGCCAGGATCGCAGGATGGAACGGCGGGCGCGCAAGGAGGCCCGCAGGGAGTTGCGGTACCAGCGGCGGGCCCGCAAGAGCACGCGTTCGTGGTGGCGCCCTGGTGGTGGCGAGCCCACCGAGGACGAGATG
The DNA here is from genome assembly GCF_000341005.1 of Nocardiopsis alkaliphila YIM 80379. Taxonomy (GTDB): domain Bacteria; phylum Actinomycetota; class Actinomycetes; order Streptosporangiales; family Streptosporangiaceae; genus Nocardiopsis; species Nocardiopsis alkaliphila. The sequence goes on along the minus strand of NZ_ANBD01000120.1, from coordinate 34,268 downwards.
TACGGCATCACCTATGAAGCCGCTCCCGAGGAGTTCGAACGGCGCGAGTGATCCGGTGGGGGCGTGCTGAAGACACCCCCACCGCCGTGCGGCTCCTACCCGCCCTGGGGGCGGGCTTTGCGCTTGTCCGGCTCGAAGACGGCGTTCACCAGGTCGGTGCACCACTTGAGCAGTTCCAGGTCCCGCAGTGGCTTACCACCGAGCCCGCCGGCCTTGGGGACCGGAACCAGGAGGGTCTTGGTGGCCTCCTTGTGGATGGACTTGGGGTACAAGCGGCGCAGTCGCAGTTCCTGGGACTCCCGAAGTTCCACCGGTGAGAATCGGATCTGGTTGCCCTGCATGACCACGTCGGCCAGCCCCGCCGACTTGGCCAGCACCCGGAACCGGGCGACCGCCATGAGGTTGTCCACGGGCTGGGGCGGGGTGCCGTACCGGTCGGTGAGCTCCTCGTAGGCGGCGAGGATGTCCTCCTCGCCCGACACGCTCGCGATGCGTTTGTAGGACTGCAACCGCAACCGCTCACCCGGAACGTAGTCGTGCGGGATGTGGGCGTTGATGGGCAGCTCGACCTTGGTCTCGACCTCTTCGGCGGCCTGCGGGTCGCCCTTGAGTTCGGCCACGGCCTCACCGACCATGCGCACGTACAGGTCGAAACCCACCCCCGCGATGGTCCCGGACTGTTCGGCGCCCAGGATGTTGCCGGCACCACGGATCTCCAGGTCCTTCATCGCCACGTACATGCCCGCACCCGTCTCGGTGTGCTGAGCNCGGGCCCAGCCGCTCGTGGGCGGTCTCGGTGAGTGGCTTCTCCGGCGGGTACAGGAAGTAGGCGTAGGCACGTTCGCGCCCGCGTCCCACCCGGCCACGCAGCTGGTGCAGCTGGGAGAGCCCGTAGGCGTCGGCACGGTCGATGATGAGGGTGTTGGCGTTGGGCACGTCCAGGCCGGACTCGACGATGGTCGTGGAGACCAATACGTCGAAGTTCTTCTCCCAAAAGTCCACCATGACCTTTTCGAGCTGCTGCTCGTTCATCTGGCCATGCGCGTAGGCCACCCTGGCTTCGGGAACCATGCGCTGGAGGGACGCGGCCACCTTGTCGATGGAGGCCACCCGGTTGTGCACGAAGAACACCTGCCCCTCACGCATCAACTCGCGCCGGATCGCCGCGGTGATCTGCTTCTCCTCATAGGGGCCCACGAAGGTCAGCACCGGGTGACGTTCCTCGGGCGGGGTGAGGATCGTGGTCATCTCGCGGATGCCGGTCAGACCCATTTCCAGGGTGCGCGGGATGGGGGTGGCCGACATCGCCAACACGTCCACCTGGGTGCGCAGCCGCTTGAGGGCCTCCTTGTGCTCCACGCCGAAACGCTGTTCCTCATCGATGATGACCAGCCCCAAGTCCTTGAAGCGGGTCTCGGAGGACAGGAGACGGTGCGTACCGATGACCACGTCGATCTCGCCGCTGCGCAGCCCTTCCCGGGTGAGTTCCACCTCGCCGTCGCTCTGGAAGCGCGACAGCGGTTTGACGGTGACGGGGAAGGACGCGTAGCGCTCGGTGAAGGTAGACATGTGCTGCTGGACCAGCAGGGTGGTGGGTACCAGCACGGCGACCTGTTTGCCGTCCTGCACGGCCTTGAAGGCGGCGCGCACCGCCACCTCGGTCTTGCCGTAGCCCACGTCACCGCAGATCAGCCGGTCCATCGGGACCGACCTGCCCATGTCCTTCTTGACCTCGTCGATGGCGGCCAGCTGGTCGGGCGTCTCCACGTAGGGGAAGGCGTCCTCCAGCTCCCGCTGCCAGGGCGTGTCCGGGCCGAAGGCGTGCCCGGGGGAGGCCTGACGCGCCGAGTACAGGCGAATGAGGTCGCCCGCGATCTCACGGACGACCTTGCGGGCCCGGCTCTTGGCCTTGCTCCACTCGGCGCCGCCCATCTTGGACAGGGTCGGTGCCTCACCACCCACGTACCGGGTGACCTCGCCCAGCTGTTCGGTGGGCACGAACAAGCGGTCACCGGGCTGACCGCGTTTGGAGGGCGCGTACTCGATGAGCAGGTACTCGCGGGTGGCCCCTTGGACCTGGCGGCTGACCATCTCCAGGTAGCGGCCCACTCCGTGCTGTTCGTGCACCACGTAGTCGCCGGGCTTGAGTTGGAGCGGATCGACGGTGCCCCGACGCCGGCTGGGCATACGTCGCATGTCCCGGGTGGAGGACTTCTGCCCCACCAGGTCGGTCTCGGTGAGCACCACGGTGCGCACCGACCGCAGCAGGAAACCGTGGTCGACCAGACCGGTGGTGACGGTGGCGACCGACTCCTTGGGCGCCTCGAGCAGGTCATCGGTCAGTCCGGCGCCGAGCCCCGCGTCGCGCAACATCGTCACCAAGCGCTCGGCGGGTCCCTGCCCCTGGGTGACCAACACGACGCTCCAGTTGTCGTGCAGCCAGCCCTTGATGTCGGCCAGGGCGCGTTCGGTGTCCCCACGGTAGGAGTCGGCGGGCACCGCGCCCACCATCACCGCGTCGTCCTCCTCGGAGGCGTTGTCCTCCTGGCCGGCGGTGAAGGGGGTCAGCCCCCACCAGGGCAGGCCCTGCTCGGTGGCGGTCGACCGTAGGTCGGCGATCGACATGTACGCGGACCCGCCCAGGTCGATCGGGGCTTCACCGCCGGAGGCGGCGTTGATCCAGGAGGCGTCCAGGAACTCGGCGCTGGTGGCTTCCAGTTCCAAGGCCCGGGTACGGATGCGTTCGGGGTCGCAGCCCACCACCATGGCGTTCTCGGGAAGGTGGGTCAGGAACGGTTCCATGTGGTCGGCCAGGACCGGTGCGAACGCCTCCATGCCCTCCACGGCCACGCCGTCGGCGATCTTGGTGAGGATCTCCGCCAGGGAGGGGTGTTCCGTGGCCAGGACACGGGCGCGTTCGCGGACGGTGTCGGTGAGCAGGAGTTCCCGGCAGGGAGGCGCGAACAGGCCGGAGGCGGCACTGGTGCGTGGGTCACCGCCCTCGCCTTCGAGGGTGATGGAGCGTTGGTCGGCGACCTGGAAGTACCGGACGTCGTCGACGGTGTCGCCCCAGAACTCCAAACGCAGAGGGTGTTCCTCGGTGGGTGGGAAGACGTCCAGGATGCCGCCGCGCACGGCCATGTCACCGCGTTTTTCGACCAGGTCGACGCGGGCGTAGCCGGTGTTGGTCAAAGAGGTGACCACCTCTTCGAGGGCGACCTCGTCCCCGGGCCGGATACGGACCGGGCGCAGGTCGCCCAGACCGGCCACCAAGGGTTGGAGGACACTGCGGATCGGTGCCACGACCACCCGCAGGGGAGCGGTGAGCGGGTCCGAGGGGTCGGGGTGGGCCAGGCGGCGCAGGACCGCCAGGCGACGGCCCACGGTGTCCGAACGAGGGGAGAGGCGTTCGTGTGGGAGCGTTTCCCACGCGGGGAAGAGCGCGACCGAGTTCGCGGGCAGCAGTGAGCCGAGCGCGTCGGTCAGGTCGGCGGCCTCACGCTCGGTAGCGGTGATGGCGAGCACCGGCCGGGCGGCACCCACGGGCGCGTCGGCGGCCAGTGCGCCCACCATGAAGGGCCGCAGTGCCGCCGGTGCGACCAGGTCGAGATGGGGATCGCGGCCGCTGCGAGCGGTCTCGATCGCGCTGTGCAGTGCCGGGTCCCGGGAGACGTCGGCGAGAAGTCCAATGAGGCTCATAGCACCAGGGTTGAAGTGGGTCCGGTTCAGGTGTCGCGTTCTGCGGTACGTGCGGTGGCGGTGGGGACGATCACGGCCACGGATCCCTCGGTGACCTGTCCAGGCACGGATGGGCCGCACGTGAGCCGGGCGGCCGCGAGGTGGGTGGGGAGTGAACCACCCTCCTCCTCAGCTTATCCAGTCCGGTGACGGGCCGCAGGACGGATTCATGGGAAGGCGCCCCGGGCGTTCGCGCCCCGGTCCTCCCCTTGGGGAACGTCTTGGGGGCCCCGACTCTTCCCGGTTCGGACACCTCGGCGCCGTGCCGCCGAAGCGGACCGGATTAGGCTGGGCGGGATCGGTGGTCGAAGCGGTAGGAAGGACGTGAGTGGTGAGCGCCCACAGTCGGGGGAACGAGCCGGTGGAGGACACCGACCGAGGGGGTGCTCCGGCCTTCGCTCCGGACCCGGACGGCCTCGCCCACCTGGAACTCATCCTCAGCGGGGCGTACCCCTTCCCCGGGTTCATGACCCGAGAGGAGGCGGAAGCCGTCACCGACCGTGGACGGTTGCCCGATGGTCGACCCTGGCCGGTTCCGGTCACCTTGGAGGTGCCCGGTGACCTGGCGGGGGAGAGACGGCTCACCCTCACCGATCCGGAGGGCGCTCCCTTGGCCGAGCTCTCGGTACGCGAGCACTGGGAACGGGCGGGCGCCCACCATCTCGCCGGCGACGTCACCATGCTGCGTCCGGCGATGCACGGGGTCCTGCGCGAGCTGCGCGCCACCCCCGCGGAGGTTCGGGCCCAGCGCGAACTCGACCACCAGGTCGTGGACCGGCCGTTGTTGGCGGTGTTCACCGACCGACCGCTGCACCATCGGGCCCTGCACCAGGTTCGGGCCGAAGCCGAGGCCCTGGGGCACGGTGGCGAGCGAGCCGAGGTGCTCGTGATCGTCGACGCGCCCCTGCACGACGAAGGGGTGAGCCCCGCGATCCTGGCCGCCGAACCGCTGCTGTCGCCCCGTGCTTCCTTCGTGGTGGTCACCCTGCCCAGAACCGGGGGGCGAGCCTGCGGTTCGATCGGCGGAGTGTGGTCCGAGCGTGACACGGCCCTGGCCGCTCACGTGGCCGCGGCCTACGGGGCCACCCACATGCTGGCCGAGACCGGCTCGCGTGGGCCCGAGATCGAGCGGGTGATGGCGTTGCGGCCACCGTTGACCGTTCTGGACCCCGAGCCCTGGAGATACGACTCCGGGGAGGCGCTGTGGAAGCCCTTCACACACGTCGACCCACGTCAGGCGGTCCCGGAGTTGTCCGACGCCGACGTCGAGACGGAATTGGCCCACGGCCGGGAACTGCCCGCGTGGTTCACTCCGGCTCGGGTCGGGGCCGAGCTGGCCCGGCTACGCCCGGCCAGGACCGAGCGGGGCATCACCCTGTTGTTCACCGGCTTGTCCGGTTCGGGTAAGTCCACCATCGCCCGCGGGGTGTGCGACGGCATCCGCCGGGCGGGGCGCACCGTTTCGCTGCTCGACGGCGACCTGGTCCGCCGGATGCTCTCCAAGGGGCTGACCTTCTCCCGCCAGGACCGGGAACTCAACATCCGCCGGATCGGCTACGTGGCCTCAGAGATCACCCGCCACGGCGGGGTGGCGGTGTGCGCGCCGATCGCGCCCTATGCGACCGGGCGCGAGGAGGTGCGTGCCATGGTGGAGGAGTTCGGGGACTTCTTCCTGGTGCACGTGGCCACACCGCTTCGAGTGTGTGAGTCTCGTGACCGCAAGGGCTTGTACGCCAAGGCCCGGGCCGGGGAGATTCCCGAATTCACCGGGATCTCCGACCCCTACGAGGAACCGACCGACGCCGACCTGGTGCTCGACACGGTGGACACCGACCCAGCGGAATCCGTGGCCGAGGTGATGGCGGCCCTGCGCGAGGGTGGTTGGCTCCCGGAGGCCGAACAGCACGTGAGCGAGGATTAGTTGACGGACGAGAACCCGCGCCCCGGCCACCGGGTGCTGCGCTTGGTCGAAGTGATGGACACGCTGCGGCGGGAGTGCCCCTGGGACCGGTCCCAGACGCACGAATCCCTGGCCAAGTACCTCATCCAGGAGGCCTACGAGACTCTGGAGACCATCGAGGAGGGCGACTACCCGCAGTTGCGGGAGGAGCTCGGCGACGTCCTGCTCCAAGTGGTCTTCCACGCGGCGATCGGTGCCGAACGTTTTGAGGGCGACCCGGCCCGCTTCACGGTGGACGACGTCGCCGACGCCATCATCGACAAGATGACCCGCCGTCACCCGCACGTGTTCGGTGCGGTGGAGGTGTCGGGCACCGACGAGGTGTGGTCCAACTGGGAGGCCATCAAGGCCGCCGAGCGGGAGGCCAAGGCCAAGGCGGACGGGGGCGACGGGCGCACCTCGGTGTTGGACGGGGTGCCCTTCGCCCAACCGGCGGTGTTGCTCGCCTACGAGCTACAAAAGCGCGCGGTACGCAATGGTTTCCCCGCCGATCTGGTGGGTGATGACGGGGCCGAGGGCGGTGAATTGTTCGCCGCGGTGGCGGCCGAACGCGACCAGGGACGTGACCCGGAGACGGACCTGCGTGCCGCCGCGCGCCGGTTCGATGCCCGGGTCCGTGCCGCCGAGGACGCCGCGCGCGCCGACGGCCGTGAGCCCCGTGAACTGAGCGAAGGGCAGTGGCGGGCCTACTGGTCGAGAACCGTCGGGTGACCTCGACTCTCCGGTGCGGGTTCAGCGCTCGCCTGGGATCCCCTTGGGCAGGGAACGCGGGTCGATCACCTCGGTGACGGGGTCTCCCGGAGCCAGGCCCGCGCTGAACGATTCCTTGGGGCGACGGGCGGATTCGCTGATGGTCAGCAACAGGCCCACGATGAGCCAGTTGGCCATCAGCGCCGACCCGCCCGCGGACAGGAACGGGGTGGTCATACCGGTCAGCGGGATGATCAGGGTGGCGCCGCCCAGCACGATGAACACGTCGAACGCGATGAGGAACCCGTAGCCCAAGGCCGTCAGCTTGAGGAACACGTCCCGGCTGCCCAGGGCGATCCGGAACGCCCGCTGAGCGATCAGGAACAGTAGGACCAGCACCGCCAGCAACCCGGTGACGCCGAGTTTCTCGCCCACCGACACCAGGATCAGGTCGCTGTCGGCGGCGAAGATCTCTTGGGCGTGGCCGTCGTGGAAGCCGGTGCCGAGCAGCCCGCCGTAGGCCAGGGCGATCATGCCCTCCACCACCTGGAAGCTGCCGCCGGGTGCGTTGTAGACCTCCTCGTCGAAGGCGTTCAGCCAGGTCCGGACTCGGTTCTGCACGTGCCCGAACAGCAGGTACGCCACGTAGGCCCCGGCGGAGAAGGCCACCAGTCCGATGAGTACCCACGACTTGCGGGCCGTGGCCGCGTACAGCACGGCCAAGAACGTGCCGAACAGCAGCAGTGAGGTGCCCAGGTCCTTGGTGCCGACCAGGAGCAGGATCGCCATGCCCCAGCCCACTCCCATCGGAGCCAGGTCGCGTGCGCGTGGGACGCTGAACACCTTCACCCCGCCGATGCGGAGGGTGTGGGTCACCAGAGCCAGGACGTCGCGCCGGCGTCCCAGGTAGGAGGCGAGGAAGACGACCAGCAGCACTTTGGCGAACTCCGAAGGCTGCATGGTGAACGGCCCGATCATGATCCATCGCCGTGCGCCCAACACCTCGTGGCCCAAGGGGGAGAGGGGAAGCAACAGCAGGAGCAACGCGGCCAGGGCGAGGAGGTAGGTGTACAGGGTCAGTCGACGGGGGTTGCGTACGAACAGTACGGAGCTCGCGCACAGCACCATCCCCGCCAGGGTCCATAGGAGCTGTCGATCGGCCTCGCCGTGTCCGGGGTCGGTGCTCCGGGACATCTGCAGCACCCAGATCATCGTGATTCCGAGTCCGCTCAGCGCGGTGGCCACCGGGAGCAACACGGGGTCGGCGTAGGGGGCGACGAAGCGGAGAAGGGCGTGGATTCCCAGGGCGCCGATTCCGAGCGCCATCAGGTAGGTGGTGACGCTGGGATCGATGCCCTCGGTGAGCGCCAGGGAGGCGGTCGACAGCGCGGCGACGGTGATGCCCAGTGCGGCCAGGAGGAGGGTGAGTTCGGCTCGACGTTGCCGAGCCGGTCGCATCGTCCCGTCCTCGGGAGCGCTCTGAGGGTCGGTCACGTCTGGTTCCCACCGTCCACGAGAGTCCATAGCGTCTGAGCGGGGGAGGTCGGGGGTCCTCGGTTCGCACTCTAGACGCGTGGCCGGTTTGAGCAAGGAAACCGGCCGCTTTCGGGCGGGTCCGTTCGAATGGTCCGGAACCGGGGTAGGGGCGTTTCCACGGTCGGGAGAGGGTCATCGAGATCGCTCTGGCCGCCCTGAAGGTCGGCGTGTCGTATATGGACTAGACCAATCCGGCCGGGGGGCCTCCACGCGGTGAGGTCGAGGTCGCTAGTCTCGTGTTCCGGGTCCGGTAAAGAGTGGACCCAGACACCGAAGAGACGGAGAGATCGTGGCGTCCATCGAGTCAGTACAGGCGAGGGAGATCCTTGATTCCCGGGGCAACCCGACAGTCGAGGTCGAGGTCCTGCTCGACGACGGGACCCTCACCCGCGCCGGTGTCCCCAGTGGCGCCTCCACCGGGAAATTCGAGGCGGTCGAGCTGCGTGACGGCGGCGACCGTTACGGCGGTAAGGGCGTGTCCAAGGCCGTCACGGCCGTCAACGACGAGATCGCCGACGAGCTGCTCGGCCACAGCCCGGACGAACAGCGCATCATCGACCGTGCGCTCATCGACCTGGACGGTACCCCGGACAAGTCCCGGATCGGCGCCAACGCCATTCTCGGCGCTTCCCTGGCCGTGGCCAAGGCCGCCGCCGAGGAGGCCGGGCTGCCCCTGTTCCGCTACATCGGCGGTCCCAACGCGCACGTGCTGCCCGTGCCGATGATGAACATCCTCAACGGTGGTGCGCACGCCGACAGCAACGTCGACATCCAGGAGTTCATGGTCGCCCCGATCGGTGCGTCGACCTTCTCCGAGGCCCTGCGCTGGGGCACCGAGGTCTACCACTCCTTGAAGTCGGTCCTCAAGGCCCATGGCCTGGGCACCGGTGTCGGCGACGAGGGCGGCTTCGCCCCGAACCTCGACAGCAACCGAGCCGCTCTGGACCTGATCGTCGAGGCGATCGAGAAGGCCGGTTACACGGTCGGCGCCGACATCGCCCTGGCGCTGGACGTGGCCGCCACCGAGCTGTACTCCGACGGGGCGTACACCTTCGAGGGCAAGACCCGTACCGCCGAGGAGATGAGCGCCTACTACGCCGAACTGGTCGACGCCTACCCGCTGGTCTCCATCGAGGACCCCCTCGATGAGGAGGACTGGGACGGCTGGAAGACCCTCACCGAGCGGCTCGGTGACAAGGTCCAGTTGGTCGGCGACGACCTGTTCGTCACCAACCCCGAGCGGCTCCAGCGCGGTATCGACGCCGACACCGCCAATTCGTTGCTGGTGAAGGTCAACCAGATCGGCACCCTGACCGAGACGCTGGACGCGGTCTCCCTCGCCCAGCGCAGCGGCTACACGGCGATGATCAGCCACCGTTCCGGTGAGACCGAGGACACCACCATCGCCGACATCGCGGTGGCGACCAACGCCGGTCAGATCAAGACCGGTGCCCCGGCACGCAGTGAGCGGGTCGCCAAGTACAACCAGTTGTTGCGTATCGAGGAGGAACTCGACGACGCCGCCGTGTACGCGGGCGTGTCGGCCTTCCCGAGGTTCACCGGGCGCGGCTAGTCTGCCCCAGTGCCCCACGAAACCCAGCAGCCACCCACAAAAGCCCGGAAGTCGACCAAAGCCGACAGGCCGCGCAAGGGTGCTGCCACCAAGAAGGGCACGAAGGCCAAGGTCACGAGCATGGGCCGCACCCCTCGGATGCGGCCCATGCTCACCAGCCGGGCCGCGATCCTGGCCCTGGTGGTCTGCGTGATCGCGCTGAGCCTGGCCTATCCGCTGCGCGAGTACGTCATGCAGCGCGCCCAGATCTCCCAGTTGCAGGACGACCAGGCCCGTATGGAGGCCAACGTCGCCGAGCTGCGTGAACGGGAGGAAGCGCTGAGCGAGGATTCCTACGTGGAGCGCGAGGCCCGAACGCGGCTGCACTACCGGTATCCGGACGAGACCGCCTACATCGTCATCCGTCCCGAGACCGAGGGCGACACGTCGGTGGATCCGTCCGAGCCCACGGACCCCTGGTTCACCGAGCTGTGGCGTTCGGTCGAGGAGGCCGACCGCCCCGAACCCGACGACGGGCTCTGAACGGGTTCCCCACCGGGAACGGCGACACGGGGTCCTCCACTGCGCCTATGCTGGGGAGGCCATGAATTCCGCAGATCAGCCCGTTTTGGGGCACACCGACGGCGGCCCCGCGTCCGACCGGGACCTCGCCGCGATCGAACTCCAGTTGGGACGCACGCCTCGCGGGGTCCGTGCCGTCGCGCACCGCTGCCCCTGTGGCCTTCCCGATGTGGTCAAGACCGCGCCTCGGCTTGAGGACGGCACCCCCTTCCCGACCCTGTACTACCTGACCTGCCCCCGCGCGGCCTCGGCGATCGGTCGGTTGGAGAACGACGGTCGAATGCGCCGGATGCAGGAGCGGCTGGCCGAGGAGCCCGAACTCCAGGAGGCCTACACCAAGGCCCACGAGTCCTATCTGGCCGAACGGGCCGAACAGGCCCGCGTCGATGGTGTGGAACCCCTTCCCGAGGGCATGCAGAGCACGGGCGGAATGCCCACCCGGGTCAAGTGTCTGCACGCTTTGGTCGGCCACGAACTGGCCGTTCCGGGGACCAATCCCTTCGGCGCCGAGGCGCTGGAGGAGCTTCCCGAGTGGTGGGCCAAGGGCCCCTGTGTCTGTGTGGACGAGAACGTGCTCGAGGGTGTCGAAGGGACGGAAGGTTCATGAGCGGTGTCGCGGCGATCGACTGCGGAACCAACTCGATCCGGCTGCTGATCGCCGACGTCGTCGCTTTGGACGGTGACGAGGTCCAAGTGGTCGACGCCGACCGGCGCATGGAGATCGTGCGCTTGGGCGAGCACGTGGACGAGACGGGTGAGTTCTCCGCCCAGGCCTTGGAACGCACCTTCGAGGCGCTGCGTGGGTACGCCGAGGCGATTCGGGCGCATGGGATCGAACTCGGTCCGGACACGGTGCGCATGGTCGCCACCAGCGCCACCCGGGACGCGCGCAACCGCCAGGTGTTCGTGGACGGGGTTCGCGAGATCATCGGGGTGGAGCCCGAGGTGGTCACGGGCCTGGAAGAGGCCGAGCTGTCCTTCGTGGGCGCCACGGCCGAACTGGACGCCGCCGCGGCCGATGGTGGGGTGGACGAGGCTTTCGCTCAGCCCTTCCTGGTGGTCGACATCGGCGGCGGTTCCACCGAGTTCGTGCTCGGCGCGGGCAAAGGGGCGCAGGAGTTGGTTCGTGAGTCCCTGTCCGTCGACGTGGGCTGTGTGCGCATGAGCGAACGCCACCTGCGTTCGGATCCGCCCACCGCCGAACAGGTCGCGGCGGCCACGGCCGACATCGACGTCGCCTTGGACGAGGTGGAGAAGGTCGTTCCGCTCAGGGAGGCCGGTTCGGTGGTGTGTGTGGCCGGTACCGCGACCACCGTCGCGGGCATCGCGCTGGACCTGCCCGAGTACGACTCCGAGCGCATCCACCACACTCGGGTGAGGGCGGTGGAGCTGAAGCGCATCACCGAGGAGCTGTTGCGTTCCACACACGCCGAACGCGCGGACATCGGGGTCATGCATCCCGGCCGGGTCGACGTCATCGGGGCCGGTGCCCTGGTGCTGTCCCGGGTACTGGCGCGCACGGGCGCGGGCCACTTCATCGCGAGTGAGCACGACATCCTCGACGGTGTCGCTTGGAGTCTGCTCTCCCCGTCGGAGGGTGGGGCATAAGGCCGTCCCCAACGTCGTTGTCCTCCTTGGAAGGGTCCTTGGGGCATGACGGAGGGGACCTTCGGAGGGGCGGACCAGGGTCCTCAGGTGAGACGCATCACCCGTAAGGCCCTTGTGAATGCATTCACAACTATCCTGACCTGCGGAAACGCTTTCGGTTTCGTTCGGGGTGTGGTCCGAAGGTGGGCAGATGTGAACCTTCTCGTCGGTGGCTGCTTGTGAAAGAATGCACAAGCAGCCTCCAAGAGAGCCGAGTGCCAGAGCGCGACTCGGAGGCGGCCCCGGCGCCACACGGCGGGGGAGCCGAAGACCGTGACATTCTTCGCGGCCCTTTGAGGCAAGGGCGCCGACAGGAAAACCGTTAGGGCGGATATGCGATGACCGAGAGCAGGAATTACCGGCTGGTACACGGCGGCGGGGACGCGGCGGAGATCCCGCACGTCCTCATCGTTGGGGGCGGTTACCTCGGGATGTACACCGCGAGGCGATTGGAGAGGAAGCTCGGGGCCGGTGAAGCCCGTATCACCGTCATCGACCCGAACTCCTACATGACCTACCAGCCCTTCCTGCCCGAGACCGCCGCGGGCAACATCTCCCCGCGCAACGTCGTGGTTCCGCTGCGCAAGGTCTTCGACCGGGTGCGCGTGCTCGGCGGCCGCGTCGTGCGCATCGACCACGCCGACAACACGGTCCGCTACGAGCCCAATGTCGGTGAGCCCCAGACCCTGCACTACGACCACCTGGTCATGGCGGCCGGCGCCGTCTCACGCACCCTGCCCATCCCAGGGTTGGCCGAGTGGGGCATCGGCATCAAGACCGTCCAAGAGGCCGCCTACCTGCGCAACCACGTCCTCGATCAGCTCGCCATCGCCGACTCCACCGACGACGAGGCCGTGCGGGCCAAGGCGCTCAACTTCGTCTTCGTCGGCGGCGGGTTCGCCGGTGCCGAGGCCATCGCCGAGCTCGAGGACATGGTCCGCGACGCCGTGCGCCTGTATCCCTCGATCGACCAGAGCGAGGTGAAGTTCTACCTCATCGAGGCCGCGGACAAGATCCTTCCCGAGGTCGGCCCGGAGGTCGGTGCCAAGGCCCTCAACCAGCTTCGTCGCCGCGACATCGACGTACGTCTCAAGACCTTCCTCGAATCCGCCGTCGATCAGCGCATCAAGCTCAGTGACGGCAGCGAGTTCGACGCCGGCACCCTGGTGTGGACCGCGGGCGTCAAGCCCAGCCCGGTCGTCGCCGCCAGTGACCTGCCACTGGGGCCCAAGGGTCACGTCGACACCACCGAATACCTCACCGTCAATGGCACCGACAACGTCTTCGCCGGTGGTGACAACGCCCAGGTGCCCGATGGCGAGGGCGGTTACTACCCGCCCAACGCCCAGAACGCCGTCCGCCAGGCCCCAGTGCTCGCCGACAACGTCATCGCGACCCTGCGCGGCACCAAGTTGACCGCCTACAAGCACAAGAACCTGGGCGCCGTCGCCGGGCTCGGCCTGCACAAGGGCGCCGCCCAGTTGTTCGGAAAGATCAAGCTGAACGGGCGTCTGGCCTGGTACGCGCACCGCTGCTACCACCTGCTCGCGGTACCCACCTTCAACCGCAAGATGCGGGTCCTCTCGGACTGGACGCTCGCCCTCTTCCTGCGTCGCGACTTCGCCGCGCTTCCGGAGATGGCCGAGCCGCGTCAGGCCTTCGAGGAGGCCGCGCGTCCCCAGGTCGAGGACGGCCACCTGCGCCGGGTGAGCTGACCTTCGCATTACCACGAACGAAACGACCGGTTCCCCACGGGAGCCGGTCGTTTCGTGTCCCCATCCGGCCAAGTCGAATCAAAGTGGGCAATCGACTCGGCCGGTATGATGGGCACGCCCTCGTAGCCCAATGGTAGAGGCAGGCCCCCTAAAAGGGTCACAAGTGTCGGTTCGAGTCCGACCGAGGGTACTGTGCTCGCTTTGTTCCGCCGCTTGGCTTTGGAGCGTGTTCGGGCGCCCCGTGTCAGGGGTCAGTATTCGGGGTACTGATGCTCCATCAGGAGCTGGAGCTGGGTGAACAGGCGCTCGCCGGGGTCCGACAGGTCGATGCCGCTCACGGCCGCCGCGCGCCGCACCCGATAGCGCAACGTGTTCGGGTGGATGTGCAGACGTTCGGCCGCCACGCGCGCGTCTCCGAACGCCTCCAGGTAGGCGAGCAACGAACGCACCAGGTCGGCCCCGCCGGTCCGGTCGTACTCCACCAACCGGTCCACCCGGGGATCACGCAGGGACGGATCGGCGCGCAGGTGCGCCAGGGTCTCACCGATCAAGACCCGCGAGCGCACGTCGGAGATGGTCGCCACCTCCCGGTCGGCCTCCCGGTCCGGGTCCCGAGCCATCGCGTCCAACACCCGATCCGCCTCGGCGCGCGAGTCGGGCACATCGTTCAACCGCTCCACGAGTGGTCCCACCGCCGCATGGGCCCGTAGCCCCAACGCCGATCGGGTCGCGGTCACCGTCCTATGGGCCAGGGCCAGTACCGAACCCTCCACTTCGCGCCACCCTTCTTCGCCCGGACCACGGGAGAGTTCTGGCAGCAGTGCGTAGACCCGGCCCTTCAGTTCGGTCACCAGGGAACCGCGACGGTAGGCGGCGGTATGCACCGACACCAGGTCGATCAGTCGACGACGACGCAACTCCCGTTCGGGGCGGGCAGGGCGTTCACCCGACGTGCCTTGGGCCACCATCCCGGGCGTCCCTTCGCGTAGCGAGAACGCCATCACCAACGCCGCACGGCCGGTACGCACCTCCACGGTGTCGGCCAGCGCGCTCGCGTCGATCCGCCCTTCCAATAGGCTGGACAGCAAGTCCTCACGCAGTCGAAGTCCCGCACTGGTCTGGGCGTGCTGCCGGATCAGTTGCAGCGCCGTGGTGCGGGCCGCACCGAGGAGGGCCTCCTCCGCGTGCTCGGCCAGCGGCTCGGTCCCCTCCTGTACCCAGATCGAGCCCAGAGGGCGGCGGCCCGCGTGGATTCCCACCGCCAACCGGCGACGGATCCCCAACTCCGGGTGCTCGTCGATGCGCACGACCTCCTCACCGGAGCGCAACCTGGCGAACACCCCCCACTCGCGCAACAACGCCAGGTAGGACTCGGGGCCCTGCCTGCCCAACACCGACAACCTGCGCAGCTCGTCCACCTCGGCGCCGCTGGAGTAGGCCAGCACACGGCTCGCGGAATCCTCGATGCTCACCAGGCCTCCGGTGAGGTGCGCGATGGTCTGTGCCATGGAGAACAGGTCTCCGCCGGCCTCGCCCAGGTCCTCGTCCGCGGTCAGCCGGACCTCGTCGACGATGCTCTGACACACCGACTGGAGCCGGTCCCAGCGCACTTCGGGGCGTACCGACAACAGCGCGATCCCGGCCTCCAAGGCCTCGATGCGCAGGGCTCGTGGTTCGTCGGCCCGTGGGTGCGTACTCATCTTGACCGCCACCGCGGTGGCGCCCCGTTCGGCCAAGGCGCGGAGCATACGCCGGGCCTGATCGCCGCGGGCCCCGATCAACAGGACGAGGTCACCCGCTCGGGCCTCGGCCCGGTCCTCGGGATCGAGGATGACGACGTTGTCCACCTGAACATCGAGTCCGTTCGGTGCCGCCGTCACGTCCAGGATGGGATCACCCAGGGCCGACAACAATCGGCGTAGCGCGAGTCCCGGCTCGGCATCCCCTTGCGGTCCTGTTTGACCAGGAATAACGTCGTTTATCACCAGTGGCCTCCAAGAAACGACACTACTGGAACGTTGGGGACGCGGTGCCGGCCTGGAATGATCCGCGATCATTGCGATTTGTTCATGTGGACAAATGAGAACGGTAAAGAGTGGCCCGCTCCACAAGGCACGGACGTCCACGTTCTGAGACCGTTGAATCAGACCCGACCCTGCTCGACCAGGGACATTCTTTCCAGGGAGGTGCCCATGGACGCCGTGACCAACGTCCCGACGCCGGTGAACGAACCCGTTCTCTCCTACGCTCCGGGGAGTCCTGAGCGTGCCGAGCTCGTCGCCAAGCTCGAAGAACTGGGCCGTGAGAGCATCGACCTGCCGATGCGCATCAACGGCGAGAGCCGCATGGGCGGTGGTGAGCCCATCGACGTCGTTCAGCCCCACAACCACGCGTCCGTCCTGGGCACCACGCGAAACGCCACCCACGATGACGCCCGCGACGCCATCGCCGCCGCCAAGGCCGCCGCTCCCGCCTGGCGGGCCATGTCCTTCGACGATCGCGCCGCCATCATCCTGCGCGCCGCCGAGCTGTTGGCCGGACCCTGGCGGGCCACCATCAACGCCGCCACCATGCTCGGTCAGTCCAAGACCGTCCAGCAAGCGGAGATCGACTCGGCCTGTGAGCTCATCGACTTCTGGCGCTTCAACGTCGCCTACGCCCGAGGGCTCATCGAGCAGCAACCGCTGAGTGTCAAGGGCGTGTGGAACCGTATGGAGCAGCGCCCGCTGGAGGGGTTCGTCTACGCGATCACCCCCTTCAACTTCACCGCCATCGCGGGCAACCTGCCCACCGCACCCGCGCTGATGGGCAACGTGGTGGTGTGGAAGCCCTCCCCGACCCAGCAGTTCGCCGCCGAGCTGACCATGCGCCTGTTGGAGGAGGCCGGGATGCCCCCCGGCGTCATCAACATGGTCACCGGTGATGGTCTGGCCGTCTCCGACATCGCCCTCAACGACCCCGAGTTGGCCGGTGTGCACTTCACCGGTTCCACCAAGACCTTCCAGCACCTGTGGAAGAGCGTCGGCGAGAACATCGCCGGCTACCGTTCCTACCCGCGCGTCGTCGGTGAGACCGGAGGCAAGGACTTCATCGTCGCCCACTCCTCCGCCGATCCGCAGGTGCTGCGCACCGCCATCGTGCGAGGCGCGTTCGAGTACCAGGGGCAGAAGTGCTCCGCCGCCTCCCGTGCCTTCGTCGCGCGTTCGGTCTGGGAGAAGGTGCGCGAGGACCTGGTCGCGGAGACCGAGGCCTTGACGATGGGTGACGTCACCGACCTGTCGAACTTCATGGGTGCCGTCATCGACCGCCGCTCCTTCGACAAGCTGGCCAAGGTCTTGGAGGACGCCAAGTCCGACCCGACCCTGAACGTCATCGCCGGCGGCACCGCCGACGACTCGGTCGGCTACTTCGTCCGTCCCACCATCATCGAGGGCACCGACCCGAGCAACGACGTCTTCCGTACCGAGTACTTCGGTCCGATCGTCGCCGTCCACGTCTACGAGGACGAGAAGTTCGACGAGGTCCTCAAGATCGTCGACGAGGGATCGGCCTACGCCCTGACCGGTGCCATCTTGGCCACCGACCGCGCCGCCGTGGCCAAGGCGACCGAGGCCCTGCGCTTCACCGCCGGCAACTTCTACATCAATGACCGCCCGACCGGCTCCATCGTCGGGCAGCAGCCCTTCGGTGGCGGTCGTGCCTCCGGCACCAACGACAAGGCGGGTTCGGCGCAGAACCTGTCCCGTTGGGCCAGCCCGCGCGCCATCAAGGAGACGTTCGTCGCGCCGACGGTCTCCTCCTACCCCCACCAGGGGTAGCGTCCCGGGCTCGCGCTCCCTCCCGTCCCGAGGGGCGCGAGCCCGCTCCCTGCCGATTCCCGGCCCGCACCCCCCGAGGAACCCATCGGCGCACCCGGCGTACACCGGTCGCGTCTCGTCCGTGTCGGCTCCTTCGCCGGCGCACGTCTTCTTCGAGGTCCCCATGCTCCGTAAACCACTACTGCTCGCCGCCAGGTCCGCGACCTGCCGCAAGATCGTCGAGCGCACCCCCATGACCCGGGCCATGGTCACCCGTTTCGTCGCGGGCGCCACGCAGGAAGAGGCCCTGCCGGCCGTGCGACGTCTGGCCGAGGACCGCCACGTCACCCTGGACTTCCTGGGTGAGGACACCACGGACCTGTCCCAGGCCACCGCCACGGTGACCGCCTATCAGGATCTACTCGCGGCCCTGGGCGAGGCCGGACTGGGCGAGCGTGCCGAGGTGTCGGTCAAGTTGTCCGCCGTCGGCCGCTGCCTGGATCAAGACGGCGAGAAGATCGCGCTGGACAACGCGCGCAGGATCGCCGAGGCGGCCAAGGCGATCGGCACCACGGTCACCCTCGACATGGAGGACCACACCACGGTCGATTCCACGCTGGGCATCCTGCGTGAGCTACGCGAGGACTTCCCGTTCGTGGGCGCGGTGCTCCAGGCCTACCTGCGTCGTACCGAGGCCGACTGCCGTGATTTGAACGGTGTCGGCTCCCGGGTCCGTCTGTGCAAGGGCGCCTACGACGAGCCCGAGTCGGTGGCCTTTCGCGACGAACACGAGGTCGACAAGGCCTACGTGCGAGCGCTGCGCGTCCTCATGGAGGGCGAGGGGTACCCGATGGTGGCCTCGCACGACCCGCGCATGATCGCCATCGCAGGTGAGATGGCCGCCGCCAACGGTCGCGGTGCCGACGACTACGAGTACCAGATGCTGTACGGCATCCGTGACGGCGAGCAGGTGCGCCTGGCCGCCGAGGGCAAACGTATGCGCGTCTACGTTCCCTACGGCGACCAGTGGTACGGCTACTACATGCGTCGGTTGGCCGAGCGTCCCGCGAACGTGCTGTTCTTGGCACGGTCCCTGATCACCCGTAACTGAGTCGCCACGTCCGGAGGAGGAACCCGGTCGATGGCGGTGGTCCGTATGGGTGTCGGCCCCTCGGGCCGGCACGCCCGCCGGGGTCTGCGCCCGGAAGGCTCGGATCGAAGCCGTTTCCCAACGGTGATACTCGCTTCGGAACCCGCGCCGAGGCCCGTACGTTACTTTGTGGGCAGTAATCCACGCGTGAAAGGCCTTTACTAGACATGCGGATGCGGAGTTCCAACCCCGTCCTCAAGCGGGCGCTTCAACAGCAGTCCGGTCCCCAGCCGGGCTATGGGCAGCCGGGGTACGGACAGCCGTACCAGCAGGGTTACCCCCAGCAGGGCTACGGGCAGCCGGGTTACCCACAGCAGGGCTACCCCGAGCCGGGTTACCCCCAGCAGGTCGCCGGTGACCAGCCGATGACCATCGACGACGTCGTCGTGCGCACCGGGATGACCCTGGGCACCGTCGCGATCTTCGGTGTCCTGAACTACTTCCTCTTCATGGGCAACCCCGGCCTGGGCATGGGGCTGACGTTCGTCGGCATGATCGGCGGACTCATCCTCGGGTTGGTGATCGCGTTCAAGCAGATCACCAACCCGGTCGCGATCCTCATCTACGCGGCCCTGGAGGGGCTGCTCGTCGGCGGTCTGTCGGCCTTGCTCGGCACCACCCTTTCGGCGACCCTGGGCGACCCCGGCGCGGGTACGTCCCTGGTGACCCAGGCCGTGATCGGCACGGTCGCGGTCTTCGGTGTGATGCTGGCGCTGTACAAGTTCCGCATCATCAAGGTGACCGACGGTTTCGTCAAGGCCGTCACCTACGCCGTCATCGGCGCCGCCGCCCTCATGCTGGTCAACTTCGTGCTCAGCTTCTTCATCTCCGGTGGCATGGGCCTGCGTGAGCCCACCTGGCTGGGCTTGGGCGTGGGCATCGTGTTCGTGGTGCTGGCCGCCTTGACCCTGGCCATCGAGTTCCGGGGCATCGAGGAGGGTGTCGAGGCCGGTATCCCGAACCAGTTCGCCTGGCAGTTCGCCTTCGGCCTGACCGTCTCCCTGATCTGGCTGTACATCGAGATCCTGCGCTTGCTCTGGATCATCAAGACGATGTTCGCGGATTAGTACCTCGACATCGGTTCACGCGGCGAGGGGCCGCCCCACGAATCCTCGGATTCTCGCGGGGCGGCCCCTCCTCGTGTGCCGCGTGTTTGGATCAAAGATCTCCGCGGCGTGGGGTGGGAATGGATCGGTTGCGGCGGCGGCGGTCGTACTCGGTGACGATGGCCTGGGCGTAGCCGTGGGTGAGGTCGTACTCGTCGGCGAGCCAGTGTGATCGGTCCAGGGGACGTAGCAGGCCTGGTCCCTTGTCGAGCGAGTCGAACCACTCGTGGAGTCCTCGGCCGGTGACGACCGGGATGCGTTCGATGAGCTTTGCGTGGATCTCCGGCGAGTGGGCAACCGACATAGGCACCTCCGCAGTGCGTTGGGCGTGTGGCACTTACCTGCGACCATGCATCACGATCACGGTTCGGACAAGGTCTGGTCGCCGGCTTTTACCTTGCCGGAGTGATTCCGTTTTTCGAAAGGTGCTACGCAGCCGTACCCCATGGGCTTTCCGTCTTCGGGCATGGTTTCGTTCGAACCCGAAGGAAAGGAGCCCCGGACCTTTTTCGGTCCGGGGCCCGGGGCCGGAGTCCTCCACGGAGGTTCCGCGCCGGATCAGCTCAGGCGCTCGAAGACGGCCGCCATGCCCTGGCCGCCACCCACGCACATGGTCTCCAGACCGAAGGTCTTGTCGTGGAAACGGAGACCGTTGAGCAGGGTGCCGGTGATCCGGGCACCGGTGCTGCCGAAGGGGTGCCCGATGGCGATGGCGCCACCGTTGACGTTCAGCTGCGAGTCGACGTCGATGCCCAGCTGGTCGGCGGAGGGCAGCACCTGGGCGGCGAAGGCCTCGTTGAGTTCGACCAGATCGATGTCACCGATGGCCATGTTGGCGCGGGCCAAGGCCTGCTTGGAGGCCTCGACCGGGCCCAGGCCCATGATCTCGGGGCTCAGACCGGTCACGCCGGTGGAGACGATCCGGGCCAGCGGAGTGAGGCCCAGCTGCTTGGCCTTGGTGTCGCTCATGATGACCAGCGCGGAGGCGCCGTCGTTGAGCGGGCAGGCGTTACCGGCGGTGACCGTTCCGTCGGGGCGGAACACCGGCTTGAGCTGCGAAACCTTCTCGTAGGTGGTGCCGCGACGGATGCCGTCGTCGGTGCTGACGACGGTGCCGTCGGGCAGGGTCACCGGGCTGATCTCGCGCTCCCAGAAGCCGTTGTCGATCGACTTCTCGGCGAGGTTTTGCGAACGGACGGCGAACTCGTCCTGGCGCTGCCGGGAAACGCCGGTGATCTCGGCGACGTTCTCGGCGGTCTGGCCCATCTCGATGTAGGCGTCGGGGAGCTCGCCGTTCTCACGCGGGTCGGTCCAGGTGCCCTGGCCGCCCTCCTTGCGCTTCTCGGTGCGTGCCTTGGCGTCCGCGAAGAGCGGGTTCTCGTTCTGTTGGTCGTCGCTGTTGCCGTTGATGAAACGGCTGACGGTCTCCACTCCGGCGGAGATGAACACGTCGCCCTCGCCTGCCTTGATGGCGTGGTAGGCCATCCGGGTGGTCTGCAGCGAAGAGGAGCAGTACCGGGTGATGGTGGCGCCCGGGACGGTGTCCAGACCCAGCTGCACGGCCACGATGCGGGCCATGTTGAAGCCCTGCTCGCCCCCGGGCAGACCACAACCGAGCATGAGGTCGTCGATGCTCGTGGGGTCCAGTTCGGGGACCTTGGCCAGGGCGGCGGCGATGGTCTGGGTGGCCAGGTCGTCTGGACGCATGTCCTTCAGGGA
The DNA here is from genome assembly GCF_000341005.1 of Nocardiopsis alkaliphila YIM 80379. Taxonomy (GTDB): domain Bacteria; phylum Actinomycetota; class Actinomycetes; order Streptosporangiales; family Streptosporangiaceae; genus Nocardiopsis; species Nocardiopsis alkaliphila. The sequence continues at coordinate 13,076 of NZ_ANBD01000120.1, read as the reverse complement.
GCCCTTGAAGGCCCGGCCGATCGGAGAGCGCGCGGTGGCGACGATGACTGCTTCGGGCATGTTCCTCGTCCTTGTTCGGGTCACGTTGTTACTGACCAGTTAACCCGGCTGGCGCCTTCGCGCGCCACTCGGGGTCGACCTAGGCGCGTTCGCCGGAGCCGCCACCTCATCCGGCTGATCCGGGGTCGTGGCGCGGGCCGGGAGCCGGGCACGGAAGGGGCCGCGAATGAGGGCGGCCCACCCGGTCCGGAGCCCGTCCGAGTGCTGGTCAGCGGCTCTTGAGACCTCTGTACCCGGGGTCTGGGCGGCCACCACGGCGGCTCGGTCCACCGGAAGGATGTCGCGGGTGCGCTCGTGCTCGTCGAGTTCGGGAAGCAACTTCAGCGCGGCGCAGGCGGACGGCAGGATGGCGAACGCGGCCTGAGCGTACCCGCGAGCTGACGGATGAAAACGGTCTGGCCCGAACATGGAAACTGGATCGGACCGAAAATCGTCTGAGAGCAGGTCGCTCAGCGAGACCGTCCGTCCACCGACCTCGGTGACCGCGATCGTCTGTGCCGCCGCCAACTGTCGGGAAGCCCGGCGGGCCACCGAGCGCAGCGGCCAGCCGATGGGGCGCACCGTGCCCAGGTCCGGGCAGGTCGCCACCACCACGGGTGTGCCCTGATCGACCAGGCTTCGCGTGACCTCGCGTAGAGCGGCGACCGCGTCGTTGGGTCGTACCCGGCGAATGACGTCGTTGGCCCCGATGAAGACCACCGCCACGTCGAAGTGGCCGCCCGGCAGGTGGGCGCCGGCCCGCGCGACCTGACCGGCCAGATCGGCCGAGGTCGCGCCGGGAGTGGCCGTGCAACGCAGTAGCACCGGGCGTTCGGACGCGGCGGCGAGCCCCGCGGCCAACATCGCGCCAGGGGTCTCGTGGGCCTGGGACACGGCGAAGCCGGCGGCGGTGGAGTCACCGACCATCAACAGGCGCAGCGGTGGGCCGGCGCCGTCCCCGTAGACACCATCGGCCTGGGGCCTGAGCCACCGGGTGTGTCCGATCGCGCTCTTGGCCAGCTTGGCCTGGAGGTAGAGCAGGGCCACCGTGCCTCCGCCCACGAGTGTCAGGCCGCCTCCACCGAACGCGGTGGCGGCGGCGATGCGTCGCGCTCGCGAGGCTCTCAGCATCGCAACACCCCCCATACCCGAAGTTACCGCCGGGTGACCGTGGGGTCACGTACCTCGAAGGCACACGATCAGCGCCTGCGGGCCAGGTGTAGCGCACGTCGGGGAGAGTGGTTCCGGCACGCCGAATTCGCTGGTTACGGGCGTTAGAGTTCAGAGTGTGGGGACCGGACCGGTCCCATCCGCCTCGGGAGTCACCGGGGAACATGCGTCACAGGCGGACCGACGACCCGGGCGCCACTATGCGAAGGAGCGAAGTTGCGGGTATATGACTCACTCATCGACCTGGTCGGGGACACCCCGTTGGTTCGTCTGCGGAAGGTCAGCGAGGGGTTGGCCCCGACGATCCTGGCCAAGGTCGAGTACTTCAACCCGGGCGGATCGGTGAAGGACCGTATCGCGCTGCGCATGGTCGAGGCAGCGGAGAAGAGCGGTGCCCTCAAACCGGGCGGCACCATCGTGGAGCCCACCTCCGGCAACACCGGTATCGGCCTGGCCATGGTCGCCCAGGAGAAGGGCTACCGCTGCGTCTTCGTCTGCCCGGACAAGGTCGGCCCGGACAAGTTGTCGGTGCTGCGCGCCTACGGTGCGGAGGTCGTGGTCTGCCCGACCACCGTGGCCCCGGAACACCCCGACTCCTACTACTCGGTCTCGGACCGGCTGGCCCAGGAGATTCCGAACGCCTGGAAGCCCAACCAGTACGAGAACCAGAACAACCCGGAGTCGCACTACCACTCCACGGGCCCGGAGATCTGGGAGCAGACCGAGGGGCGCATCACGCACTTCGTGGCGGGCATCGGTACCGGGGGCACCATCAGTGGCACCGGCCGGTACCTCAAGGAGGCCTCCCAGGGGCGCGTGCAGGTCGTGGGCGCGGACCCCGAGGGTTCGGTCTACTCGGGCGGCACCGGCCGTCCCTACCTGGTCGAGGGCGTGGGCGAGGACATCTGGCCCGGCACCTATGACACGGCGATCTGCGACGAGATCGTGGCGATCAGCGACAAGGATTCGTTCCTGATGACCCGCCGGCTGGCCAAGGAGGAGGGCCTGCTGGTGGGCGGCTCCTGCGGCCTGGCGGTCGAGGCGGCCCTGCGCGTGGCCGAGAACGCGGGCCCGGACGACGTCATCGTCGTTCTGCTGCCCGACGGTGGCCGTGGCTACCTCGGCAAGATCTTCAACGACGAGTGGATGGCCGACTACGGCTTCTTGTCCGCCGAGACCGAGGAGGCCACCGCAGGCCAGGTGCTGGCGGACAAGGAAGGCGAGTTGCCCGACTTCGTCCACAGCCACCCGGACGAAACCGTCGGTACCGCCGTGGCGATCATGCGCGAGTACGGCGTCTCCCAGGTGCCGGTGATGAAGGAGGAGCCGCCGGTCATGGCGGCCGAGGTCGTGGGCTCCATCGCCGAACGCGACCTGTTGGACGCCCTCTTCGACGGCCGCGCCGAGCTGGACGACCTGGTGGAGACCCACATGGGCAAGCCGTTGGCCACGGTCGGCACCGGTACCCCGGTGAGCGACTGCGTGCGGCTGCTGCGCACCTCGGGTGCCCTGGTGGTGCTGCGTGACGGCAAGCCGGTGGGGATTCTCACCCGACAGGACTTGCTGGCCCACCTCTCCGGCTGATCGTAGGTTCCGGGCGGCCTTCCGTGGGCCGCTCGGAACCGAGCGCCGCTCGGGCCCCGGGGTCCAAGCACTGGACATAGTGCCGCATAATCGGACACTGCTAATCTTCGCGTTGACATTACTGTCCGGTAATAAGTGGGTGCCCCCGTGTCGCGGCTCTTCTCCTGGATCATCCGTTCCGCCTGGTCGTATGCGCGGGACCACGGTCAGATTCGAGCCGGTTCCAAAGCGGCCGGCAAGTTCGCCCGCTTCGGGGACGGCTCGGCCATCGCCTTCCCCATCGCCACTTTGTACGGCGAACCCTGGATCGAGATCGGGGTGCACACCATCCTGGGTGGGGACATCACCCTGGCCGCCGGCATGGGTCCCGACTACGATCTCGGCGAGGGCACCGTCGTGCGCATCGGCTCGGGCTGTGCGATCGGTCGTGGCTCCCACATCGTCGCTCACCGCTCGGTGGACATCGGCGACCACGTCTACACCGGGCCCTACGTCTACATCACCGACCAGAACCACGCCTACGCCAACACCGAGATCCCGGTCGGTCTCCAGTGGCCCGTGGACGACCCGGTGAGTATCGGCGACGGAACCTGGCTCGGCGCGAACTCGGTCATCCTGCCCGGTGTCCACCTGGGCAGGAACTCCGTGGTCGCCGCGGGAACGGTGGTCCGTCCCGGCACCTATCCGGATCACTCGGTCATCGCCGGTGTCCCCGGCAAGGTCGTACGCGGTTACGACCCCGAACTCGGCTGGGACCCGCCCCTACGCGGCACCGGGACTCCGACCCGCGTGCCCACCCGGGCCACCGGGACGTCCCCACAGGCCCCCACGGCGCCGCCCGAACCCGGATCGTCCACGCGTTTCCCGCCGGCCTGAACCTCCGGTGGAGCCGTCCCGAAGCGTGAGACCTCCCAGATGACGGTAGGTCCGGTGGGGAACAGGGGCACTATGGTGGCCACATGAAGTTCGATGGGTTTGAAACGCTGGCCATCCACGCGGGGCAGGAGCCGGACGCCGGCACCGGCGCCGTTGTGGTGCCGATCTACCAGACGAGTACCTACGTCCAGGACGGCGTGGGCGGTATGCGGCAGGGATACGAGTACTCCCGCACCGCCAACCCCACCCGAACCGCGCTGGAGGAATGCCTGGCGGCCCTGGAAGCCGGGGCACGTGGGCTCGCCTTCGCCTCCGGCATGGCCGCCGAGGACACCCTCCTGCGCGCGGTCCTCTCGCCGGGTGACCACATCATCATTCCGGGCGACGCCTACGGGGGCACCTTCCGCTTGGTCTCGAAGGTGGTCGAACGCTGGGGCGTGACCTGGGACGCGGTCGATCAGAGCGACGTGGACGCGGTGCGCGAGGCCATGCGCCCGAACACCAAGGTCGTGTGGACCGAGACGCCCACCAACCCGCTGTTGAACATCACCGACATCGAAACGGTCGCCCAGATCGCGCACGACGGTGGTGCGCTGTACGTGGTCGACAACACGTTCGCCTCGCCCTACCTGCAACAGCCGCTGACGCTGGGCGCGGACGTGGTCGTGCACTCCACCACCAAGTACATCGGTGGGCACTCCGACGTGGTCGGTGGAGCGCTGGTCGTGTCCGACGCGGAACTGGGTGAGCGGCTGGCCTTCCACCAGAACACCATGGGAGCCGTTCCGGGTCCCTTCGACTCCTGGTTGACGCTGCGCGGAGTCAAGACCCTGGGGGTGCGGATGGACCGCCACAGCGAGAACGCCGAGCGCGTCGTGGCCGCCCTCGAGGGTCACCCGGCGGTGCGACAGGTGTACTACCCGGGGCTGGGGGACCATCCGGGGCACAAGGTCGCCGAGCGGCAGATGCGTTCCTTCGGCGGAATGGTCTCCTTCGCCGTGCGCGGTGGGGAGAAGGCGGCACTGGAACTATGCGAACGGACCAAGGTCTTCACCTTGGGAGAGTCCCTGGGCGGGGTCGAGTCCCTCATCGAGCACCCGGGGCGGATGACCCACGCCTCGACGGCCGGTTCGGCGCTGGAGGTCCCCGCCGATCTGGTGCGGATCTCCGTGGGCATCGAGTCCGGTGACGACCTGGTCGCCGACCTGTCGCAGGCCTTGGAGGGCTGATCCCTTTCCGGGGTCCGTGCGGCTCCGCCGCGCGGACCCTGACGGCTCCGCCGCCGGACCCGTCAGGGCGTTCTTCGGTCTCACGATCATTCCGCGTCGCCGGGGCGGAAGGTCGATGAGGGCGGGTGGTCGGACGAGCCGGAGGAGGGTTTGGGGAAGGGCTCAGGCCGTGGTGGGCGCACGGTCTTGGGCGGCCTTGGCGGTGTCGTCGCGAAAGCGCAGACCGCAGACGTAACGTCCGGTGTGGGAGAGGGCGCTGTCGTTCTCCTCGTCGCGAAGGGAACGGTAGCGGCCCCGGTTGTCCTGGCGGCGAATACCGATGGAGATGGCCAGGAAGAAACCGACCACCAGACCGAGCAGGAGTAGTCCGATGAAGGTCAGGGCGATGAAGGTGGTCTCCATGACGTGGTCTCCTCTGGGGTGAGGGAGGAATCTCAGTTCCTGATCGGGCCCCCTGTGATCCGAGAGGGCGGTGGGGCGGAGCTCATGCTCTCCTTTCTCGTGCCGAAGGCCAGGTCCTTCGTATGCTGAAGGTGGCCTTCATCTAAGATGGGGTCAGCAGAACCGGTTGGACTTGTTCGGCTGGTGTGCCACTCAGCTTGTTGGTACAGGTTGACTTGTTGGTTTTTTACCCCCCAGAGGGCGGAGTTATGCGGGCAGAAAGCCGATATCGACAGATCGCTCGAACTCTGCGCAGGGAGATCCAGGAGGGAAGCCTTCCTCCTGGCGGTCAGCTTCCTTCCGAGAAGCAGCTGGAAGAGCGTTTCGAGGCGTCTCGCAACACCATCCGCCTGGCCCTGGGCATGTTGCGCAACCAGGGCCTCATCCTCAGCCGGCCCGGGCGCGGACACTACGTGCAGGACGTGGTCCCCGAGATCTTCTACGCGACCCGCAGCAAGGGCGGCCCGGGGGGGTTGAACGAGTCCAACCTCAGCGGCCCGACCCTGGAGGAACTCCAACTCCTCAGCGCGGACTCCGACATCGCTCCTCGACTTCGCGTTCCCGAAGGCACCATGACGGTCGTGCGGCGCATGCACCGTTTCTCCTTCGCCGGGGACCGTTCCGGCTCCATCAGCTCCGCGTTCTACCCCATGGACCTGGTCGAGGGTACCCCGCTCATGCTGCCCGAGGACGTGGAGAGCGCACTGGAGGTCCTCATGGAGCACGGTCATCGCCAGGTGGGCTACGTGGACGAACTCGAGACCCGTATGCCCACCCCCCAGGAGGCCGGGCAGTTGGACCTTCCTCCCGGGGTCCCGGTACTCAACGTCCACCGGACCGACTACTCCGAAGAACGTCCCATTCGTCTGGTGCACACTGTGTATGCCGGGCACAGCATCCGCTACCAGTTCGAGCACGGCGACCTCAAGGCCTACCACCGGGACTGAACCACCGCCCATGGAACCGTCCAGGGCGTTGGACACGAGCACGTGCCTCCGCCCTGAAGAAGCGGACGGCCATGGCTACAGCTGGAAGGGAGAGGGCGTTTCCTCCCGGCCCTGAAGGACAGGGTTCACGCCCGAAGAACCGATGAGCACGTCGAAGAAGTCCTTTGTCGCCGATCACCTGCGGGAGGCCCTGGCCAAGGGCGACTACGAACCAGGAGAACGCCTGCCCGGGGAGGAGGACCTGGCCGAGGACCTCGGGGTCTCCCGAGCCACCGCTCGCCTGGGGATGCGCATCCTCCAGGACGAGGGGCGCATCGCCATCGTCCCCGGACGCGGTGCCTTCGTCTCCGACCACCGACCGACCGTCCACCTGGCCTCTCCGGTCTCCGCCGGCGGCCAGGCCCAGCGCTCGGCGATGGAGGACCGCGCCAGGGCGGGCGGGGCCGATCGTCCCGACGTCGACGAGAAGATCAAGGTCAGCCTGGACACCATGCGCCCGAAGGTGGCCAAACGGCTGCGCCGCGACGCCGGTGAGAACGATGACGAACATGGCGGACTCGTCGTCATCCGTTCCTCGAATCGCTTCCTCGACGGCGGCCTGTGGCAGTCCCAGGTCACCTACCTTCCCTACGACATCGCCGGTGGAACCGTGTTGATGTCTCCCGAACGCCTGGAGGAGGGCGTGGGCGCGGCCATGCGCGAACTGGGATTCCACGAAGAATGGAATTGGGACATCGTGGGCGCACGCATGCCCTCTCAGGGCGAGGCGGACGCCTTCGGTCTCGGCCCGGGCATCCCTCTGCTGGTCCAAGAACGCGTGGTCTACGAGGGTGAGCGGCCGTTGCGCTTCACCGAGACGCTCATGCCCGCCAACAACCACCAACTCCTCTACGCGGGAGGTGCCGCTCCGGAGGAACTCCTCCTGTTGGCCTCGGACGTCAACATCTTTGAGCGTTAGCCGTGCTCGTTCCGGGCCTTGGCCCGCCCGTGGACAGGTCCCGACGACGCCCGAACGGTCCTCCCCCGGCCTCAGCGAACGGCACGACCCAGGTAGCGGTCGACGACCAAGGGGCCCAGGGCTTCGGCGTCGGCCTCCACCACGCGCACACCCCGCCGACGCCGCAGCAACGCTCGGAAGGCACGTAACCGAGGATCGTCGGCCAACAGAAAGAACGTCACGTCGGCCCCTTCGGTCAGCGTCGCGTCCAACTCCGCGGTGGTGACCTCCACCGTGCGCGGGGTGGGCGGCCACGCGAACCGGGCGTCGCCGTCTTCGCCCAGGTACGCGGTGGGCTCTCCGTCGGTGACCACCATGATCACCGGACGCAGCCCTCGATGTCGACGAGAGTGTTCCCGAGCCAGACGCAAGGCGTGCTGAAGGTTGGTACCGGGCACCCGGCGCCAGTCGTGTTCGACCAGGTCCGCCGGGGTCATCGCCCGCGCGTGGTCGCCGAACCCGATCACCAGGAGCCGGTCCTGGGGTCGCCTGGTCCGCACCAGGGTGTGCAGGGCCAGGGCGGTGCGAGTGGCCGCATCGTGCAGTCCGCGTGTGGTCATCGAGTGGGACAGGTCGACCAGTAGGCACACCGCGGCGGCGCCCGCCGGCTCGGTCTCGGCGTAGCGCAGATCCTTTGCGTCGAGCGACTCGCCCTGGCCCGCCCCGAGGCCGTCTTCGGCGGCTCGGCGCAGCATCGCCGCTCGCAGGGTGGCGACCGCGTCCAGGGTGCGGTCGAGTCCATCGTGAGGCACGCTCCGCCCGGTCGGTTCCTCACCCTGGGCGAACCCACCCCGGTGCCCTCCCCGAGTCCGGACGGAGGCCGTCTCGATCTCGGTCAACGCCACCTCGCCCAACCGGCGCAACTCGCGTGGACTCAGCCCGTGAGCGGCCTCGTCCAGCGGGTTCGGTCGCTCACGTCCCCGCGAACCCGGCACCGTCGGATCGCCCTCGTCCATGACGGCCCGCTCACCGTCGGAGTAACGACCCAAGGCGTCCTCCGCGGCGGCCGGCGTCGCTTCCTCCGCTTCGGACGGTTCCCGGTCGGTGCGTTCGAAGGCGATCAACGCCCGCGGTTCGTCGGCGCCCCGCACGGCCTCCTTCGGTGGCCCTTCCTCGACCAACGGATCGGGGCCGCCCATGTAGGCCCGGTACCGAAACCTCATCCCACCACCCATCAGAACCGATACACGCCCCCGTCGGGCGCGATGTCCTTGGACAGCCGCCGTTCCAAGTACAGGCCTTCCAGGGCGAACTCCACCACCGCCGCGGCCAATCCCGGGGTGGGCGGGCCGTCCTCGGTCTCCGGGGCCGCGCGTTCGATCAGTCCGGCCAGCCCTGGCACCACCCCCACCCTGCGCAGCAATTCCGTGGCGCTCACCAGGTCGCCGCTCTCCACCGTGCCGCCACCGGAGAAACGGTCGCTCAACGGTCCCAGGTCGGTTTCACCCAACCGAGAGCGGAAGGTCTCCGCCACGCCTCGTCGCAACAGGGTCTCCAGAAGGGACGCCTCACGTCCCTGCGCGCCGGCCTCGAACTCCACCTTGCCCAGAAGCGGTTCGACCACCCCGGCCAGATCGCACACGCGAGCCACCGGAACCTCCTCGTGGACCAGGGCGGCCCGACGCAGCGCCGAGGCGGCGACGGTCTCGATGGCGGCCACGGTGAGTCGCACCGAGACCCCCGACCACTGGTCCACCCGGTTGGAATCGCGCACCAGGCGAGCGAAGCGTGCGACCGATTCCCACAGGTGGGAGGGAACGACGCTCCCTTCGGGTAGGTCGGCCTCCTGACGCAGCAAGGCCAGTTCGTGATCGAGGTCGGGGGGATAGTGGGTGCGCACCTGGGCACTGAAACGGTCCTTGAGCGGGGTGACGATCCGGCCCCGGCTGGTGTAGTCCTCCGGGTTGGCGCTGGCCACCAACAGAAGGTCCAAGGGCAGCCGCAGGGCGTAGCCGCGCACCTGGAGGTCACGCTCCTCCAACACGTTGAACAACGCCACCTGGGCCCGGGCGGGCAGGTCCGGTAGTTCGTTGACGCAGAAGACCCCCCGGTTGGCGCGCGGCAGCAGTCCGTAGTGGATGGTTTCCGGGTCGCCCAGGGAACGGCCCTCGGCGAGCCGGGCCGGGTCCACGTCACCGATCAGTTCGCCGGTACCGGTGTCGGGGGTGGCGAGTTTCTCGCCGTAGCGTTCGTCCCGGTGCCGCCACCGGACCGGGAGCCCGTCCCCTTGAGCCTCGGCCCGACGAGTACACGTCGGACACACGGGTGCGAAGGGGTGGTCGTTGATCGGGCAGCCGGCCACCGTCGGTGACCATTCGTCGAGGAGTCCCGCGATGGTCCTGATCAACCGGGTCTTGCCCTGGCCTCGCTCGCCCAGCAGTACCACGTCGTGCCCGGCGATCAACGCTCGCTCCAATTGGGGCAGCACCGTGTCGTCGAAGCCGTGCATCCCTGGGAAGCGGGGCACTCCTTCGCCCATGCGGGCCAGGAGGTTCTCCCGTACCTCGGCCGCGATCGACCGGTAGACATGGCCGGACTCGCGCAGAGCGCCGAGTGTGCGCGGGAGTCGGACCGGAGGGGGAGTGGCATGGGTCACGGCAAGCAGTGTAGGCCCGTGGGCGTTTGAGGGGCCAGATGCAGGAAAACCCTGTTTGGAGTACGGATGGAAGAATGGGACGGCCAGGTTCCACGGCCGGCGACGTGGTGGGTGAAGGCAGGGGTGGCAGTGGCAAGGTTCGGCGATGCTCTGACGACGGGAGCCGACCTCGTGAACGCGGCCGAGCGCGCCGTCCTACAGGCCTTGGAACGGATGGACGGCCCCGCCGATCTCGTCTGCTTCTTCGTCAGTGGGGTGGACCCCGAGGAGGTCACGCTCGCGGGCGAACGGGTCATGGAACTGTCCGGGAGCGCCATCACCCTGGGGTGCAGCGCCACCGGGGTGCTCGGTGACGGCCGTGGTGTGGAGGGTCAAGGCGCGGTGAGCGTGTGGGGGGCGAATCTTCCCGGGGTGGAACTCACACCCTTTCGCCTGGACACCGTGGTGGAGGACGGCAACCTCGCTGTGGTGGGTATGCGCGAACCGGGTCCGGCCGACCGGGCCGGCATCTTGCTCACCAACCCCTACGAGTTCCCCACCCAGGGGTTCGTCCGTGAGACCACCGCGGCCTTGGGCGGGTTGCCGCTGATCGGTGGGATGGCCGACGGGCTGCGCGGTGAGGGCTCGGTACGGCTCTTCTGTGACGGTGAGGTGGCACAGAACGGGGCCATCGGTGTGCTGATCGGTGGCGAGGGCGTGTTGGGCACCGTGGTCAGCCAGGGCTGTCGACCGGTCGGGCCGCACATGACCGTCACCAAGGCCGAGGGCAACCTTCTGCTGGAACTGGCCGGGGAGAACGCCTACGAAAAGCTGGAGCGGTTGGTCGAAGAGCTCTCCGACGAGGATCGGGAATTGGCCGAGCAGGGGTTGCACGTCGGAGTCGCGATCGACGAGTACGCCGACCAGCACGAGCAGGGTGACTTCCTCGTCCGGTCCCTGGTAGGGGCCGATCCCGAGATAGGCGCGCTCACCATCCAAGACATGGTGGAGGTCGGCCAGACCGTCCGCTTCCAGGTACGTGACGCGAGCACCGCGGATGAGGACCTGGCCCGTCGACTGACCGAGTTCGGGGCCGCTCACGCGGTCGGCGCGGGGTTGTTGTTCTCCTGCAACGGCCGGGGCGCGAACCTGTTTTCGCGGCCCGACCACGACGTGCTCGCGGTCCAACGGATCCTCGGCACCGCACCGGTGGCGGGTTTCTTCGCAGCGGGGGAGATCGGCCCGGTATCAGGGGTGAACCACGTGCACGGGTTCACCGCCTGCCTGCTGGCCTTCGCTCCCTGAGGTCCAAGTAGAAGCGGAACTTTACCGTCCCCTCATCAACACTCGACACGGCTTCCTTGAGTGTGCCCGCACTCGAATGGTTACTGGTAGTGACCGAAATGGCTACTTCGTGTGCTTGGCGAGAGAAGGAACGATGGCGCGGAAACGGCGCACCGCATCGACTTGGGCGCTTCTTGGGGCTTTCATTCTCCTGGCACCCTGGGTCGCCCAGGGAACGGCCGTCGCGGCGCCCCGCTGGTCCGAACAGGACCTGGCCTCCACCGACCGGGTCGGGCTGACACTGGACTCAGGAGCATTGCGCTTGGACGCCACCGAGGAACTGGGGGCCTCCTCCCGCCTGGACGCCACCGTACGGCGCACCGGGTCGGCCACCTTCCCCGAGCAGGAACTGGAGGCACCCACCGACGTCATCGACGTGACCATGGACACCACCGGCGACCAGGGGCGGATTTCGACCGAAGCACGGGGCGGCCGCTCCGACGGCATGTGGACCGAGTGGTATCCGCTCGGGGCGGAGGAAGGCCGGGTAGTGCTTCCCGAGACGGTCACCCGGGTCCAGCTTCGCATCGAGATGTCCTCCTTTGAACAGGACGCCGACGTCTCCATCACCGGGGTGCGCGTGCGTCCGGCGGAGAACTCCGAGGTCGCGAAGGAGAACGGCGCCAGTGCGAAGATCGACGACGTACCCCGCCCATACTCCGCTCGCCTGTTCGCCACCCGCATCGGATTGGTGGGCGGAACCACCGCCAATGGCCACGTCGTGCGTCCCGACGACCACTTCGTCGCCCTGCCCTCCCGTCGTGGCCTGGCCACCCGGGGCGGCGGAGAGTACACCGTCCGGGTGTGCGGTACCGGCGAACTCGGCCCCGAAGCCTCGGGCGAGACCGAGGGCCACACTCCACGCTGTGCCTACCTGCCCGTGTGGGACGTGGGGCCCTGGAACATCGATGACGACCACTGGAACGAGGAACGCCAGTCCTGGCGTGGCCTCGAACGCGGGCGTCCCCAAGCCGAAGCCGCCTACACCGAGGGGTACAACGGTGGCCTGGACGGATTCGGTCGACGGGTACGGAACCCCGCCGGCATCGACCTGGCGGACGGAGCCTTCGAGCAGGGGCTCCGACTACCCACCAACGGATGGGTCCAGGTCGACTACCTGTGGACCGCCCAGTACCGCGAGCGTGCCGAGATCACCACGGCCACCGGAAAGGACCCGGTGATCGTGCGCACCGGGCCGGGCACACACCACGACATCGTCGGATCGGCCGCGCACAAGGCCAACGTCGACGTGTCCTGTCAGGTCAGCGGAGACTCGGTCACAGGCCCGGAGGGCACCAGCGACCTGTGGTATCGGATCGGAGAGGGCCACTACGTCCCGGCGGCTTTCGCCCAAGGCGGTTCCCAGGCCCCCAGGTGTTCGACCGACCGGCCCTGACCATCAACGAGTGTGGATCACCATGGTTCCGGCCACGCGATCGTGCAGGGCCCGTGCCCGGTCGTCACCCAACATGGCCAGGGACTCGGAGAGCGAGAAGACCTGGCCCAAACACGGCAGCGACTGGGGGACGCAGAACATGGCGGCCCGGCCGATGGCTTGACCCTGGGTGAGCTTGCCACCGTTCGCGGCGTCGACCACCTTGATACCCACCATCATCTTGCCGAGGGTGCGCCCCCAAGTGATCAGGTACAGCCAGTCGTAGAAGAAGAGCAGTACACCCCAACCGAAGATGAGCAGGAAGGCCCACACCTCGCCCTCCGCGTCGGTGGTTTCGGACGACCCGGTCAGGATCACCACGAGCAGGAGCATCACGACGAAGAAGGCCGAGGCCGCGAGGAAGGCCAACACGTAGTCGATGAGTCGGGCGGTCAGTCGCGAGCCGAAACCGGCCGGGCGCACTCCCTGGGGCGGACCC
>NZ_ANBD01000119.1 GCF_000341005.1 Nocardiopsis alkaliphila YIM 80379 | reverse complement strand
GGCGGAGGTGGGCCGCCATAGGCCCAACCGCCGGTCTGCGGTGGTCGGCCGGCGTGGTGGGGGCCGTGAGGGTTCCAGTAGGGCGAAGACATGTGGCCGCCTGCTCCTTGGATCGGAGGACCTGATCGAGCGGGGAAGGTGATGAGCACACTATCGGGCGTACAGGAGGAGGGGCGGCTCTGGCCGCCCCTCCTCCCGTAGTCGATTCCACCCCACCCGCGGTGGCCGTGTCACATGCCGGTGTAGGGAACCGCTTCGAGGATCTCCACGCCAAGGCTCTTGCCGTTGGGCAACTCGTAGCTGACCTTCTCGCCCACGCTCTTGCCGTTGATGGCCTCGCCCAGCGGAGACTTGGGGGAGTAGACGTCGATGGGGGAGCCGCTCTCCTCGCGTGAGGCGAGCAGGAAGGTGACCTCCTCGTCGTCACCGTCGAACCTGACGGTGACGGTCATGCCAGGGCCGACCACGCCTTCGGTGTGGGGCGCTTCGCCGACCCGCGCGGTGCGCAGGATCCCGGTGAGTTGGAGGATACGGGCCTCCATCTTGCCCTGCTCCTCCTTGGCGGCGTGGTAGCCGCCGTTCTCCTTGAGGTCACCCTCTTCCCGGGCGGCCTCGATCTTCTCCGCGATCTCGATACGCCCTCGCCCCGACAGGTGGTCCAGCTCGCCCTTGAGCCGGTCATACGCCTCCTGGGTGAGCCAGGTGACGTTGTCATCGCGGGTTTGGGTCACGGGAACTCCTTGTGTACTAGTAGCAAAGGCCACCAGGCGGCCTGAGCTGAACTTACGAGAATATCACCGAGCGCGATGGCGCATCGGTGTGCGTGTTCTCGAGGTTTCGCTCCCCTGGTACCCGGTAGGGGAGGGTTCTGTGGATCAGTCCTGCGAACCTTGTTCCCTACATGAGGCCACTTCTACCGTGGAAGCCTGACGAACCGTTTCAACGGTCGCGTTGACCATACGGTTCCCGGACTCCACCTCGACCCTGTGCGTGCCCACCTCGACCATCTGGGAGTCCAGGGCACGAATGAGGCACTCGGCCCCGTCCCGACTGTTCACCTCGAAGGAGATCTGGGCCTGCGACGCCGAGGGCGCGGACGCCGTGACCACCTGGTGGTAGACCTGACCACCCAGGCCGGTGTAGTTCATCACGGACATGCCCCAACCGAAGGTGACCGCCAGCGCGAAGATGGTGCCCACGATGAAGAAGACGGGCCCGTTGCCATGGCGCTTGCGTAGCGCTGGAGCTGGGTCGGCACTGTTCACGGCATCATCTTCCGGGGTCGCTGACATTGGGAATCTCCGAGCGAGGAAACGGTGTTGTCTAAGATATCCCCGACCCGACAGCCCCCCTACGCGGCCCGCACGTGAGTCGTCCACGCCGTGAACTCCGGGGTGATGATGGACGCCTGTGCCCAGAGGTCGTCGACACCTAGCAAGGAGAATCCTTCGTTGTCCGAGAGCCTGCGGCTCATGGCCGTTCACGCCCATCCCGATGACGAGTCCAGCAAGGGTGCGGCCACGATGGCCCGCTACGTTCAAGAGGGCGCCCAAGTGTTGGTCGTCACCATGACCGGTGGCGAACGCGGTGACATTCTCAACCCCGCGATGGAGCGCCCCGAGATCCGGGAGAACATCGCCGAGGTCCGCCGCGAGGAGATGAACCGCGCCCGCGAGATCCTCGGAATCGAGCAGGAGTTCGCCGGGTTCGTCGACTCCGGTCTGCCCGAGGGCGACCCGCTGCCGCCCCTGCCCGAGGGATGCTTCGCCACCTTGCCCGTGGAGGAGGCCGCCGCACCGCTGGTCGCCGCGATCCGTCGGTTCCGCCCGCACGTGATCCTCACCTACGACGAGAACGGCGGATACCCGCATCCCGACCACATCATGACGCACAAGGTGTCGATGCACGCCTTCGACGCCGCGCCCGAGCCCGAGGCCTATCCGGACGCCGGTGAGCCCTGGCAGCCCCTCAAGCTGTACTACTTCGTGGGTTTCCCACCCGAGCGCTTCGACGCCTTGGCCGAGGTCTTGGCCGAGCGAGGCATGGAGAACCCCTTCGCGGACTGGGCCGAGCGCATCAAGGCGAGCGATCGTCGCCGCTGGGAGATCACCACTCGCGTGCACTGCAGCGAGTACTTCGACCTCGCGCACGACGCGCTTCGCGCGCACGCCACCCAGATCGACCCCAACGGGTTCTGGTTCGCGGTGCCCAACGAGATCGTGTCCGAGGCATGGCCGACCGAGGACTACCACCTGGTCCGTTCATTGGTGGACACGGAGGTCCCCGAGAAGGACCTCTTCGCGGGTGTCCGTGAGGCGATGGGAGAATGAACGGTATGAACACCCTTCTCACGTCCGCGACGGTGCTCGCCGACAGCTTCTCCTTGGACAAGGACACCGTCACACCAGGGGTCTTGGGCTTCCTCGCCATCTTCGTGCTCGGTGTGGCCCTGTTCTTCCTGATGCGCAGTATGACGGGCAAGCTGAGCGTGGTCCGGGCCGAGGCGGAGGTGGAGAAGCAGAAGACGTCCGAGGAAGGTCGGAGCCCCGCGGGAGCCTCCACCGCCGAGGCGACCGCTGAGGACCCCGCCGCCGAGGACGCCTCCGGCAAGGGTGGTACCGCTTAGGGTTTCCTGGATCGGGGCATCCTGCGTTGGGTGCTCCGGCCCAGGGCCATCGCGAGTGGCGTGGCGCGCCTTCCGAGTCCGGGAAAGAGATCGGCGAACCGGACCCATGGCCCTCGCCAACGCGGCGGCGTGGTCACGAACCGGGGCCGATGTCGCTCGGACGGCCGAGCCCGGGCCGACCTTCGCTCATCGTCTGGCCAAAGATCGCGTGGACGGCCGCTCGCATCGGTCGGCGCAAGCGCCGAGCCGACCGAAATCATCCAAAGAACGGTCCCTAGAAGCATGGGGTGATCCGGGGCATCTCGGGGCTCTGGGATCGAACGTTCGGTCGATCCTCGACCCGCCTGGCAGAGTGGAGACATGTCCAACCGTCTGAGCGACGCGACCAGTCCGTACCTGCTACAGCACGCCGACAACCCGGTGGAGTGGTGGCCTTGGGGCGAGGAGGCCTTCGCCGAGGCCCGCCGCCGCGACGTGCCCCTGCTCATCTCGGTCGGTTACGCGGCCTGCCACTGGTGCCACGTCATGGCCCACGAGTCCTTCGAGGACCAGGTCACCGCGCACCAAATGAACACCCTGTTCGTCAATGTCAAGGTCGACCGCGAGGAACGCCCCGACGTCGACGCCGTGTACATGGAGGCCACCCAGGCGATGACGGGACATGGCGGGTGGCCCATGACCGTGTTCGCCACTCCGGACGGGGCTCCCTTCTATTGCGGCACCTACTTCCCGCGTGACCACTTCCAACGCCTACTCGAAGGTGTCGCCTCCGCGTGGCGGAACAAGCGCTCCGACCTGCTCGAACAGGGCAAGCGTGTGGTGGAGGCGCTCGGCGCCCCGCGTCGTCTGGCCACGTCTCCGCCACCGACGGCCGCCGACCTGGACCTGGCCGTGCAGGCACTGATCCGTGACTACGACACCGCCAACGGTGGATTCGGCGACGAGCCGAAGTTCCCACCGTCGATGCTGTTGTCGTTTCTGACGGCCCACCATGAGCGGACCTTCCCCTTCCAAAGCTCCGACGAGCCCACCCCCGCGGCGCTGATGGCCGGTGGTACCGCCGT
>NZ_ANBD01000118.1 GCF_000341005.1 Nocardiopsis alkaliphila YIM 80379 | reverse complement strand
GGGGGGCTTCGCCCGCTACTCCGTGGATCGGGGCTGGGTGGTGCCGCACTTCGAGAAGATGCTGTACGACAACGCCCTGCTGTTGCGTGCCTACACCCGGCTGAGTCGCCGGCCCGCTGACGCCGACACGGGTGGGGACTCCGACCGGGCGCTGCTGCTGCGCGCGGCGCAGGAGACCGGGGAGTGGATGTTGCGCGACCTGCGCACCCCCGAGGGTGGTTTCGCCTCGGCCCTGGACGCCGACAGTGAGGGTGAGGAGGGCACCTACTACGTGTGGACGCCCGCCCGATTGCGAGAGGTCCTGGGTGAGGAAGACGGAGCCTGGGCCGCGGCGCTGTTCGGGGTGACCGAGGAGGGCACCTTCGAACGTGGTACGTCCGTGCTTCGGCTGCGCACCGACCCCGAGGACCTCGACCGCTACGACCGGGTGCGTGCCACCTTGCTCACCGATCGGGCCGACCGGGTGCCACCGGCCCGTGATGACAAGGTCATCGCCTCCTGGAACGGGCTGGCCATCGCCGCCTTGGCCGAGGCAGGGGTGCTGCTCGGGCGCCCGGGATGGATCACCGCCGCCCGTGAGGCCGCCGACCTGGTTCTGGACGTCCACCTGCGTTACGGTCGCCTGGTGCGCACCTCACGCGACGGTCGCCCTGGTCCCAGCGCGGGGATCTTGGAGGACTACGCGAACATGGCCGAGGGCCTGCTCGCCCTGCACGGTGTCACCGGTGAGTCCCGATACGTACGGGAGGCCGGTGGATTGCTGGACACCGTCCTGGACCATTTCGGTGACGGCGAGGGCGGGTTCTTCGACACCGCCGATGACGCAGAGAAGCTCTTCAGCCGTCCTCAGGACCCCACGGACAACGCCACTCCCTCGGGTCGTTTCGCCGCCGCGTCCGCGTTGCTCACCTACGCGGCGCTCACCGGTTCCCAACGCCATCGTGAGGCCGCCGAGGGCGCGCTTTCGGTGGTACCGCTGTTGGCGGAGAAGGCACCCCGCTTCGCCGGGTGGGGGTTGGCCACGGGGGAGGCCCTGCTCACGGGTCCGCGTGCGGTCGCGGTGGTGGGTGAACCGGGAGACCCGAAGGTGGAGGAGATGGTGCGCACGGTGTTGCGCTGGGCGCCGCTCGGCACCGTGTTGACCCGAGGGGACGGCCGTGACAGTGGAGGGGTGCCACTACTGGAACACCGGACCACGATCGAGGGTAAGGCCACCGCCTATGTGTGCGAGGGCTTCACCTGCAAACTCCCCGTCACCACGGTCGAGGACCTGCTCGCACAACTCGCCTGAGAACCCTCCGCCGTGGTCGGCGACGAGAGGCGGTGCCCGATTCCTGGGTGCCCGATGTTTCCGTGGGCGCGGGTGTGAAAAGGGTGCGGGAGCCTGGGGTGTCTGCGGGGGCGCTGGAGGCGGGGGTGCGGGCTGTGCTGATCGGGCGGGTGGGGTGGGAGCGCGCCAGGTAAGACATGGTGGTGCTGGTTGGGCGGCTTGGGGCCGAGGTGGAGCGCCGAAGGTGGGGCGGGGTGGTGCTGGTTGGGCGGCTTGGGGTGGCGTCCCCGTTTCCCGCCGCGTGATGGTGGCCGTTTTCGCTGCGCGCGTCCCCGTGGGCGTCGGCGGAGCAACGAAGTGCCCGGACCAGGTTTTGGACCGGGGTGGGGGAAGGCCCACCGGTCCGGCGGCCCTGATTCGGGCCTGGTTCGTTCGTGATCTTGCCCCCAGGGGCACGGAAAACGCTTTCCGCGCCCCTGGGGGCAAGATCGACTTCTTGTCGGTGTTGCGGGTGGCGCGTAACCGTGTTTTCGGGTGTGGGGTACCCGAGGGGGTCGGGTCCTTGGGCGGTGGCCTGCCCCTCACCCCCACCACTGTCGCCGGTCACCACCGTCGTCAAGGGACGCCGATGACGCTGTGTCCGGGAGTGATCATGGGCCGAGCCGGACGTTGTCGATGATGGTGTCCACGACATCCGGCCGGTAGTCGGGTTGGCGGATCTCCATGTAGACGGTTCTGGGAGTGTCCGGAGGGTGCACCGCGACGGACGTGAAGGTCCCGCTGTCGTTGCACTCGGGCCACTCCCAGAGCGTGCCCTCCCACTCGTCGGTGTGGACCGAGCGCTCCTCGGGACGACCCGCGCAGGGATCGGTGTCGGCGACCTTGTCCAGCCTCTGTGATCCTGGCAGCACCGTGGCGTACACACCGTAGGAGGCCACGTCGGTGGAGTGCCAGTCCTCGGCGTCGGTCGCGGCGAGCAGGCCGGGACCGGCCCCGGCGTCGATCGCGGCCGGACGCGCTTGGAGGCCGACGTGGAACTCCCGGGCCCACTCCGAGGGTACGTCCAACCGCACTTCCTGAGTAGCGCTGCGGATCGTGGTCAGGGACGTTCCGGGAGTGCCGAGGGAGGCGGTGACCCCCACGACGAGCAGCCCGCACACGGTGGCCAGGGCGCCGGCCCGTCGCCAGGGCATGCGATAGCGGGACCACCAGGGAGCGGGCTCGGGCAGGTGGGGCGACATACGGATCGCCCTGACCCGGTCGGTGAAGGTCTTGGCGTCCGCGGGTCGGCTCTCCCGGTCCACCGACAAGGCAGAGAGGATCAGTTCGTCGAGTGCCGGTGGCAAACCTGGCCGGATCCGGCCAGGTGCGGTGCGGACCGGGGGTCGTGAGGGCGGCTGTCCGGTGATGAGTTCGTAGGCGACCGCGCCGAGCGAGTACACGTCCGAACGCACGTCCAGGTCACCGCCGGGCGTGCTCTGCTCGGGGGACATGTAGCCGGGGGTACCCGCGGCGGCGGTGAATCCTGAGGCCTCGTCGATGGCCTTGGCGAAGCCCAGGTCGGCGACGAGCACCCGCTGGCCGACGGGGGAGGACTGCAAAAGGACATTGGACGGTTTGATATCGCGGTGGATGGTGCCGTGGTTGTGCAGCACCGTGATGCCCTGGCCGATTTCGGTCAATAACCGCAGTGCCTCGTCCAGGGGGAGTTGACCTCGGCGGATGAGGTCGGCGACACTGCCTTGGTCCGCATAGGTCATGACCATGTAGGGCCGACCGTCGGGGAGTACGTCGACGTCGTGAACGGCCACCAGCCAGGTGGAGTCGGTCTGGCGAAGGATACGTGCCTCCTCCAGGAACCTGTGCTGGATGTCCATTTGGTGCGCCCAGTTCTCGGCCAGCACTTTGATGGCCACCGGGTAGTTCAGCAGGTCGTCCTGGGCCAGCCAAACGGTGGCGAACGAACCGGATCCCAGGCGCCGAATGACGCGGTAACGTCCGAAGGCCTCCGGTTGGCTCATTTCCGCCTCGGTTTGTAGGGGTCGATACGCGTTCGTTGCCCACTAATACACCATCTGCTCCTTGGCGATGGCTTCCGCGGATATGATCCCCTTCTCGGGTAGCGCCGACGCCCTCGGGGCATGGAAACTGGAGGAACCCCTTCGGGTTCTCCCACTTCGTGAAATACCGGAGTCGGCATGTGAAGCATGTGAAGCAACGGAGCCGAACGGGGTTCGTGGACGTCCAACCGACGTATGGCCCTCTCGGGGCGGATGTCCGCCGTAAGCCAGGAAGAGACTCACCATGCGCAGTAGTGATCATTCGGACCATGAGGAGAAACCCGCCCCCCGCCGTCGGGTGGCGAGCAACGTCGACGAGGAACTGGAGGAGCTCGCGCGACGGGCCAGGGATGGCGACGCCGTCGCCCTGGACGACCTGTTGCGCCGGATCCAGCCCGAGGTGCTGCGTCGCTGTGCCCGATTCCTGCCCTACCGCCAGGACGCCGAGGAAGCCTGTCAGGACGCGCTCCTGCGGGTGGCCCGCAAGATCGACAGCTTCAAGGGCGACTCGCTGTTCACCACGTGGCTCTACACCGTCGTGTCCAACTCCGCCCGACAGACCTACCGTTCCATGAAGCGTCGCTCCGCCGAGTTCCCCACCGAGGCCGAGCGCATGCCGCATCAGCGTGATCCCCGCACCACCAGTGTGATCGCCGGTTCGCGGATCGACCTGCTGGAGGCCTTGGACCAACTGGAGAAGGAGCGCCCGAACCTGGTGGCGCCACTGGTCCTGCGCGACCTGTGCCAGATGGACTACAACGAGATCGCCTCCGAACTCGATCTGGCACTGGGCACGGTCAAGTCGCGTATCCACCAAGGCCGCAAGCACGTGCGAAAGTCGTTGGCGGTGACGTAGAGCCTCCAGGCGAACTAACCTGGACGTCATTCTCGTCGGCACGTCCGTTACCGGCGCGCGCCTTCTTTCGACCCAGCTCTGAGAGGTTTCGCCCATGGGGCTCCGTGACCCCCTGTACTGGCTCTACGAACGGCGGCTGGAACGCCGTCTGACGAGTCAGGAGATCCCCCGGCACGTCGGTGTCGCCATGGACGGCAACCGGCGTTGGGCCAAGAGCAGTGGTCTTGCGGGCGCCGAGCAAGGCCACCAGGCCGGAGCGAACAAGATCTTCGAGCTGCTCCGCTGGTGCAACGAGGTCGGTGTGCAGGTCGTCACCCTGTGGATGCTCTCCACGGACAACCTCAGCCGTGACGAGACCGAACTCGGTCCCCTGGTGCGCATCATCGAGCAGACCATCGCCCGGTTGAGGGAGGAGGGTTGGAACACCCGGCCTGTCGGGGCCCTCGACGTGCTACCTGATTCGACCGCCCGTGCCCTGAAAGAGGCGGAAGAGGCCACATCCGGTAACCCGGGTCTGGTTGTCAACGTCGCCGTCGGGTATGGGGGTAGACGTGAGATCGCCGACGCGGTTCGGTCCCTCCTCCACGAGGAGGCGGCCAAGGGCACCGAGATCCAGGAGCTGGCAGAGCGCCTGGACATCGAGGACATCGCTCGGCATCTCTACACGCGCGGACAACCCGACCCCGACCTGCTCATCCGTACCTCGGGCGAACAGCGGCTCTCGGGTTTCATGCTGTGGCAGAGCGTGCACTCGGAGTTCTACTTTTGTGAGGTCTTTTGGCCTGCCTTCCGCAGGGTGGACTTCCTGCGCGCACTGCGCTCCTATGGTGCGCGCAATCGGCGCTTCGGTTCCTGAACCCTCTTCCTCCAGCTTCCCCCACCATCCCGTAACGCGGAGTTCACGGGCATGCCGGTTCGGGCTCTGGAAAACGGGCTCTGGGGCGCGTAGCGTCGATGACAGCGGATGGCGTTCGCCCATCCGTACGGGAGGCCCCGACTCATTGATCCTCTCCGCCTCGGCGGGACGTCGACGAGGAGGGCCGGACCCGGCCCTCGTGGGCCCGGTCCCGGTCCTCCATGATCCCGTGACTTCAGGGCGCCTTCGCGGTGCCCAAGGGGAGAACGAGTGGCTAGTTCCTCGACCGATCACCGTGACATCCAATCCTCCGCGACCTTTGAGGTGCTGGAGGACAAGCGCGTCTACGTGCTCGACACCAGCGTCCTGCTCGCCGATCCGCTGGCCATGACCCGGTTCGCCGAGCACGAGGTCGTCATCCCCGTGGTGGTGATCACCGAACTGGAGAGCAAGCGTCACCATCCGGAACTCGGGTACTTCGCCCGTAACGCGCTGCGCCGCTTGGACGACCTGAGGGTCGTCCACGGCCGTCTGGACGTCGCCGTACCGGTGAACGACTACGGTGGCACCCTCCGGGTGGAGCTCAACCACAGCGATCCGACGATCCTTCCGGCGGGCTTCCGGCTCGGTGACAACGACACCCGGATCCTGACGGTGGCTCGCAACCTCCAGGAGGAGAACGGGGGCGAGGGCGACGTGGTCCTGGTGAGCAAGGACCTGCCGATGCGGATCAAGGCCTCCTCGATCGGTCTGACGGCCGACGAGTACCGGGCCGAACTCGCCATCGAGCACGGATGGACCGGGATGGCGGAGTTGGACGTGCCCGCCCAGAACATCCAGGAGTTGTTCTCCTTCGGGGAGAGCGAGATCGAAGAGGCCCGGGACCTGCCCTGCCACACCGGCCTGGTCCTGGTCTCCGAACAGGGACGGGCGTTGGGTCGGGTCCAGGCGGACAAGTCGGTGAAGGTGGTGCGTGGCGATCGGGACGTGTTCGGCCTCAAGGGACGCAGCGCCGAACAGCGGGTCGCCCTCGACCTGCTCAGCGATCCCGATGTCGGCATCGTCTCCCTCGGGGGCCGGGCCGGTACGGGTAAGTCGGCACTGGCGCTGTGCGCCGGGCTGGAGGCCGTGCTGGAACGTGGACAACACCGCAAGGTGATGGTCTTCCGTCCGCTGTACGCGGTGGGTGGTCAGGAACTGGGATACCTGCCCGGGACCGAGAACGACAAGATGAACCCCTGGGGCCAAGCGGTGCACGACACCCTGTCCGCGGTGACCGGCGAGGACGTCATCGAGGAGATCGTGGATCGGGGAATGCTGGAGGTCCTGCCGCTCACCCACATCCGTGGCCGGTCGCTGCACGACGCGTTCGTGATCGTGGACGAGGCCCAGTCCCTGGAGCGTGGCGTTCTGTTGACGGTGCTCTCCCGGCTGGGTGAGAACTCACGGGTGGTCCTCACCCACGACATCGCCCAACGCGACAACCTGCGGGTGGGCCGCCATGACGGTGTGGTCGCCGTCATCGAGAAACTCAAGGGACATCCCCTGTTCGCGCACGTCACCCTGACCAGGTCCGAGCGTTCCCCGATCGCCGCCCTGGTCACCGAGATGCTGGAGAACTGACCCGTGTGGGCCCCGCCGCGCTCCCACGGAGGGGCCCGCCACGCTCTGGCCGGCGCAGGGATCCTCTATCGAAGGCCGCTCACGTAGCGGCCGACTCCGCGAAGTCGGGCCAGGCCGGCCTCATAGCGCGCTCCCACGAACAACAGGAGCAGACCGACCACCGCGAACGGCACCCAGTTGGGCAGCAGCAGCGCCAGGTCCCACAGGGGCGGGCCGAAGGCGCGCATCGACATCACCAGTAGGGCCGCGCCACCCAGGACCAGTGGGGCCTGGAGTCGGGAACGCAGCCCCCAGACGACCGTGGCCACACCCACCACGAGGGAGACCGGCATTCGCCACCCCAGATCCTGTTCCAGCAGGGTCAGCCACACCGTCGGGCCCAGCAGCAGCATCAGCCCACCGGCGTAGGAGAGCCAACTCGAAGGCGCCACCGGAGCCCGACGTGTCCATTCCCAGCCGATCACCAGGAAGGCGATCGCGGGCGGCACCGTGTACGCCTCGGGGACGGTGACCTTCCAGGCCGCCAGCACGGTCCACAGCGCACAGAACATCAGCAGGCCGCCGACCACCGCCGCCCACCACCGGCCCGGGCGTACGGCGCTCGCCAGCGCGATCACGCCCACCACGGCCAGGGCGACCGCCGTCGACTCCGGTCGGGAGCCGGCCACCATGGTGATGAGCGGGGCGGACACCGCCCACAGGGTGGCCGGGATCTCGGTGGCCTCCAACAGGGGCGACCGCAGGCGTGGGGCTCCGATCGCCACCCCGGCGACCACCACCAGCGGTCCGAAGGCCGCGTATTCGACCGGTACCCACAACGCGAGGAGCAGGGCGAGGGCGAACGTCCCGGTGCCGAAGGTCGCGGTCGCCGTCGAGGCCACCATGATCGATCGGGTGCGGGCCACAGCGGCGGTCACGGAGGTGGCGGCGGCCACCGCGACCAGGACCCCCACGGTGGTGTACCGATCCTGTAGGGCCCAACCGAAGGCGAGCGTGAGGGTGGCCATCCCCATCGACCACGCCGTCCAGGCGCCACCGAGACCGCGTGCCAGGGCCGCGCCGACCAACAGCGCCGTACCCACCAGCACGGTCCACACGATCGCCACCGTGGAGGGAGCTCCGAGTAGGAGGGGGAGCGGGAGCAGGGCCGGCGGGGCGATCAGCGCCGTCCCCACCACGGCCAGCCGGCGTTGGAGCAGTACCACCACGATGGTGACCAGGACACCGACGATCGGTACGCCGAACGCCGACAGCGTGCTGGAGACGGGATCCTCGGAAGGGACGTAGGCGCCCAAGGCCGGCAGTGGTGCGACCGGCAGCAGGGACACACCGACCACGGCGAAGGGCACACGCAGATCGGTGCCGGTGCGCACGCGGGCCAAGGACAGCGCGGTCGCCCCGGCCAGGACCACGACTCCGGTGAACATCCACCATTGGGCCGTCTCAGGGCCGGCGCCGCCGTTGCCGAACAGGTAGAGCGCCCCCGTCGCCAGGGCCGTACTCCACGCCAGGACCGAACCCATGTACAGGGCGGCGGCTCGCCCACCTGATTCGAGGGGGCGTCCACGTTCGGCGAACCGGTGGGCTCCGGCGGAGGCGACCAGGGCCGTCACCGTGAGGAGCAGCAGAGCGGTCAGGGTGGCGTACCGCTCGGGCAGCGCCCAGACCACCCCCACCACCAGGGTGAGGAAACCGACGAACACCGGCAATGTGTTCAACCGGTGCGGCATCACGGCCGAACTCAGGACCAAGGCACCACCGAGCACCAGCGCCCACACCAGGGTGATCGCGTGAGGCGACCCGAGCAGTAGGGGAGGAGCGAGGAGGGTGGTGGGGGTCAGGAGCACGGCGGTGGCCACCAGAGCACGGCGGCGCAGTAGCGCGACCGTGCCCAGGGCCACCGCGGCGGCGACCACGATCGCGGCCGAATGAACGAGGTTCAGCGGAGGTAGGAGGGCGGGACCGCCCAGCCCGAGCAGTTCCACGGTGGGGGTGGTCATGTCGCTGGGGGGCAGGATCCAAGGCGCCATCGTCAGACGGGGCAGCACGGGCAGGTTCGCGGGTCCGGCGGCCAAGGGCATCAGGGCCAGGGTGCCCAGGCCCGTCAGGGAGTATCCGGACGGGACCTCGGGGTCACGGCCCGGTCGGCGGGCCATCAGAAGACCGGTCGCCCCGCACACCAGCAGCGTGGTGGCCAGGGCCCACCAACGTGACGCAGGCATGGTGGGGTCACCCGAGGACAGCAGCAGCACGGTGGGGACCAGAGCGCACACCCACGTGGTGACGGCGGCGCCGTGCAGGGTCCTGACCGGGACCAACGGACGTGGAGCGCCGATGAGACGCACGACGACGGTACCGGCGAGCCCGGTGGCGGCCAAAGTGGTGAGCAGCCAGGCGGGGTGCCCGCCGAAGGGCAGGGCGGCCACCAGTAGCAGCGGAATCGGCTGGACCAGCACGGTCGCCAGGATCCTCGGTGTCCGCAGCGGAACCAGGTGCGGGTAGAGGGTCAAGAGCGCGCTGATCACCGAGAGGGAGGCCGCGGCGTATCCCGGACCGTTGGTCAGGTGCGGGCTGAGGATCCACAGGGCCAGCGCGTCGACGCACAGTAGGACGGTGGCCAGCACACCGAAGCTCTCAGCGGTGGCGTGCAGCCCGCGCCGATACAGGGGCAGGGCCATGAGGCCGAAGGTCGCGGTGGTGAGACCGAGCACGGTGGCGCGGGTACCGGTGCTCATGTCGCTCCAGTTCCACACGGCGAAGACGAGCGCGGCGATACCGACGAGGAGGGCGCCCAGACCGAGGATCACGTTCTGGGCCGAATGGCGGCTCATCTCGCGCTTGGCGGTGGGAAGAGGCGAAGACGCCGTGGGCCGTGCCGAGGGTGACACCGGTGCCGTGGCCTCGGCCCTGTCGGGGGTGGACTCCCAGCGCAGCCTGGCCAGCACACCGGATCTTTCGTTGAGTAGTGCGCGTCTTCTTCGGTCCAACGAGGCCAGTTCGGCGTCGATCCACCACAGGCGTTGCGCGGTCGGCCCGACCAGGCTCAGACCGCAACGTGGGCACACGCTCGCCGAGGCGTTCAGCCCGGTGCCGCAGTCGGGGCAGGTGTGCGATGTCCCGGGCTGCCGAGGGATTCCTTCGACGTTCATGTGCCTCATGCTCCTGTGAAGCCGGCCGGGACACATCGGTACGGATACTCAGGTCGTCCATGAGTGGCCCGGGAGGAGAACGCCACACCCTTGTTCGGACTTGGCCGCCCCTTCACCCTTCGTGTCGAAACGCAGGTCGAACCCGGGCGTCCCAGGCACATTCCGTGATGTGAGCCATGACACGGTAAAACCGACGTTACTTTACCGTGACGATGATGCAGTCTGAATGCGCCGCATCGAGCATCCCCCTCCCGTGTGGGAGCCCCACCCCTGGTCGGTCGAACGGCGCAGCCGTCCCCTCCGTGGCGGGTCCACGGGGCCACCCGGTCCGATGGCGGCCCCACACCACGCGCGCTCTCGTCCAGGCGCGTGTGCGTCGACGAGAAAGGGTGATCTTGCTGCTCGACCGCATTTCCATGTGTCAGATGAGCGCGGTGGGTGCCACGGCGCCGGCCACGGGCGGCATGCTCACCGCCGCCGTCGAGGCCGCTTCCTCCGATGGTGGCTCGGTGTCCTTCGGTGCGGCCGAGGGGATCGCTCTTCAGATGGTGACCGACGAGGGCTGGGGCGCCGATCGGTTCCACGGTCGCCTGGAGCCGCTGTGGGAGAAGGAGAGCAACTGGAACCCGTACGCGGAGAATCCGAGTTCCAGTGCGTACGGTGCTCCGCAGTCGTTGCCCGGAAGCAAGATGGCCACTCATGGTGATGACTGGCGGACCGACCCCGCCACCCGGATCGCCTGGGGCATCGACTACGTCAAGGGCCGTTGCGGCGATCCGTGTGGGGCCTGGGCCCACTCACAGGCCAACAACTGGTATTAATAGGTTTTTCCCTGCCCTAAACCCCCTTTTTGGGAAAGGCAATCGTGCTACTCAACCGAATGTCGCTGCGCAGTACCGCGGCGGTCGGTGCGGCGACCCTGGTCGCCGGTGCGACCTTCGCCGTCTCCGCCTTCGCGGACGACGGCCCGGACCCGGAGGTGGCCGCCAGTGCCGTCGTCCCCGAGTCCGAGGAACCCGCGACCGATACAGAACCCGAGGGCGACGACGACTTCTTCGCCGCCTCCGAGCCGTTGACCGAGGACGAACTCCAGGCTCGGCGTACCCAGGCCCAGGAACAGCGTGAGACGGCTCAGGGCAACAGGGTGCTCAGCACCTCCGCCACCGGCTCCGCGATCCAGGAGGAAGAAGAGGAGGAGGAAGAAGAGGAGGAGGTGCCGCCCGAGTACTCGGGGGACCCCAAGGGGATCGCTCTTCAGATGGTGACCGACAACGGCTGGGGCGCCGATCAGTTCCACGGTTGCCTGGAGCCGCTGTGGGAGAAGGAGAGCAACTGGAACCCGTACGCGGAGAATCCGAGTTCCGGTGCGTACGGTATTCCGCAGTCGTTGCCCGGAAGCAAGATGGCCACTCATGGTGATGACTGGCGGACCAACCCCGCCACCCAGATCGCCTGGGGCATCGACTACATCAAGGGCCGTTACGGCACGCCCTGCGCGGCTTGGGCCCACTCGCAGTCCGTCGGCTGGTACTGAGCCACCACGAACACGACGGCCCCGCACGGAAGAACTCTTCCGTGCGGGGCCGTCCTGTTCGGACCCTTGGCTACCGCAGCGGGGTGAAGGTCTCGATGACGTCCTCGTGGATCTCATCGAAGTCGTCCGCTTGCTCCCGGGGCACGTTCACCGTGACCAGGTAGAACACCCGGTGGTCGCCTTCCTCCAGGACGACGGCGTACGCCCAGAATCGGCGTTCGGGATGGTCCCACGTGCTGTTCACCAGGTCCGCCTCGACCAAGGCCACGTCCAACCCGGACAGGCCGCCCTCGAAGTCGTCCCGATCGAAGTCCTCGGTGTCGCGGACCTGGTAGCCAGTGGTCTCGTCCCCGTCGATGTCGGTGCCGCCCCGAGTCTGCTCCAGGAACTCCGCGCTGGTGCCGGTGAAGTCGGTCTCCTCCCAACCGTCCACCGTGAGCTGGTGCTCCATACCCGGGGCCACGAACGACGCGTACGAGTTCTCGAGCGCCTCGTTGGTGACCGTCCACCCTCCCGGATAGGAGATCGTGAACCACTCGGAGTCGTAGGGTCGTAGCTCGTCCTCGTCGTATTCGGGGACGCTCCCCTCGACCAGGACCTCGCCCTCTTGCCCATCGCCGCCCTGGGCCTCCTCCTGCCGCGATTCGGAGCCAGAGCCGTCGCCGCCGTCCGCGACGGCGGAGGAACCATCACCGCGCATCGCCACTGCCACCACGATCCCGGCCACCAGCAGCAGTGCCGCGGCGGCGGCGAACAGAGCGATCACCGGTCCCCTGCGCGCACGAGGACGGGGAGCCACCGGTTCTCCGTACGCCTCCGCCGGGCTCGGATAGGCCCCCTGACCGTAGTAGCCGCCGCCGTGTGAGTAGGCCTCCGGGTGCGGAGTCCGTGGACCGCTCGGTTGGTACGGCGGATGGGGTCGTGGCGGCGCAGCGGCGCCGTAGGCCTCGTGGATCGGCTCCTGTGGACCACTGGGCACGAACCCGCCCGCCGCCATGGCACCGCCCACCGGCCCTGAACCGGGGCGGCACCGCTCCAGGAGTTCCAAGGCCTGGTCCACGGTGAGCCGGCGATCCGGATCGCGCTCCAACAACCCCGTGATCACCGGTTCCAACCATCCGGCCCGTGTCATCGGCGGCAACTGCGAGGAGATCACCGCGGCGATCGCGGCGGTGATGGAGTCGCGTCGGAACGGAGACGTGCCCTCCACAGCCGCGTACAGGGTCACCCCGATGCTCCACAGGTCGCCCCGATGCTCGGCCGGCCCGCCCTCCAACCGTTCCGGTGGCATGTACTCGGGGGAGCCGATCAGCGCGCCCGTTCGGGTGATACTGGGACCGTCCTCCATCGTGGCGATGCCGAAGTCGGTGAGAATGACCCGTCCGTCCGAGGACATCATGATGTTCCCGGGCTTGATGTCGCGGTGCAGGACCCCGGCCTGGTCCGCCGCCCGCACCGCTTGGAGCAGCGATTCGGCGATGTCGGCGACCCGCTCCGGGGGCAGGGCGCCCTCCCGGGACAGC
The DNA here is from genome assembly GCF_000341005.1 of Nocardiopsis alkaliphila YIM 80379. Lineage (GTDB taxonomy): Bacteria > Actinomycetota > Actinomycetes > Streptosporangiales > Streptosporangiaceae > Nocardiopsis > Nocardiopsis alkaliphila. The sequence continues at coordinate 6,383 of NZ_ANBD01000118.1, read as the reverse complement.
AGGTCCTGCAACGATCCGCCCTCGACGAGCTCCATCACCACCCACGGGTCGTGCTCGTACTCGAAGACGTCGTGGATGGTGATGACCGTGGGGTGGGAGATCCGCGCCGCGGACCGGGCCTCCCGACGTACCCGAGCGTGCGCGTCCTCACGTTCGGCGTCGGTGAAGTGACCGGGAAGCAGCACCTGCTTGATCGCCACGACGCGGTCAAGGGCGGTGTCGTGGGCCTCCCACACAATGCCCATGCCGCCGCGTCCGAGCTCACGACGCAGCACGTAACGGTCGGCGATGGGGCGTTCGCTGTTACTCGACATCTGTCGCCCTCTCGAAACGGGCCGGAAGAAGGGGTGGTCTGACAAGGATGTCCGACGTGCCCCGAGGGGGAAAGGTTCCTGCGCACGAGGGGCACCCCGCGAACACGAGGTGCCCCGAGACCTTTCGGTCACGACCTACCGAGAGTTGGTCATCTTCAGGACGTCGAGGGCGGCGTCGAGCTGTTCCTCGGTGAGCTTGCCCGCCTCGATGTAACCGCGCTCCAGGACCACCTCGCGGATGGTCTTCTTCTCCGCCAGCGACTGCTTGGCGACCTTGGCGGCCTCCTCGTAGCCGATGTACCGGTTGAGCGGGGTGACGATGGAGGGGGAGGACTCCGCGTAGACGCGGCACTGCTCCTCGTTGGCCTCGATACCGTCCACGCAACGGTCGGCGAAGATCCGGGAGACGTTGGCCAGCAAACGGATCGACTCCAGCACGTTGCGCGCGATCATCGGCAGCTGCACGTTGAGTTCGAAGTTGCCGGAGGCACCACCGAAGGCCACCGCTGCGTCATTGCCGACGACCTGCGAGGAGACCTGAAGCATGGCCTCACACAGCACCGGGTTGACCTTGCCCGGCATGATCGAGGAACCCGGCTGCAGGTCGGGCAGGAAGATCTCGGACAGACCGGTGGTCGGCCCCGAACCCATCCAGCGGATGTCGTTGGCGATCTTGCAGTAGGACACGGCGATGGTCCGCAGCTGGCCGGAGAGCTCGACCAGGCCGTCACGGGCACCCTGGGCCTCGAAGTGATCGCGGGCCTCGGTCAGCGGAAGACCGGTGTTGGCGGCGATCTCGGCGATGACCTTGGCGGAGAAACCCTCCGGGGTGTTGATGCCGGTGCCTACGGCGGTGCCGCCCAGGGGCAGCTCGGCCACACGCGGCATGACGGCCTCCACGCGCTCGACCCCGTAACGGACCTGGGCGGCGAAGCCGGCGAACTCCTGGCCCAGGGTGACCGGTGTGGCGTCCATCAGGTGGGTGCGGCCGCTCTTGACCACGGACGCGAATTCGTTCGCCTTGCGGTCGAGGGCGCCTTCGAGGTGGCGCAGCGCCGGGACGAGCTCGTTGAGCACGGCCGAGGTGGCGGCGATGTGGATGGAGGAGGGGAACACGTCGTTGGACGACTGCGAGGCGTTGACGTGGTCGTTGGGGTGAACGTCCAGGCCGCTGCGTTCCTTGGCGACGGTGGCCACGACCTCGTTGGTGTTCATGTTGCTGGAGGTGCCCGAACCGGTCTGGAAGACGTCGATCGGGAACTCGTCGTTCCACTTGCCGTCGGCCACTTCGAGGGCGGCCTCACGGATGGCCTTGCCGAGGTCGTCGGAGATCACACCGAGTTCGGCGTTGACCTTGGCCGCGGCGGCCTTGATCTGGCCGAGGGCGGCGATGTGGGCGTTCTCCAGCCCTTGGCCCGAGATCGGGAAGTTCTCCACGGCGCGCTGGGTCTGGGCCCGCCACTTGGCCGCAGCGGGGACCTTGACCTCACCCATCGAGTCGTGCTCGATCCGGTATTCACTCATGACAACCCATCTCTCCTGGGAAAACCTGTGAACTCAAGCCTGCCAGACGTACCGAGGACACATCGCACCTCACCCTGGCTTGACGACGTCGCACGCGTCATGTGGACGCCGCAGCAGGTCATCACCCTTCGAGGGAGCGACGGCGCTCTCGGCTCCAGGGTAGGAGGCGGCGCCGGCGGGGGGCGTGTACGCGCACCGATCCCATCAGGGAGAACCCGTCGATCTCCAGGACCGGCGGGTCGGAAAGAGGACTACGGCGGGCGGTGGTGGAACGTCGACCGAGGAAGGACCAGCCGCGGACCCGGACCTCGACCCCTTCGGGTACTCGGATGTCCACCCGGCCCACGATCGCGGTCACGGTCATCCGGACGTGGCCGTGCAGGAGTAGGGCCTGGCGCATGTCCACCTCCACGCGCCCGGCGACCGCCACCGCGTACTCGCCGCCCATGGCCACCCAGCGCCCCTTGCGGGACAGACTGCTGAAGGCCCCGACCATCGGTTGGGGGTCCAGCCGGATGGGCTGTTCGTCTGGAGGAAGCAGGTCTGCGGTGATCTCGGGGAGTTCGCCGAGGGTCCGGGCCTCCTCGGTCCGGACCATGCGTTCCTCGAACTCCTCCATGTCGAGTCGGCCATCGGCCACCGCGGCCCGTAGTACCTCACCGACCCGTTCCCGGTCACTGTTGGAGGCCCTCATGCGGGCAGGGGATATGTCCTCGCTCACATCACCACCCTACGGCGACCCTGGGCACGGAATCCTCCGTGTTCGGAGCCGCCGCACCGATGTCCTGGCGTGGTGTTCGTCGGGATCTCGCCGGACGGTGGCGCGGCGTTCGCGGGTCGGGTGCGGGGCGCCGGCGGCGATCCGGCTGATGGGGTCGCCGCCGGTGCCGTGGGCGTTGGCCGGGGGAGCGGCCGGGCCGGCGACGGGGGCGGCCACCAAGACGGCGTGGCGTGGGAGAGTCGTCCGAACCTCCTCCGGCCTCGTGGGCCGATGGGGGCCGTATGGATCGCGAATCCACACGGCTGTCCGGCTGGAGGGACTATTTTTCGGACAGCCCATGAGTACGAGGTCTATGATTCCGGCCCATCCGAAAGACGGGATCAGTGACTATGCAGATCTGATTCCGAAAGGGATCTTTTCTCGGGATAAAGGGCTCTGAGCTTGGATTTTGGTGGGAGGCCCGTCAATGGTGAGTTTTTTCGGTTGTTGAAGCCATCATGGAAAGGCGCGCCCTAATGTGGTTCTTGGTGTGCTCCCGGGTGTGCTGACATCCGTGCGCGCAAAGGGTGTAGAGGCCCTTCTTCGGACATGCGCGGTTTTTCCGACATGGCCTTGGAACTCCGAGGAAAACCGTTGGCGATCCGGTCCTGGGCTGTCTACTTTGGTCCCATGACCAGACAGGGCCCGGGAAGTCTCGTCCCCGCCATCCAACTGCGAGGCGTCGTCAAACGCTTCGGCCCCCTCACCGCGGTCGACGGCCTCGAACTCGAGGTGCCCCAAGGAGTCGTTCTCGGGCTGCTCGGGCCCAATGGCGCGGGCAAGTCCACCACGATGAAGATGCTCACCGCCCAGTCCATCGCCGACGAGGGTGCCATCCGCATCCTCGGGCACGACATTCCCACCGAATCCAAGTGGGCCCGAGCCCGCATGGGCGTCGTCCCCCAGCACGACAACCTCGACGAGGAACTCACCGTCGAACAGAACCTGCGCATGTTCTCGTTCCTGTATCGGGTTCCGCGCCGTCGACGCCGCGAGGCCATCGAACGCACCATGCGCCTGGCCCAACTCGAGGACCGCGGGGAGACCCCCGTCGACGACCTCTCCGGTGGAATGCGGCGTCGACTGCTCATCGTCCGCGCCCTGCTACACCGTCCCGAACTCGTCCTCATGGACGAACCCACGGTCGGCCTGGACCCACAGGTACGTCAGGACCTGTGGGGCGTCATCTCAGCCCTGCGCGACGAGGGCGTCACCGTCCTGATGTCCACCCACTACATCGAAGAGGCCGAACGCCTCTCCGACGAGGTCGCCCTCATGGCCAAAGGACGCGTCGTCGAACGCGGCACCCCCGTCGACCTCGTCACCAAGTACGCGGGGACCACCGTGGAGGAGTACACACCCCAGGGTGAGGGCGGCCTGGCCGAACTCGAACGCCTGGTCCACGAACACGGCTTCACCACCCGCCGTACCGGAACCAGTCTGTCCGTCCTGCGCGCCGAGGAACTTCCCGAGTCCCTCCGGGACCGCCTCGGGCGTCCCCAACGACGCGCCTCCAACCTGGAGGACGTCTTCGTGACCCTGACCGGGGAGAACGTCGAATGAGCCTGAGACAACGACGTGAGGACGCTCGTCCCGAACACCACGCCCGCCCCGGTCGTTTCGAGGCCGACGCCGTTCTGGGCGTGGTCGCCCGCGAGTGGATCCTCTACGGGCAGTCCTGGCGGGCCACCACCTTCGCCGCCGTCGTCGAACCCACCCTGTACCTGCTCTGCTTCGGCTTCGGCATGGGAGCCCTCATCGGCACCCTCGCCGGCTACAGCTACATCGACTTCCTCGGCACCGGCATCGTCGCGGTGTCGGTGATGTTCCAGTCGATGATGCCCGCCGTCATCAACACCTTCATCAAACGCCGCTTCCTGCACACGTACGAGGGCATCCTCGCGGCCCCCGTCGACGTGCGCGAGCTGGTCACCGGGGAGGCATTGTGGCTGGCCCTGCGCTCCGGTGTCTACGGCTGCGTTCCCCTGCTGGTCGCGATCGGCTTCGGCCTGAGACCAGGACCGGGCATGCTGCTGGTTCCGCTGATCGCCTTCCTCGCCGGGTTCGCCTTCGCGCTCTTCGGCATCTGGATCTCCGCGGTGATCACCTCGGTGCGCTCCATGGACTACGTGTTCAGCGGCCTGTTCACCCCGCTGTTCCTGGTGGCCGGCACCTTCTTCCCGATCACCGAACTGCCCACGTGGGTGCAGACCGCGGCCATGGCCAACCCGCTCTACCACGCGGTGGAACTCATCCGTGGCTCGGTCTTCGGCGGGTTGGGAGCCGGCCAGGCCCTGCTGCACGTGGCGATCCTGGCCGGGTTCGCCTACCTGATGTGGAACCTGGCCGCGTTCCAGATGCGTCGCCGGGTGGTGGGCTGATCCGGCGACGCATCCACCGCTCAGCCCCCGCTGGGGGCCCAACGCAGCTCGACCACGGCCCGCTCGCCACCCTCGGTGACGCTCATGCCGAGGCCGACCGCGCCCCATTGCTCGGGGACCTCGACCTGGTCGCGGGGCAGGATCCGTCGCAGGTCCACGAAGGCCGCCATCACCGAATCGTCCAGGTCCGCCATCGTCTGCTGGAAGACCTCGTCCTCACCGAGGGCGCCCCCACCGGGGCTCCCACTGGTGACCGTCACGGCGTCACCGTCGGTGCCCACCGTGGGCGTGGGCGTGGAGGAGTAGGGGGAGGCGACGATCTGGTCGACGAACTCCCCTAGCGCGCTCTCATCCCCGCCCACGGCCCGGAACATCAGGCTCGGCTCCGCTCCGGCACCGTACGTACTGGTCATGGAACCCAGGTCGAGGTCGGCCAGACCGAAGGCGGTGGAGGTTCCCAGCAGGGACGTGAAGCCCTCGGGCAGCGGGGCGCCGATGGAGTCCAGGGACGACTCCATCTCCTGCCGCCCCCGTGCGTCGAGGATGGGCAGGTCCTCGTCCTCCCAAGCGGTGCGCAACATTTGGTCCAAGCCACTACCGCCGAACGCCACGGAGGTGTTCTCCGGCAGGCCGCCCATGGCCTCCAGCGCGGCCGGCGAACCCTCGGTGGCCCAGCTCAGGTCGGTGCCATCGACCTGAAGACCGAACATGTCCATGCGTGCCTGGAGGTAGTCGCCGGTGACCCGGAAGGCGGCGGTCATTCGGCCCTCCATCGAGGTGGAGGTGCCGAGCTCGGTGGCGAGTTCCTCTTCGACGGCCTCCAGGTTCGACAACGCGCCGAGGTCGGCCCAAGCCAGGGCGATGCTTCCAGCGGGAACCGAATCCACATCGCCGCCGTAGGTGTCGTCGCTCTCCAGATCCCCGTGGGTCGACATCTGGTCGTTGTAGTCCTCGATGCCCGCGGAGGTCTCGGTGAAGACCACGAAGTCATCGACCATCTCGTGGTGGACGTCGTGGTTCTGTGAGATCTCCTGGAACTGGGCATCGGCCTTGCCCGCGTCCTCCACGGCCAGGGCGATGGCGTGACCCACACCGTCGGAGTCGGAGAACTCGGGGTGGTCGGTGCTCCAGGCGGCGGCTCCCACCTTCTGGCCGATCCATTCCTCGACCTCGTCCTGGTCCAGGTCGTAGTTCTCGGCGAACGTCTCGGCGAAGGGGCCTGAGGGGTCGTCCTCCTCCACCTCACCGAACTCGTCACCGACCTCGTCCGGAAGCTTGTCGACGAAGGCCAGCAGGTCCAGGGCCTGTGATCCGTCGATGTCCAGGTCCACCTTGCCGAACGCGAACGCGTTGCCGGGCAGGACCGATTCGGGCTGTGGGCCACCGAAACCGGCGAGGGAGATG
>NZ_ANBD01000117.1 GCF_000341005.1 Nocardiopsis alkaliphila YIM 80379 | reverse complement strand
TGTGGTGGTGGGAAGCCTTGGCCGGGCTGCTGTGGTGGTGGGAAGCCCTGACCGGGCTGCTGTGGTTGCCAGGGGGGCTGCTGCGAAGGATCAGGGTAGGACATCGGACCTCCGGCGAGGGTGGGACGGGATGAGGCGCTCGACCGCGTGGCCAGCATGGACTGTGACGCCGCCCAGGTCCGAGAGGTTCCGAATACGTCACCGGCGCCGCGGAGACGACGCCGGTGCACAGGTGCCGGAGGAGCTACTACGGGGCCGAGGTGAGGTCCACTCCGCTGTAGGAAGAGAGTTTGCTCAGCCGGTGTTCACTGCGAATCTGGCGCACGGTGCCGCTGCGACCGCGCATGACCAGTGAGTCGGTGATCACACCGGTGGACTCGTAACGGACCCCGCCCAGCAGCTCACCTTCGGTGATGCCGGTCGCCGCGAAGAAGACGTCGTCGGAGGAGACGAGGTCGTCCGTGTACAGCACACGGTCCAGGTCGTGCCCGGCCGAGAGCGCCTTTTGGCGCTCTTCGTCGTCCTTGGGCCACAGACGACCTTGGATGACCCCTCCCAGGCACTTCATGGCGCACGCCGTGATGATGCCCTCCGGGGTGCCGCCGATGCCCAGCATCAGGTCCACACCGGTGCCGGGGCGGGCCGCCATGATCGCGCCGGCCACGTCGCCGTCGCTGATGAACTTGATCCGGGCGCCCGCGTCGCGCACGTCCTGTACCAGTTGCTTGTGGCGCGGACGGTCCAGGATGACCACCGTCACGTCCTGCGGGGACTTGCCCTTGGCGCGGGCCACCGCGCGGACGTTGTCGATGACCGGGGCGGCGATGTCCACCACGTCGGCGGCCTCGGGTCCGGTGGCGAGCTTTTCCATGTAGAACACCGCGGACGGGTCGAACATGGTGTTGCGCGGACTCATCGCGATCACCGCGATGGCGTTGGGCATACCCATGGCGGTCAGGGTGGTGCCATCGATCGGGTCGACCGCCACGTCCCAGTCGTGGCCGCCGCCGTCGCCGACCCGCTCACCGTTGTAGAGCATCGGGGCGTTGTCCTTTTCGCCCTCACCGATCACCACGGTGCCGTTCATCGACACGGTGCTGATCATGTGACGCATACCGCGCACGGCGGCGCCGTCGGCTCCGAGCTTGTCGCCCTTGCCGACCCAACGGGCCGCCGCGAGCGCGGCGGTCTCGGTGACGCGGACCAGTTCCAGTGCGAGGTTACGGTCGGGGGCCGCGTGCTGCGCGGACGGGCTACCGGGCTGCGACATGGAGGTGACACCTTCCGTTGGGGAACAGTGGATTCCGCAGGTCTGTGGGACGTGTCCCGCGAACACGCCCTAGGGTATTCACCCCGCCGGCGTCCGGATCGTCACGGGCGGGGCGAGTCGGTGGGGTGCGCCCGGCACAAGCCGGGGCGCAAAGGTCTACCCTGGCGGAGACCCGACAGGAGTGAGGGCGTGACAGTGGACAAGACGGACAAGTCCGTGCGGGTGTCCGCGCGTGGTGCGGCCACCCGCAGTGCCCTGTTGAAGGCCGCGGCCCAGGTGTTCCGCACGGTGGGCTTCGCCAAGGCCGGAGTGAGCGAGGTCGTCTCGGCCGCCGGGGCCAGTGTGGGAAGCCTCTACCACCACTTCACGGGCAAGGCGGATCTGTACATCGCCCTGTACGAGGAGTTCCAGCAGCGCCAGCAGGAACGCACCCACCAGGCGGTCCGAGAGGCCCGAGCCGAGGGTGAGAGTGATCCCACACGTTTGATGAACATCGCGGCCCACGCCTACCTCCTCGGCTGTATCGAGGAGCGGGAGACCGCCCGGCTGTTCTTCAGCGGAGACGGTCCCCCCGGGTTCGAGTACCGGCTCCGATCTCGCCTGACCATGTGGAGTGACCGGAACGTGGCGCTGTTCCGCAAGGCCGACGAGCCCGTGGACGAGGCCCTCCTGATCGTGGTGAGCGGTTCGATGCTGCTCGCCGTCGCCGAGGTGGTGCACCGGGACGACGCCGACGCCCACGAACTCGCCGAGGACATCACGCGCTTGCTGACCATGCTCGAACCCGGTAACCGGCGGGAAGAGGATTAGACCCACCCCGGGTCCGAGTGGGCCCGGACCTGCGGCAAGCTGGACATGTCATGAGTAAGTACAGCCGGTCCAACGCCACCTTCAAGAACTACGCCATCTCGCTCGGGATCGTCGTCGGCATCCTCCTGGTGATGTCGTTCGTGGTCTCCGGGCGTTCGGTCGAACACATCCCGACCGTGAACTATCGCCCGGACATCGAGGTGTTGCGGCAGTCCGCCGACTACGAGGTGATGGCTCCCTCCGAGGAGCTTCCGCAAGGGTGGACACCCACCAGCTCCACCCTGGACGTGACCGGTCCGGTGGAATGGAGCATCGGGTTCGCCACCCCTGAGGACAGCCACGCCATGCTGACCCAGAGCGATGGTGACCCCGACGCGGTGGTCCGCGACCGGGTCAAGGACGCAGAACCGGTGGGCACCGTCATGGTCGCCGACCAGGAGTGGGAACGGTTCGATACCGAGGACTGGGGCGCCATCGTCCAGCGCGGGGACGATCGGACGCTGATCATCTCCGGTAGTACCTCACTGGACGAGTTCGCCGTTTTGGCCGCACACCTGGAGACCCTCCCGGTCCCCGAGGAGGGCGAGTCCTCTGAGGAGGAAGACGGCGAGGGCGACGCGTCAGGCACCTCCGACGATTCCTGAGGCCGGTCCACCGGTCGTTCGCAGGTCGGGGGCGGGCCGGGGGCGAGCCCCTGGTCGACCTCCTCGGCATGAGGAAACCTCGGGTTTCACGCACCTCGTGCCGCCCGCACGCCCAGGCGTCGAACACGACCTTCTCGAACGTGACCGGGCCCCGGCGAATCGCGTGGATTCACCGGGGCCCGATCATGTCGTCGTTCGGCTTCGTCCCTTATTCGGCGCGCAGGTCGCGGCGCAGCTCCTTGGGCAGGGAGAACGTGAGGGTCTCATCGGCCGTGGTCACCGGGGTGACGTCGCCGTACCCGTGACCGGCGAGCTTGTCGAGCAGCTCGCGCACCAAGATCTCGGGCACCGAGGCACCACTGGTCACCCCCACGGTGGTGACGCCCTCCAACCAGGCCTCGTCCATGAGAGAGGCGTTGTCGATGAGGTAGGAGGCGTTCGCACCGGCGTCCAGGGCGACCTCGACCAGACGCACGGAGTTCGACGAGTTGTCCGATCCCACCACGATCACGAGCTCGCACTCCGGGGCCATGGCCTTGACGGCGTCCTGGCGGTTGGAGGTGGCGTAGCAGATGTCGTCGCTGGGCGGGGCCTGCAGGTTCGGGAACTTCTTACGGAGCGCTTCGACGGTCTGGTTGGTCTCATCCACCGACAAGGTGGTCTGGGAGAGCCAGGAGACGTTGTTCGGGTCGCGCACCTGGACCTTGTCGACCTCCTCCGGGCTCTCCACGATCTGAATGTGCTCGGGAGCGTGGCCGCTGGTGCCCTCGACCTCCTCGTGACCGATGTGGCCGATGAGGACGATGTCGCGGTCCTGAGAGGCGAAGCGCTGGGCCTCCTTGTGGACCTTGGTGACCAAGGGGCAGGTGGCGTCGATGGTCTTCAGTTGACGTTCCTCCGCCTGCTGGTGGACGGCGGGAGAGACGCCATGAGCGGAGAAGACCACGATGGCGCCCTCGGGCACCTCCTCGGTCTCCTCGACGAAGATGGCGCCGCGCTTTTCCAGGGTGCGCACGACGTGCGTGTTGTGCACGATCTGCTTGCGCACGTAGATGGGGGCGCCGTACTGTTCCAGGGCTTTTTCCACGGTGATGACCGCGCGGTCGACACCGGCGCAGTAACCCCGGGGGTTGGCGAGAAGCACACGGCGTTGGTTCGTGGCAGTCGTCATCGCAGTCATGGGACACATCCTAGGCGCGATCGTGGGCTGTGGGTTCGGGTGTGGGATACGGCACCTGATCGGGTGTTTCTCTCGAGGAGGCCACAGGCGGGTGACGTCGCCACAACGGAAGATACCCGCTTGGGCCGTGAAGTGGCTGAATCGTTCACTTGCCCACCGCTCATGCTGTTCCTACCTCCTCTATCCTGGTTCACCATCGCATCTGTTATGAGGCGGTTCGCCCTCAACTCGGCTTTGCCTGGTTTGTTGGACGCGCACCGCCGTTCCAACACCGAGATCATCAGGAGCCCCCGTCCTATGTCGAACCCGACCATCGTCACGAAGTTGACCTCACTGTTCAAGGGCATCTTCGGACGCAAGGAACAGGTCGTCACGACCCCACCGGACAAGAAGGACGAGTCCCCCGCCACGGAGAGCGTGGAGCGGGAGGCCGTCGAGACCGTCGAGGCTCCGAAGGAAACCCCCGCCGCCGCTGAGAAGCCGGCCGAGGAGACCGTCGAGAAGCCGGCCGAGACGCCCGCTGAGAAACCGGTCGAGGAGACCGCCGAGGAGAAGCCTGAGCGCAAGGAGGGCGAGGAGGAGAGCGAGGCCGAGCCCACCACGGACGCCACCGAGGCCGCCAAGCTGGTCGAGGAGCCCAGGACCGCCCCCTCCACCCCCGCCACCGAGGACCTCCCCGAGGACGGCCCCGCTCTGGCCGAGGAGCTCAGCGCGGCCGAGGCGCACACCACCGTCGCCAGTGACCAGGTTCTGGAGAAGGTCCGCAAGGAAGCCGCTCCCGCCGTCGAGGACCTGGCCGTTCCCACCTACGACGAGCTCACGCTGCCCTCCATCCGGGCCCGTCTGCGCAAGCTCACCATCGAGCAGGTGCGCGACCTGCGCGCCTATGAGGTCGCCCACCAGGGTCGCCCCGAGTTCATCAAGATGTACGACAACCGCATCGCCAAGCTCGAGGCGGAGGCCTGAGGGTGATCGCGCCGAATCCGGGCCCTCCCTGAGCTTCGGGAGGGCCCTACCGGGAACCGTCGTCGCCCTGCCCTAGTCTCTGGGACCATGGGTATGGAGAGTTCCGCGGAGGCACCACAGCCGGTCAGGGCCGTTCTACAGGCGGTCGGTGGCTGGATCGACCGCTTGGGCGCGATCTGGGTCGAGGGCCAGGTCGCCGAACTCAACTCGCGGGGCCGGATGAGCTACCTGACCCTGCGCGACCCCGTCGCCAACGCATCGGTCCGGGTCATCTGCGAGACCTCGGTGCTGCGTCGACAAGATCCGCCACCGGGCCCCGGTGACCGCGTGGTCATCCACGCCAAACCCGACTTCTACCAGCTCAGGGGTACTTTCTCGCTACGGGCGAAGGAGATCCGACACGTCGGCATCGGTGAATTGTTGGCTCGCCTGGAGCAACTGCGCCGCACCCTCACCGCCGAAGGCCTCTTCGCCCCCGAACGCAAACGCCCCTTGCCGTTCCTGCCCAACACCGTCGGCCTGATCTGCGGCCGCGACTCCGCCGCCGAGCGTGACGTCTTGGAGAACGGCCGCCGACGTTGGCCCGCCGTGCGCTTCGAGGTCCGACCGGTGGCGGTACAAGGCGACCGTGCCACCCGCGAGGTCATCGATGCTCTACGTGACCTGGACGCCCGTCCCGAGGTGGACGTCATCGTGATCGCCCGCGGTGGTGGTTCGATGGAGGACCTGCTGCCCTTCTCCGACGAGGCCCTGGTACGCGCGGTGGCGGAGGCGGCCACCCCTGTGGTCAGCGCCATCGGCCACGAACAGGACGCGCCCCTGCTCGACCACGTGGCCGACGTGCGCGCCTCCACCCCCACCGACGCGGCCAAACGGACCATCCCCGACGTCGGTGAGCAGCTGGAGATCATCCGGCAACTGCGCGATCGTGGGCGCCGGGTCATCGGTGGGGGGCTGGAGCGCGAACTCACCTGGTTGGCCGGCATTCGTGCCCGTCCGGTCCTGGCCGATCCGGCCCGGGAGACCGAGCGCCTCCTGGATCAGGTCCTGGAGTGGCGAGACCGGGCGCGGCGCAGCCTGACGGCCTCTTTGGACCGGGCCGCGGACGCGTTGGGTCATACCGAGGCACGTCTGCACGCGCTGTCACCGGCCACCACACTGGCCCGTGGTTACGCGATCGTGCAGCGAGAGGACGGCTCGGTGGTCCGTTCGGCGACCGAGCCCGAACCGGGGGAGAGCCTGCGGTTGCGCTTCGCCGAGGACGGCTTGAGGGCCACCGTCGAGGCGGTGGAGACCGAGCCGGAGGCGAGATCGGACATCGAGACCGTGACCGAGAGCACCGAGACCGAGAACACCGAGGGGGAGTAGGCATGGCGGATCAAAAGGACCAGGCCCCGGAACTCAGCTACGAGGAGAGCCGGGAGGAGTTGAACAACGTCGTTCGCAAGCTCGAGTCGGGTGGTCTTACCCTCCAGGAGTCCCTGGCGTTGTGGGAGCGGGGCGAGGAACTCGCGCGGATCTGTGAGCGCTGGTTGGAGGGGGCTCGGGCCAAGTTGGCCGCGGCGATGGACGAGCGTCGCGGTGAGGGGCCGGGGGGCGAGGAGACCCCGTTCTAATGCCGTGGGGGACCGTCCTTCGGGGCCTCACCCGCGGCCGTTGAGCTCCTCGACGAGGGTACGCAGATTGCCGGGCAGGCCACGGAAGACGGCCACGACCAGGACCAGGGCGGTGCCCAGGAACAGCCACGGGGCGACCTCGGCGAGGCGGGAGGCCAGGCCGAGCAGGAGCGTGCGGGTGAAGCCGTCGTTGCCGGCCGCCAACATGCTTTCGGCACCGACCACGGCGAGGAAGTAGGCGATCGGCGGGCTCACCGACAGCGACAGTAGGTCACGGGGGCGGACCAGCACGGCGGTGACCAGGCAGGCGAGGGTGAAGGCGATACCCGGGACGGCCGGGGCGGAGAGCAGGTTCGCGAGCATCGTTCCGACGAAGCTGCACAAGACGATGAGCAGGACGCCGCCGCGTCCGGTCAGGCGGGGCGGCCGGGCGGGTCCGGGGGGTGAGGCCTGGACGGCCTTGGCGCTCTTGCTGGTCGTAGGGCGGCCACGACCGTTGGAGCGCACGAAATACGGGGCTTGCCCGGATTCGAGGCCGCCCGTCTTATGCGGGGGCATGGTCGTACGCCTCCCTGATTTGCTACTCACGGTTGCCAGTGTGTCACGAACAGTGAAAATTCGGAGGGTTTTCCTGGGAACGTGTCGCCATTTCGGCCGCTTGCCCGTTCCGGGGCCAACGCGCCTTCCACCCGTTGGACGCCGAGATGCTCCCCCTGGTTCTGGGCGGTTCCCGAGAATCGGGTGTTTCGTCCTCCTCGGTGAGGAAAGCGCTTCTGCTGATTAGGGCACGGGTGAAAAAGCCGTTGTCTTCGTGCCGAATATCGTCGGCCTGAGGTCCTGTTTTTTGGCTCATTCCCTTACTACACGTCCGACTCTGTGAGTGTCGACTCCGAACTCGACGGGGAGCCGCTCAGCTCGGGTGCCGCGACACCGCGCGGGCGCTCCCGCAGCCCCGACAACCGCTCCAGGTCGCCCTCCACCAGGCCCAGCTCACCGAACCGTCGCGCGGTCACCAGGACCCGGCTCTCCAACGAACCCACCGTCTGGTTGTATGCGGTCACGGTCCGGGTCAACGCCCGGCCCAGCCCTTCCACGTGCCCGCCCAGCGTCGACAACCGCGAGTGCAACTGCTTGCCCAGGTCGAACACCTCGCGGGCGTTCTCACTCAACGCCTCCTGTTGCCAGGCGTACTGCGCCGTGCGCAGCAGCGAGATCAGCGTCGTCGGCGTCGCGATGTGCACCCGACGGCCCATGGCGTCCTCCAACAGCCTCGGGTCCCGCTCCAACGCCGGGGCCAAGAACGCCTCGCCCGGAATGAACAACACCACGAACTCCGGCGCCGGAGTGAACGAGGCCCAGTACGACTTGGCCGCCAGCTGCTCCACGTGCGTGCGCAGGTGCTTGGCGTGGGCGCGCAGCCGCTCCTCGGCTTCGTGGCCCTCCCCGTGCTCCACGGCGTCCAGATAGGCGGCCAACGGAACCTTGGAGTCCACGACGATGTTCTTGCCGCCCGCCAGTCGCACCACCATGTCCGGCCGATGCGCCCCCGACACCGCCTGTTCCTCGAAGTCGCAGTGCGCGGCCATCCCGGCCAACTCCGCGACCCGACGCAATTGCAACTCACCCCACCGGCCACGGGCCTCCGGTCGGCGCAGGGCCGTCACCAACGACCGTGTCTGATCGCGCAGCCGTTCCGAACCCTGGCGCACGTACTCCACCTGCTTGGCCAGCTCCGCGTGCGCGGCGGCCCGACCGGCGTCCACCTCCCTGAGCTGGGTCTCCACCCGCTCAAGGGTTCGGGTCAAAGGCTCCACCATCCGCTCCACCGCTCGACGCCGCTCGTCCAGGTCGCCTCCGGCCTCGGCGCCGACCGCTCGCAACCGCCCCTCGGCGAGTTCGAGGAAACGCTGGTTGGTCTGGTCCAAGGCCTGTGCGGACAGCGCCCGGAATCGATCCGCGAGCCGTTCCTCCACGTAGGCGGCTTGTTCTTGCGCGGCACGAGCGTCGGCGCGGGCATCGGCATGAGCCTGGGCGTCGCGTCCACGGGCCAGGGCCCATCCCACCACGGTGCCGATGGCCAGACCGATCAGGAGCACGAGTACGAGTACGAGACCGTCCATGGTGGCCCATGTTCTCGCAGAAACGGCCCCGGTGCGGCTGGTCCACCCCCATTCAGCCTCGCTCGCCCCGGCAGAGGGCCAGGGCCTCGCGCCAGGCGACCAGCGACCTCCAGTACCCCTTGGAGGGCTCTTCCGGTGTGAACAGCCACGTTCGTTCCCCCGAGGGTGAACGCCTCCCACAGATCTGCGTCCGTGCCTGGTAGGGCGGATCTCCGTTGACCGGGAACCACAGGTACTCCAAGGGGTCCATGAGGGCCATGAGACGTTCCTCGACTCCCTGATCCGGGCGGACCTTGATCAGCGTCCAGGGGCGGTAGCGGCGCAGGACCTCCAGCCCTCCGGCGACCACGTCCGGCTCGCCGCCCGCGGTGTCGATCCTGAGCACGGTGGGGAAGGTCCCCTCCGCCTCGTTCCACCGGGCCAGGGTGGTGGTACGCACGGTCATGCGGTGGAGCCCGGGCCGTGTGCCGCGCACGAGCCGGTTGCACATGTCGTCGTGCGGGGCGCGCTGTAGGCGCGCCGTCCCGTTGTGGTTGCTCAAGGCCAGATCGACCACCGTGAACCCCAGGTCGGCGGAGGAGGACACCGAACGCGCCAAGGAGGCGAGTTCGGGTGTGGGTTCGAAGGCGAAGACGGGACGAGGCGAACGCGCGGCCGCCAGGATCGCGTACACGCCGATGCCGGAGCCCACGTCCAAGACCGCGCCGGGAGGGGTGTGGTCCAAGGCCGCCAGGAAGCAGGCGAGGCTGTCCGGTTCGTGGTGGGCCAAGCCGAAGTCCGCGAGGCGACGAGGGACCGTCAGATCACCTGACACCCGCAGTTCGATCCGATCGGGTCCGGCCCCGCGCCGGTCGTCGGCGAGTCGGGGCAGGGTGAGGCCGAGGTGGCGATGGCGTGGCGGGACACGGGCGGGGTCGAGGCCGCCGAAGCGTTTCGGCAGCCGAGTACGGATCTGCCGGGTGGCGAAACGCACGATCGGATATCGGCGCACGAGAGCGCGCAACTGGTCGTGGACCACAGTGTCTTCCCCCCAGGAACGGTGCCGTGGTGCCGGGCCGGCCTCGCAGGTAGAACCTACTCTGTGTAGCCGATCGATTTCACTGTGTTCCCATGATCGGTCTTGGTGGCCGAGTCGATCGTCACCGCGGGTCAGCCCACCCGCGAGCCCGCATAGACTCTGGGCTTGTGAGTCTGTCTATCGGGATCGTCGGCCTGCCCAACGTCGGCAAGTCCACCCTTTTCAACGCGCTGACCAAGAACGACGCTCTGGCCGCGAACTACCCGTTCGCGACCATCGAGCCCAACGTCGGGGTCGTGGGTGTGCCCGACGCCCGACTCGCGAAGCTGGCCGAGATCTTCGGCTCCGCGAAGATCCTCCCGGCCACCGTGGACTTCGTCGACATCGCGGGCATCGTGCGCGGCGCCTCCACCGGTGAGGGCCTGGGCAACAAGTTCCTCGCCAACATCCGCGAGAGCGACGCGATCTGCCAGGTCATCCGGGCCTTCGAGGACGCCGACGTCACCCACGTCGACGGTGACGTCGAACCCTCCCGCGACATCGAGACCATCAACACCGAGCTGATCCTCGCCGATCTCCAGACCTTGGAGAAGGCCATTCCGCGCCTGGAGAAGGACGCCAAGCGCAACGCCAAGGACAAGGGCGCCCAGGAGCTGTTGGCCACGGCCAAGGCCGCACAGGAGGTCCTCGACGAAGGCACGTCGCTGTCCCAGGCCGAGGGCGTGGACCTGGACCGGTTGCGTGAGCTGAGCCTGCTCACCGTCAAGCCGTTCATCTACGTGTTCAACCTCGACAGCGACGAACTCGCCGACGAGGGCCTGCGCGCCAAGCTTCAGCGGTTGGTCGCCCCGGCCGAGGCGATCTTCCTGGACGCCAAGATCGAGGCCGAACTGGCCGAACTCGAGGAGGACGAAGCCCAGGAACTGCTGGAGTCCCTCGGCCAGGGCGAGTCCGGTCTGGCCCAGTTGGCCCGGGTCGGTTTCGCCACCCTGGGATTGCAGACCTACCTGACCGCGGGCCCCAAGGAGGCGCGCGCCTGGACGATCAAGCAGGGCGCCACGGCTCCCCAGGCGGCCGGTGTCATCCACACCGACTTCGAGCGCGGTTTCATCAAGGCCGAGATCGTGTCCTTCGACGACCTCGTCGAAGCCGGTGACATGGCCGCCGCCCGCGCGGCCGGCAAGGTCCGCATGGAGGGCAAGGACTACGTGATGGCCGACGGGGACGTCGTGGAGTTCCGCTTCAACGTGTGACCTCCCCGGTCCCCCACCGGCCGGTCATCGCGTTCGGTCCGGTGATGTCCTGGCCGGTGAGAGCAAGGCCCGCTCCGGGGGTGGTCGCCCGCAGGCGTGCGACCGTGGAGCTCAGCCGGGGTCGGCCTCTTCACGCAGTCGCGGTTCGACGCGCAGATCGGGGTGGAACCCTGCCTTGTCCGCGTAGAAGGAACGAATGCGGTCCATGTCGCTTGGGATGTCGCCGGTCAGAGCGAAAGTCGGACCCAGACCCGTGGTCATCGTGGTGCGATCGACGAAGCCGAGCGTCACCGGCATCTCCGTTTCGAGGGCGATTCGGTAGAAACCGGACTTCCAGTGCGTGTGCGCCCCACGGGTCCCATCGGGAGTGACGACCAGGCTGAAGATCTCACCCGCCCGTACTCGTTCCACCACCTCGGCGACGACGCGTCCGGGATCGGAGCGATCGACGGCGATGCCGCCGAGAGCACGCATGATCGGCCCACGCCAGCCCCGGAACAGGCTCTTCTTCCCGAGCCAGCGCACGTCGATGCCCAAAGACCAGGTGATGGCGAGCATGAACATGAAGTCCCAGTTGGAGGTGTGCGGGGCACCGATGAGGACGGTGGGACGATCCGGAGCAGGCTGAGAAACGAGCCTCCAACGGCTGAACGACCAGAACGCACGGGCTGCGAGGCGTCGAAGCATAGGGCAACGGTAGAGCACGTATCCGGTGCCGCTTTCACCCAGGTCGTCCGTAGCCGGGTGGACCCGCCTCGTTCGGGTGCGCGGCTCCTCAGGTCTCGATCCGGCCCGAACAGCGGGTGTGCGCCCGCTAACGCGTGGCCGGCGCCAGGTACGGGCGTCCGCTCTCGTCGATGCGGATGATCGCCACTGAGGGGTTGTGGGCGATCTCCCACAGGTGTCCGTCCGGGTCGGCGACGTATCCCGAGTGGCCGCCCCACTCCTTGGCCACCGGGGTGCGTACCGCCGTGGCTCCCGCCGCGACCCACTCGGCGAAGACCCGGTCGACCTCCGCGGAGGAGTCCAGGTTCATTGCCAGGGTGATCCCGCGAAAACCCGTGCCTTCGGCCGGTAGACCGGCGTCCTCGGCCAGGTCCTCCCACCCGTAGAGGGCCAGGGCCGGCCCGGTGGTGGGCAGGAAGACGATGGATCCGAGGTCGTGGCGGCGCTCGAAGCCGACCGATTCGTAGAAGTCCGCGGCGGCGGCGACGTCGCGGACGCCCAAGGTGAGGAGTGTGAGTCGCTGGTCCATGGCCTGCACCCTACGCCGCGGTGCCGACACGGCTCGCCCGCGCGGGTTCGCGGGCGAGTAGCCCTAGGACGATGAGGGCCTGCGCGGCGATGTAGGTGCTCATCACCCAGAACCCGCCCACGGGCGGGTCCCAGGCCGGGGCGAAGGTCCGCAGGGCGATCAGGGCGTCCGAGATCAGGAACAGGGCACCGCCCACGGCCACCCACGAACCCAGGCCGGTGGCCAGGATCGCCATCGATCCCAGCACCAGTCCGTAGAGCAGGACGGGCACCAAGAGGCCACCGGCGTGCGGGGCGCAGACCCATACCAGTACGGCCACGAACCCCACGTACGGGAGGAGCCCCCACCGGCGTCGGAACAGGACGCTGTCGGCCCGGTGAGGCCAGAACGCCACCACGTACACCACCTGGGCGACCAGGAAGAACCCCACCATCAGCAAAAACGCGATGTCCCCTGAAGCGAAGGCGGGAGCGGTGTCACCGAGCCAGGAGAACGCCAGGGCGACCATCGTCGAAATAATGATCCGACTTCGGGGACGCCGGGTGGCCGAGGCCACGACCAAGAGCAGTACGGGCATCAAGAAGACCTGAGTGGGCCGTGACCAGGTGTCGAACCCGAGCAGTTGGATCGCCAGATGAGCCAGGGCCAGTACGACGAAGAGCGCCAAGAAGACACGGGAGAGCGTGCTCGGGGGGATCATTCGGACATCTTACGCGTGGTGCGGATCACCCGAGCCAAGGGGCGAGGCCACCCGGATCGAGGTCGACCGAGTCGGCCACCCGCCGTTCGATCCCGACGCGGTGGTCACCGGTGGGCGGGTAGGGGCCGGGGCCCGTCCAGGTCTTCGGCGATTCGGTCCTCACTCTCTCGGCGGGCGCGCATCCGTCGGGCGGCGCGGTCAGGACGTGCGCGGTGGCGACTCTCGTGCCGTCAGGCCACGAGAACCGTGTGTGGGGGAGAGTCCGGTTACGTCCGGTCAACGGTTTTCAGGCCACGGGGGCACATCTTGCTCTCCAGCGGGTGACAAATCCCTTTACGGTCGGGCCACAAATGCATCGACTTGCACCTCCGTAGAGAGGTTTCCGTGGAGTATTGGCATGCCATGTCCCCTTTGTGGGATTCTTCCGAGGGGTGCAATGTGCCCTTGAAGGGGAAACGCGGTCTCTCCCTCGCCCCTCCCAACCCGAACAATGCCTCACTATGGGGATGGGGTAGACAAGGGCATGATCCGAACGTCGGCGACGGTGCCGACGCGTAACCGTGTTCAGGAGGCGTGAATGGCCAAGGTGCGTGAGCGGGCCGACGACGATCACGACCTCGACGCTCCACGCCCTCGCAGGCCTCGGGCGGGGGCCGGTGGCCGTTGGTGGGTCGGTGTGGGTCGCGTCCTGTTGTGGGCGTTCCTCATCGTCGTTCTCTTCAACGGAATCTGGTTCCCCATACGTAACGGTTTCTCCCTTCCCACCTCTTCGGCCGCCGAGCCCGAAGCCGGCCAGAGCAGCGAATTCCCCGAGACCTCCGCCGCCGCGTTCGCGTTGCGTTTCGCCGACACCTACCTCGACACCACCGACCCCGAGGCGCGCCGGAGCGCCTTGGCCGCCTTCGTCCCCGAGGGCGAAGTGGACTCCCTCGACCTGCCGGAGGGCAGCCTCGACGGTGAGAACCTCACGGTGGTGGCCATCGACGTCATCAACGACCACAACGCCCTCGTGGTGGTGCGCGCCCACGTCAACGACGAACCCATGAGCCTGCAGGTACCCGTTTACAGCGACGGCGAGGCCCTGGTGCTCTCGGGGCGCCCCGCCCTGTTGGCGGCCCCGGCCCAGGCGACGCTTCCCGAGGGCACCTCCTACGAGACCGACTCCCAGGCCGCCGAGGAGCTCACCGACACCCTCACCGGCTTCTTCGAGGTCTACGCGGAGGAGGCCGGTCACCTGGACCGCTACGTGGAACCCGGTGCCTCGATCACCCCACTTCCGGCGAACGCCCTGGAATTTCATGAACTGTCCGATGTCACGGTGCCATCCCGGTCCTCGACCGGGAATGATGACGTACGACAGGTAGCGGCCACCGTGGTCTGGTCCCTCCCCTCCCCCGACGAGGCCGAAGACGGGGGCGACGCAGGACAGGTGGTGCAGAACTACCTGGTCACGGTCGTCGACTCGGGCAACGAGTGGTACGTGCGTGACATCCAGGGCGCTCCGCACTCGTTCGGTGGGTGACGGGGCCACGAGCAAGGAGAACGAGAAGAACGATGCGCACACCAGCAACGACACCGGAGGGAGGCGTCTGACATGCTCCTCCTGTTGTCTTCCACCGCCGACACCATGACGACTCTCGGTGGCACGGACCTCCTCCACTTGGCGGTCGACACCACCCCCGCCGACAACGCCCCCGACACCGGGGGCCTCGCGGACTTCCTGCGCGGGTTCTTCGGTCCGCTCTTCCTCGTCATCGTGTCCATCGTGGCGATCTTCTTCCTTTTCACCAGGGAGATCACCCGGTTCGCGCAGTTCATGATCCTGGCGATCTTCATCGGGATCGTCTTCTACGTTCCCGGCATCATCGAGGTCATCGCGGTGGCGCTCGCCCGAGCGATGGGCGTACCGACGGAATAGGCTAGGGAGGCCGGAAACCGTGGACCTGCCCACGTACACCAACATCTGGCGTATCGAGAAGCGGCTGTACAAGCTCTACGATTTCCGGTTGCCCATGCCGCTCCCGGTCGGCACCTTCGGTGTCGCCCTGGGCGTCTTCGCGCTCTGGGTGGTGCTGCTGAGCCTGCTCCGGGCCCCGTTCGAGTTCGGCAACGGTTGGCACCTGGTGTTGTGGGTCGTCCCGCCCGGTGTGATCACCGTGCTGGCGACCCGGCCGGTGATCGAGGGCAAGCGCCTCACCGAACTGCTCATCTCACAGGCGCGTTTCCTCACCGAGGCACGCGTGTACACGCGGCTCGCTCCGGAGTACGAGCCCTCCGAGGTACGGGTCGCGGTGCGCGTATGGCACCGTGACCCCGCCGCCGGGCCCCTGCCCCTGTCCCGCGAGGCCCGCTTGGCCAAGGACGAGGAGGAGACCCGGATCCTCCAGGATCGGGAGGCGCTCCTGGAGGAGGTCGAGGAGGAACCCGAGGCCACGGTCGAGGAGGAGGCCTTGCGCGCCGCCCGTGAGGCCGCCCCACCGTTGCGCGGCGTGCCGGTTACCGGACCCGAGTCCGAGTTCGCACCGGACGACGCCACCGAGTACGTCCCCGCCCCCAAGGTCCCGGTGGTCGTCGGCGCCGGTACCGAGTCCACCGAGCGGCACGAGTCCACCGAAGGGCGAGAATCCACCGGAAGAGACGAATCCCCCGGACGGCGGGAGGAACCCGCCGCCATGGCGACGAACCCTCCCGCCGAAAGCGAGGAGGAGCGGCCACGTCGTGGGGTCGGCCGTCGCGTGCTCAACTACTTCGGATTCGCTTTGACCTCCCCCGATGGGGAAATCGAGCACGCCGGGGAGCACGTCAGGTCCCAGGAAGGGGGACCGGGTGCACCTGAGGGGAGCGATGGCTTCGACGAGCCCCTGTACGTCACAGAGGAGGACGAACAGCGCGACCGTGACGAATGGCTCGCCCGCTTGCGCGCGTCCTCGGGACAGACCCCCCTCGGCCTGACCGCCAAGAGCGCCTACACCTCCAGCGACACCGGAGCGATGAGCAGCGATGAACTCGCCGCCGCCACCGAGCCGGAGTCACCCGCCGCGCGTCGACTGCGTGGCCGGACGCAGGGCATCCGAGTCACGCGAGACCTCGACTCCCGTCGTGAACGCGAGGTCGAGCCGACCGACGTCACCGCGCACACCGAGGTGACCGACCCGGGCGAACGCGAACGGGAGCGGGTTCGCCCGCCCGCGCTCAGGGCCCGGGCCAAGGCTCAAGGCCTGCCCGCCACCGACGAGGGCCCCGCCACCGACGAGGGCCCCGTCACCGACGAGCCCGCCTCCGATGGCGCCGGCACCGATCTATCCGGGCGCCGTGAGCGGCCACACGCCACCCCGTGGGAGCTCGACCGGGGCAAGGCCGACCTATCCGACTACGCGGCCCGGTACGCCGAGGCCACCGGCCGCCCCTCGGCGGCCGGCGACGTGTCCCCGGCCCCCTGGCTGCCGCCCGCTTCGGCCGCACCCGAGGACGAGCCGGAGAAGAAACCGGAAGTCGGGTCCGCCGAGAAGCCGGCGGTGGAGCCGTTGGACGAGCCCGAGAAGAAGAGCCAGGCCAGGGGCGAGGAGCCAGAAGGCTCCAAGGAGGTCTTCGGTCGAACCGAGGCCGGGCCGCAGACCTCCCACGCCGCCCGCCCGCCCGCCCGGAGCCTGGAACTGGACCATGGCACCGGTGCGCAGAGCGATCACATGTCGGTGCTCGATCGGTACTTGAGCAAAGCCGACACCCCGGCACCGCCACGGCCCAAGTTCGCCGATGCCGTCCCCGCCGATGAACGCCCTCAGGACTCCCTCGAATCCTCCGAGTGGTTCGACGACGGTAAACGTCGACACCCGGATCAGCCGAAGATCGGCGACAAGGACAACCCCGTCA
This sequence comes from Nocardiopsis alkaliphila YIM 80379, assembly GCF_000341005.1. GTDB lineage: Bacteria > Actinomycetota > Actinomycetes > Streptosporangiales > Streptosporangiaceae > Nocardiopsis > Nocardiopsis alkaliphila. Next base: position 9,259 of record NZ_ANBD01000117.1, on the reverse strand, counting down.
TCGCGGTCAGCCGGCTGAAGGAGGAGCGGCGCCGCAAGGAACGGGAGGAGGCCGAGGCCCGACGCGTCGCCGAGGCCCGGGCCGAGGCAGAGGAGGCCAAACCCGCGACCCAGCTGGATCATGGCACCGGGGAACTCCTCAGCTTCGTGGAGGTCCGCGACGAACCCAAGGGCGGGCCCGCCCGCCGCACCGAGGCCGAACTCGCCGAGGCCGAGGAGGCCGCTCTGCGTGCCCGGCGGCGCGAAGCGAAGAAGCCGAAACCGGCCGAACCCCCCGCCCAGGGGCTCCCCGAACCACGGAAGGCGCCCAAGGCTTCCGAGGTGTCCGAAGCGCCCGAGACGTCGGACACCTCCGACACCTCCGAGGAGACCGGTACCTCCGACGCTCACGACGGTGTCTTCAACCGAGTGGCCGACAACGCACGACGGATCGGTCGAATGTTCGGTCAGTCCACGTCGGGGGAGGAGACCGGCCCCCCCGAACCAGGGCTCGAACTCGACCACGGCACCGGTGAACAGGATCGTCTGGGCGACACCCTCACCGAGGAGCCGGCCACCGATTCCGGCGCCACGCGCGGTTGGCGTCGGTTGGCCAAGGTCGTCACCGGTGGCGCCGCTCCGATCCGTTCGGATCTGCCGCCGGGGGACATCGAACGACTGCGCGCGCCCCTGCGGGAACCACGCTCCCTGGTGGTCCTGGGGTGCACCGGCGGCGCCGGGCAGACGGTGACGGCGCTCATGATCGGTCACACCCTCGCCGCGCATCGTGAGGACCGGGTGGTGGCGGTGGACGTCAACCCCGGCCCCAACGGGCTCTCCCGGAGGGTCGGCGCCCAAGCCCCGGAGACGCTCACCGCACTACTGGCCAACGCCGACGTGATCGATGAATACGAGCAGATGCGCTCCTACGCGGGGCGGGCGGGGACCGGTCTGGAGGTCGTGCAGACCTTGGACGACCCCTACGTGCAGACCCTGGACGACCGTGACTACGGTCAGCTCACCGAACTGCTCGGTTCCTTCTATGGCCTGACGTTGCTCGACCCGGCCGCCACCGGGGTGGCCCGGGCATTGCCGGTCGCGGACGGCCTGGTTCTGGTCGCACCGGCCAACGCGGACGCCGAACGCGCCGTGTCCATGACCTTCGAGTGGCTGGACGGCAACGGTTATTCGGCGTTGCGGGCCAACTCGGTACTGGTGGTCAACGGTGTGAGCAAGCGCAGCCTGCCGGACGTGGACGCCGCCGAGCGGGTGGCTCGCGGGCGCTGCCGCGCGATCGTGCGGATTCCCTGGGACGATCACTTGGGATCCTCGTACACCAGGATCGACGTAGGGGCGCTGCGACCGGCCACCAAGCGCGCCCACGGGGCCCTGGGAGGGGTCCTGGTCAACGTGCTCGACCCCACGCCCCGGCACTGACAGACGGATCCTGACACAGGAGCGGGGCCGCGTGGAACGTCTCTCCCACGTTCACGCGGCCCCGATCATTCCATGCCAGGAACGTCAGCTCTGGCGTCCCACCGGTGTGGTGTCGGTGGCACCGAGGAACTCGGGCCTCGGCGAGTTCGCGCTGAAGGGCTTGCTCGGCGCGTTCTCCACGCTGTTGAACACGATGAACACGTTCGAACGCGGGTAGGGCGTGATGTTGCCGCCGGACCCGTGCATGCAGTTGGAGTCGAACACGGTCACGTCACCCGCGGAGCCGGTGAGCACGTCGATGCCGTGCCGCTCGGCCAGGAGCGTCAGCGACGCCTGGTCGGGGGTGCCCACGTGCTGGCTCTTGAGAGAGGATTTGTAGTGGTCGTCCGGGGTCTGGCCAACACACGAGACGAACGTCTTGTGGGAGCCCGGCATGATCATCAGGGCCCCGTTGTGGGTGTAGTTGTCGGTGAGCGCCACGGAGAAGCTGACCGCGCGCATACGGGGCATGCCGTCCTCGGCGTGCCATGTTTCGAAGTCGGAGTGCCAGTAGAAGGAACCGCCGCCGAAGCCGGGCTTGTAGTTCACGCGGCTCTGGTGCACGTACACGTCGGTGCCCAGGATCTGACGGGCGCGCTCGACCAGCCGGGGGTCGTTGACCAGGCGGGCGAAGACGTCGCTGATCTTGTGCACCTCGAACACGGAGCGCACCTCATCGGAGGTGGGTTCCACGACGACGCGCTCGTCCTCGCGCAGTTCGGTGTCGGTGCTCAGGCGCCGTAGTTCGGCGCGGTAGGTCTCCACCTCTTGGGGCGTGACCATCTGCTGCACCTGGGTGTAGCCCCGGCGGTCGTATCCGCTCAGTTCCTCGGCGCTGAAGGGTCCTTCGTCGACGCCGGGCCAGACGACGGGGTCCCGGCGGTAGAGCAGGCTGGGCTCAAGGGCCTTGCGGGTCGGGTACTCGTCCGCGGTCGGAAGATCCATCTGCAGAGTCATGCCGCTCCCCTCGGTGAGGGTGCTCCTCTCTGGTCGGGGGTCCGTACGAGAGGTGAACCTAACAAATCCTTACGGCGAGGGTAAGCGGCCTGTTCATCACTCTTTGTTTATAACTGCCCTGTCTGGGTATTATAGTTATACTATATGGGCGAAAATAAAAATCGAGAAGATTAAATCTGCGAGTTGTTTCGTTCCATTGATGAGGTTTGCCTAGGCTTACCTGCGTCGGGTCACCCAGGGTGAGGGTTTGGCGACGTGAGGCCTATATCCCCAGGTCGTCCGGTTGCGAGCGCTCCTGTGGGGCCTATTGAACCCCCGAGCCTCGATTTTCTTATGACCTATTTCACAGGAAAATTCTTCGGTATGACATGAAGAGACAATCCTCGTGGGGTTGGCGCAAGGGTCGGATTACTGCACAGTAGGTTCGTCCGGCTTTCCCTCGACCCGCTCAAGAGGAGAATCAAGTGTCCCCCTACCCCCGTGCGTTCTCGCGCGCCCTTTCGGCGATCTCCGCCATCGCCCTGGCCCTGGTCTTGGGCTGGTCCGCCCCGGCCGCGGCCGACACCTTGCCGCCCAACATCCCCGGCGAATCCGCCGCCCGCACCCAACTGAACTCGCTCACCGTGGCACCCAAAGGCCCTCAGAGTGGTTACGACCGCAGCCTCTTCCCGCACTGGAACGTGGTGGACAGCCCTTGCACCGCCCGCCAGGTGGTGCTCGGCCGGGATGGCTACGACGTCGTCACCAACGACGACTGCCAGCCCACCTCCGGCCGCTGGTGGAGCGCCTTCGACGACGAATGGGTCCACGACGTCCCCGGGGAGATCAGCGTCGACCACCTGGTCCCGCTGAGCGAGGCCTGGAAGACCGGCGCCGCCGATTGGTCCACCGCCCGACGCGCCGACTTCGCCAACGACGTCACCTCCTCCCAGCTGTGGCTGGCCACCCCCTCCAGCAACAGCTCCAAGGGTGACAAGGACCCCTCCGAGTGGATGCCGCCCAACAGCGCAGTCCACTGTGACTACGTCAAGTCCTGGATCGACGTGAAGCACCGCTACGACCTCACCATCACCTCCACCGAGAAGTCCACGCTGCGCGGCACCCTCGACACCGCCTGCTAGCCCGCCCGCGGGGCCACGCGATTCGGATGTCGCGTGGCCCCGATCGCCGTGATGCTTCACTATGGTGGCGGCACCTTCCACCGCAAGGGCGCGTTCCGTAGGACCAGAAGGGCAAGGCGATCGCGAGATGACCGGTACCAGGGGGACTCGTGGGGCGACCCGTCTCGCGGTCCGTTACTTCGACGACCGGGTCCTGTTCAGTGACAACGAGGCGTGGGCCTACTTCCGCCTGCCCACGGTCTCCTACGAGTTCACCACCCCGGAGGAAAGACAGGCGCTCGCCACCAACATCACCATCGCCCTCGCCGCCATCCGAATGAACGACGCCGAGGTGCACCTGCGCGTCGCCCACCGCACCTACCCGGCCGCCCGGTGGGCCACCGAACTCGATGGCAGCGCCGACGGTGGACCCGGCTGGTACGAATACCTCGACGAGATGTACCGCCACGTATGGGCCAAGGACTTCTGGACCAAGGAGGTCTACCTCGGCGTCCGCTTGGGCATCCGCAACGCCGGCGCGGGGCTGGGCCTGTTCTCTCAAATCTTCGGGGCCTATCAGCGCACCGAACAGGTTCTGGGCATCAACGACGACGCGGTCGACGACAAGGAGATCGCCCGCTGGACCGACCAGGCCGAACGTCTGGGGCGCGCTCTGGCCGCCAGTTCCCTGCACGCCCGCCACGCCACCGCCGACGAGGTCGCCTGGCTCATCCGCCACGCCGTCACCGGTACCGCCGAGGAGATCCAGCCCTCCGCGGCCGGTCGCCGCACCTGGGGACGCGGTGAGATCGAGGCGCTCGTGGACGGGGTCGTCCACAATGGACGCTCCATGCTCCGCCTCGAACAACCGGCCGGTTCCACCTACGTCGCCTACCTGTCCTTCGCACGCTTCCCCGACCTCATGCCCTTCCCCGACGGCGAACCCTGGCTGCACCACGCCGACGCGCTGCCCTTTCCCGTCGAACTCTCCCTGCGGATGAAGCTCATCCCGCCCGCGAAGGCGTCCAAGGACGTGGGCCGCAAACTCGCCCACGCCCGCGACATGGACGCGCACATCCGTGAAGCCGGTGTGGAGGCGCCCATCGCCTTGGCCGAACAGATCGACGCCGCCCGAATGCTGGAGCACGGAATCACCAAGGAACGTCTGCCGTTCGTCTACGGCTGGCACCGCCTGATGGTCTCCGCGCCCACCGAACGCCTCTTGGTCCAGCACGTCGAAGCGGTCGTGGAGCACTACCGCGACATCGGTATCGACGTCATCAACTCCACCGGTGACCAGTTCTCCCTGTTCAACGAGTCACTGCCCGGCGATCGCATCCGCCTCAACGCCTACGCCCAACGCCAACCGCTGCGCACCATCGCCGGCGGAATGCCCACGGCCACCGTCGACATCGGCGACCGGGTGGACGGTCAGGGCGGTGGCTGGGTCGGTCCCTACGTGGGCGAGACCATTGGTCGGGCCCGTTCCATCGTCCACTTCGACCCCATGGTCGCCGCCGCCCGCAATCGACCCACCGCCATCGCGATCACCGGCGAACCCGGGGGTGGCAAGACCACCCTGGCGTTGTTGATGATCTACCAACTCGCCCTGCGCGGGGTCACCGTCGCCGCCATCGACCCCAAGGGCGACGCCGAATCCCTGGTCGAACTCCTCAAGCACCGTGGCCGCAAGGCCCGCATCATGTCGCTCGGGTCGGCCCAGCCCGGCCTGTTGGACCCCTTCGCCTTCGGTGACGACCTGGCCGCGAAGAAGACCATGGCCACCGAGACCCTGCGCCTGCTCCTGCCCCGCATGAGCGAGGAACGGGAGTCCGCGATGATCCAGGCCGTGGCCGCCGTCGCCAATCGGCCCCAGCCCTCCCTGGCCAAGGTCGTCGAACACCTGGCCACCTCCGAGGACGCCGCCTCCCGCAACCTCGGCGCCGTGCTCGGCTCCATGTCGGAGATGCGGCTGGCCTCGCTCTGCTTCGACCCCCAGGGCGAAGCGCGCATCGATACCGAGGGCTGGACCACCGTCTTCACCCTGGGTGGCCTCACCTTGCCCGACTCCGGCGTCAACCGCGACGACTACTCCTACGAACAGCGCCTGTCCGTGGCCCTGCTCTATCTGGTCTCCCAGTTCGCCCGTCGTCTGATGAACGGCCTGGACCGCCGACTGCCCAAGGCGATCTTCTTGGACGAGGCATGGGCGGTCACTTCCACCCCCGAGGGCGCCAAGCTCGTCCCCGAGGTCTCCCGCATGGGTCGCTCCCGCAACACCGCGCTCATCCTCGTCTCCCAGAATGCCGGTGACATGCTCAACGAACAGGTCACCAACTGCCTGTCATCGGTGTTCGCCTTCCGTTCCAGCGAGGCGCACGAGGTCGCCAGCGTGATGGACCTGCTCGGAGTGGAGACCAACGAGGAGCACATGGCCGTGCTGCGCAACCTGGGCAACGGTGAATGCCTCTTCCGTGACCTGGACGGACGCACCGGCCGGATCGCCGTCGACCTGGTCTCGGAGTCGTTGCTGCGCTGGCTGGACACCAACCCCACCCGCGAACGGCCACTGGTGTCCGCGGTCGGCCCGGAAGAGTAGCCCGGTTTCGGGTCGGGACCTGGCCGACCTCACCGAACGGTATCCGCGGACTCCTCGCGAAGGTGCAGGAACCGGGCCCGCGCCACGGCCGCACCGCCCAACAGGACCAGGCACAGCCATGGAATGGACCCTGCGGTCCACAACGGCACCAATCCGTACGCGTACAACACCGCCGGGTGCGCCAGGACCGGCAACGGCGCCAACGCCAGCGCGGTGATCAGCGCCGCGCCCGGCACCACCACGCCCCGATGCCCGCCTTGACGATGCCGCAGCGCCAGCAGCACCGCGTAGGCGGCGATCACCAACACGAACACGCTTTCCACCACGAGCATGTTCACGGTGATCGCCGGTCGGACCCCGAACAAGGCGGGGATCGTCAGCAGGGACGCTCCCGTCAGGGCGGCCCCCACCGCGACCCGGGTCACCGGGCGGCTCTGATGTGCGGACAGGATCAGCAGCATGAGCAAGAGCAGCGCGCAGCCCCACATCACGTACGCGCGGATCGGTTCGAGTTCGGCCACCCGAAGCAGGAACAGGGCTCCGGCGGCCAGCCACAACTGGAACCAGGCGCCTCGACGCATCACCGGACGTTCGGCGTGCAGGAGCAGGAGTAACAGGAACAGCACGTCCCAGACCAGCGGGTTGGGCAGGTCCCAGGTCACCCTCGTCCGTGGAACCACCGCGACCACGAAGGCGAACATGGTGAATCCCAACAGTGCGGGGGCTCCCAGCGCGGGTCGAGGACGAAGGAGTCTGTCGGAGAAGGGGCTCGGGTCCACAGGCCACCTGTTTCGTCCAGGAGTCGGGAGCGGGTGAGGCGCACCAGTCTTCCACCGCGGGCCGGATACCGCGACCGGGAAGAGGCGGGGAAGCCTTGCCCTCTCCTCCCGCACGAAGTCCTCGGGCTTGGCGCGTTGAGCGGACGAACGCTCCGGGGCCTTGGAATGGTGGGGCTTTTGAACTCAGGGAGAAGCTGTGGTTCTGGTCCTCTGTGAGGTCACAGGAGTTCACCTGTGTCGCCTTATCTGATCAGTGAGGAGGGTGGCAGGATAAGTCAGTCGAGCGCTGATGGAATCGGATGTTGGTCGCCGAATTCGGGCAGGGTATGGATAAAAGTTTATCGAGAGATCGGCTAAACTCGATCCGGCCAAGGGTTCCAGCGTCGTGTTGCTCGAATCCGCGCCTCACGCGAAGAAGAAAATATGAAGATCGAAGCCACCATCGGGCTATGTGGGTAATACTCATGATCGATGCCGGTGGCAGGATTTCTGAGAACGAAGAACCTCACGTCGAATGTGCCGATTTGTAACGCTGAAAGAGAAGCTTTTGTTCGGTGTATTCGAGAACCGGATCCTGCCCGAGGAAGAGGAAGGCCCGGGAGGCGCGGAGCCGTGGGCGTGCAGACCGCCCGGGCGAGGCCACGGAGGCCCTCAGAGGGGGTTTGTGAATCGAGGCTGAGCGTTCGCACGCACAGGCTCGGCGTGTTAGGACACTCGCTGTGACGATGGGTTTCGATCTGATGACCGGCCAGGGGCCGGACCGTGGTTCGCTGGTCGGGTCAGGTGGAAGGATCGTTGGCGTTGGTGTCGAGGGCCTCCAAGGGGCCGGCTCGGTTGCGCACCATGTCGGTGCTCAGCGGGTTCAACGGCGACACGCCCCTCCAAGCCCTCATCGAGGACCGCGCGGAGGACCTTCGAATGGTGACGGGATGTGGTGGCGGGTGTGAGTGCTCCCAATGGATGGTCTTCCTCTTGGTGGGCGATCAGTGCCCAATGCGCCGCAGGGCTCGTCCTCTACGTCACCACCTCGCTTTCGGCGGGGGTGCTTTCGGGTTCCGCGGTGCTCGGAGTGGTGGTCTCCGGTCCCGTGCTCTTGGGTGCCGTTGTGTCCTGGCGACGTTGGGGGCGCGGGACCCACTCGTTGGAGCCTGGACCCACACGGGCGCATGAGCCCGGGTTCTGGGCACTCGCCCTTGTCGGCTCGGTAGTGTGCTTCTTCGGTGGTCAGTCGTTGGCCGTGTGGCTCCATGGCGAGTACGGTTCACCGGCTTTCGACACCGCACAGAGCGCTCAGGGTGCGACTCCGGTGCCGTTGCTGCTGTTCGCCCTGGTGGTGGCGGCCCCGGTGGGTGAGGAAGCGCTCATGCGCGGCTTGATCTATCCGCTGCTACGCCGTCGTTGGTCAGTGGTCGTTTCGGCCCTGGTCAGTTCGCTGGCCTTCGCCGTTCTACACGGCAACGTCGTGCAGGTCGCGGTGACGCTGCCGTTGGGGATGCTGTTGGCCTTCGTCTATGAGCACGTGAACAGGCTCTGGCCGGTCATCGTGTTGCATTCGCTGTTCAATCTCGCCTCGATCCTGGTGCCGGTGGACCTGATCGCGGTGATGGCCACCCCCGTGGTGTTCTCGATGGCACTGGCGGGTGTGGTCGCGGTGCTGGCGGTGATGCATCCGAGCGCGGATCGAGGCGACCGTGGTGAAGGAGCCCTGTCGAGATGAACCCGTATCGCCACTGGTGCCCGGGAACTGTCACTTTCGTGTGTTCGCGCACGCCAGGCGACGAAGTAACCACTCGGCGGGCCCTCGCCCACCCTTTCGTTCCGCCAAGCAGCAGAGCAGTGCGGTGACCGACCAGACGGTGACCGCGAGGAGGAGTTGCCAGGACAGCGCCAAGGCGTCGATACCGCCCAGACGTAGGACCCCGGCTATGAGCACCATCAATACGGTCTGAGTCAGGTAGGCCGTCAGGGAACGTCTTCCGGTGGCTATCAGCACCCGGCCGAGGACGCCCTTCCCGGTTGCGTGATGTGAGGCCGCAAGGCAGACGAGGGCCAAGTAGCCGAGCCCTGCCAGGAGGCCGGCCGCCCCTTGGTGCCAGGCGAGGAGAGCACGTGCGAGGAGCCCGCCCTCACTCGTGTTCTCCCAGAGCATCGGTGTGATCACGGTGGGTATGAGGAGGCCGATCAAGAAGAGAGCCGACATCTGGGGCCGGTACCGGTGTGGTCGTTCGATCACTCCTCGGCCCGCCAACCAGGCACCCAACAGCACGCTGGGGACCGCCATGGAGAACAGCATCGTCGCTGGTATCGAGATGGCCCACACCACCAGGTTGGCCGCGATCTGGACGGGGTCCCCCTCGAACAAGGCCTGGG
>NZ_ANBD01000116.1 GCF_000341005.1 Nocardiopsis alkaliphila YIM 80379 | reverse complement strand
AGCACGCAGACGGTCCCGGCCAGTGCCAGCGCTGCCCGCCGGCGGCGGGTGGTGACGATGCCGGCGACCAAGATCGTGATGAGGCCGTAGACACCCAAGATGTCTTGGGCGAAGAACAATGCGTGCACGGCTCCGAAGACCACCAACCCCAGACCCCGGCCGCGCAGGAGCGCCGTGGCCCGCTCCTCGGCCTGTCCGCGGTCGAGCCCGGTGGTCGACCCCGTCCGAATGGATTCGTGCGCGAGCGTGGCCAGGCCGAAGCCGAACAGGAGCGCGAAGAGGGGGTAGATCCTCGCGTCGACCAGCAAATGCAGCAGGTTCGATACGAGGTCCTCGGTCACGGCGGGGGCTTCGGGGGTTTGGCGGAACCAATAGTGGGTGTTGGCGGCGGCGATGAGCAGGAGCATCGCTCCTCGCGCCAGGTCCGGGACGAGCAGGCGTCGATCGGAGTCGGATCCCGGCTCTCGTGCCGGTGTTCGCGTCCCTCCGTTCATGTGCATGTCAGGAAATTACTAGGCACGCATGCGTCGACTGATGGCCGGGTGGCGTGACCAAGTCCGAGCGCGGCCCTGGAGTGCTGTTTCTTGGAAGGACTTGACGGAGGTGAGAGCAAGGCATGGCCATCCTCTGGTTCGCACCAGGACCGGCGGATGTCGGAGTGGCTCGCGGTCCGCCGTGGCGAGTGTCCGTTTTGTGATCCGTTGATCCAAGGAGCGCAAAGGACCAGGCGGTAGAGGATGAGGAGGCCGAGGAAACCGTGTCCACGTCGGTGTTCGGGTTCGCCGATGCTGATGATTTCACAGCAGGTCAAGGGCGAAGAGATGCGTAATTCAAAGTGCGATGGAGGGCCATGGAGGATGTCTTCGCTCCGCTCGCTCCCGCGTAGGCAGGACGGGAGCCTGAGTAGATGCCGCCCTCTGGACATTGAGGACTCATGCGAGATTCGGTTAATATGTGCTTTGGAAAAATGCTGATAGCTGAAGAAAATTCTGCATCCATATGCGGAAGCGGCCGAGAGAATAGGGGCATTTCTCAAGGCCGGTTCCGGAAGTGAATGCTTTCACCTGCGACGACACAGGGTTCGCGTAGGCGATGGAGGCCGTGACCGGCGGCCGGAAGGGCCGTCCCGCAGATGGGGATCCAAGCGCGCGCCTCGGCCCGGCTCCGGATCGAGGCGGATCAAAGGGATGAGGAAGGAACGGGTCGTGGCGAGGGCGAAGAAAAGGAACCTGGGTGCCGCCAAGCATCCGGACCCCAGTACACCGGGGTCGGATGACAGGGTCGTGAGCGCCGAGATCATCGAAACCTTGGGGGAGAAGGTACGCGATGCCGGTGCCCGTGCGGGGCAACGGATACGGCGAGCACACCGGCAGCGCGGTGAGCGCAAGAGCGCTGATCCGCGTGAACAGAGCAAACGGTATGAGCGCGAACTGAGCCGCGAGCAACGACGAATCAGGCGTGAAGCGGCGAACGGAGACCCTCTGGCCCAACTCGAACTCGATACTCAGCGCGCGCAGGAGCAGTTCATTCGCTACCTACGTGAATCGGATGTCACCGCACCAGGACAGGGGCATCAGGCTCGACGCAGGAAACTCAGCGCTCGGCACCAGGAGTACGTGTCGAGGATGGTGGCCCACTGCCTCAAGCCGCTCCGACGCGGGGTCAACTTCAAAAACGTGCTCTCCACCGTGGGCATGAGTACGGCGATGTGGTTGCTTTCACCCAACTTCCGTGCCTACGTGGGCGACCAGGTCGCACAGGTGGCCACCGGCATGGGGTGGGAGATCGACAGACGGTCCCGGCGCGAAGCCAAAATCCTCGCCCAGGGTGAGAAGTCCCGCGCGAAGGAGGCCGCACACCACGCCAGGACCGGCCAAGGACGCGAGGGCATGAGCCGCCGGCACCGCAAGCGCCTGGAACGCATCGAAAGGATGGAACGAGGCGACCGCGACCTGTTCACCGAACGCAGTGCCGCACTGGCGCACGTGGGTATCGCCCAGAACGCCTACGACCAGATGCGCGAACCCGGCGCCGACCGGGAACTGATCAAGCAGAACTACGAGAGTGCCCTGAGCGCACTCTACGGTTACGTGGACGAGGATGGGTTGGACCGTGAGGCGGTGCAGCGCGACATGCGCGTCATCGTCGGTCGACTCATCGAACGCGACCCCGCACAAGCGGCGGTCTTCTCCGAGCTGGGACACGGCAGGTTCATCAAGAGCGAACCGCAGAACGTCATCTTGCCCGGTACCGACCGCTCGGCGAAGCTCTGGTCCGGGGACTACGTCGACGCCTACGCCGGGGACGTGATCACCGGCGGAGCCTTCACGCTGCGAGAGCCGATGAGCGCGGAGGAGCATCGCACCGCAGTGGCTCGGACCGTGTACGGAGAACTCGCCGGCGCGCGTGGCCCGGCGGAGTTCGGCGAGGTCCTGGAGCAGTACGCCATCGGCTCGGCCACCCGTGAATACCCCGAATCGGTCGAGTTGACCGAGGACCCCACGGCACGTGCTCGACTCGAGCGCTCTCGTGCGATGTTCACGTCCATGCGTGAGGACGGACTCAGTGCCCAAGAACAGAAACTGGTTCACATGGGCGGGGTCCTGGAGGCCTGGCGGGAGCTGGAGCGTACGCATCCACAGATGGCGACGCAGTGGAGCCGGGCCCTGGGACCCGACTGGGAACGAGGAGTGCGTGATCTCATCGAAGAATACGGAGACTTCGATGAGGGGGCGCCCTGGGATCGGGAGCGGCCACAGGACGCGCGGGTCCGGGCCGAGCCGAAGCGGGACCATTGGCGAAGGGTCGAGCCCGGGACCTTCGCCGAGACCGGGGTAGGGGCCGTGCACGAGGAGCCGGCTCCAGGGCAGCAGAGGCCGGAGACGTCGCGAGCGTTCGCGTCGGGCAGGCCTCCGGGGCGGCACAGAGCTCCTGGTGGGACGGCCTTGAGAACGTTGGCCGCACAGGGAACACGGCCTGACGAGACGCCCCCGAAGGCGAGTGCTCCAAGAGCAAAGCCATCCGGGGATCACGAATTCGGTGACTGAGTAACAGTCCCCACAAGATGAACATCGAGCATTATCAGAAGAGGGAAAGGCGGCAGGATGGAACCCTTTGAAGAAGTTCTCAAGAGAGTTCTCGGCTTCGTGCCGGGTGAAGATGATGAGCTATGGGAGAAGATGGAAAGGGACGCAGCGGAGCGCATCGCGCGGGAGGGTGGCATCGGCTGGGACATGCAACGGGCTGCCGAGACGGACTGGCCCGCGGAACAGAAGATGCTCGATCAGGGCCAGAACGGGCGTACGCCCAGGCTCGAGATCGAGAGCGGTGAGTCTTAGTAGAGTGGTTGCTCCGCACCGGGTCCCAAGAGCCTCGAGTGAAACGTTCGACCTGTCATCCTATCTTCTCTGACCGTGGGTTCAGAACCTGCCGACGCCGAAAGAAGGCCGGGAAGGGACATCAGGAGGAGAGAACCCCCTGATGTCCCTTTCTACGGCACTAGTTCTGGTCGAAGATGAAGAGCAGCACAAGAAGGTGAGGGATGGCGATCACGGCAATGGCCAGTAGTCGTCCGCCCCAGTCGATCCCCAGTGGCTCATTGACCATCGCGATCAAATAATCGAAGCCGGGACGGGCCAATTCCAACAACGGATCTGTCAACCCGGACAGGAATAACAGCCAGAACAAACCCCACAGCATCGCTAAGGCGATACACGCGCCAAGAAAACGACGTAGGTTGAGAGTTCTGACTCGGTTGGGGGGCATGTTTTTCTCCTCATATGCAGGCTGATTCGGAAACCATCCTAAGGTTTGCTGTCAATGGAGAAGCCTGGCTGTTCGGCCGGGATCAGGATCTTTCCATCCTCGGTGAGCGATGCCGGCCAAGCCGTTCAGGAGTGTGGGGAGGCCCCGGTAGCGTGCTTGAAAGGATCCAAGGGGCGAGGTCTTCGCTCGTCCGGATTCGCCGGCGGAAGTCATCGACTCTTCGCGCCGAACCAGGAGTCGTCTGACCGGTCGCGGTTCGATGGCGACTTTTCAGCCATCCCCACGTCGACGTACGGGCACCGTGTCGGAACACATGCTGACGCCGACCGTCTCCGAGTCTGGAACAGCCCTGCTCTGGACTCGTCCGCCAAGGCTTGCGGGCGGGTGAGGGGAGCTCGATCGACCGCGCTCCCCTCACCGGCTCTTGCCGTGGCTACCCTTGCTCTCTCATGACATCGGCCATGGCCTGGTCGAACTCACCGCGGGCCAAGTCCTGCCAACCGTTCTTCTCGGCGAGGAATTCGTAGAACGCTCCGTGAACACGGAAGCCGTGCAGGTCGGCCAACTGCTCGGGATCCTCGAAGAACACCCGTTCCCCATCGCGTTCGTTGGCCTGCTGGAGTCGTCGCATCGCCTCGGACTCGTCCTGGGGGGAGATGTAGACCGTCGAGCCGTCGGCACTGCGCAGGGAGCCGTCGACGCCCGTGGAGAAGTGGTCGCCGTCCTGTTCCAGTGCCGACCGCGCCCTCTTGTACGCCTCGATGATCTGTCCGTCCAACGGACCATCCAGTGCGCCTGCGTGAGGCCGTTCAGGATCGGAGGAGAAGTGGACCAACATGTCACGACTGATCAGTCTGTCGGCGTAGCGCTTCATCCGGAACTCGTCCATCCGTGTTTGCTGGATGTCGACGAACTGTTGCAGGGCCTGGTCGTACTCCCAGTCCATGTCGTCCATGTCGATGACGCCCTGCAGGTCCTCGGGGTCGACTTCGGCGGAACCACTCAGGCCCTGCTCTTGGGCGTACTCCTCACCGCGTGCCGCGTCCACGAGTTCCATGACCTCGTTGGCGTAGGTGTCGGGGTCCAATCGTGCGATGTCGGCCTCGGAAAGGCCATGTGCCGCCTTGTGCTTTTCACGGCACTCCACGGCCAGTTCGGCCTGCTGCATGCGCTTGGCCAGCATCGCCTCGAAATCGGGCTGGTTCATGCGTACGTCGAAGTCCACCGCGCTGGACAGTGTGGGAATGGTCTGGAGCGTGTAGTCATGGCCAGGGTGCGTGATCGTGTCTTTGAACAATCGCCAACTCATCGGCAGGATCATCTCGTTGCGATTCCACACGGGCGGGTCTCCCGCTCGGAACACGATCGAGTTGCGTTCGGAGATGAATGCCAAGTCGTTGTAGCTGATGACCGGCTCTTCCCTGGTCGACATGGTGTAGGAGACCTTGCTCTCCACGTTCGTACCCTTGATCAGCCGACCCTTGTCCTGGGTCACGGTCTTGGAATCCATGTAGGTGGTGTGGCGTTTCCCCGACATCTTTTCCAACGTCTCGAGCATCGAGTCGTCAGTGCTCTTGAGAAAGACGATGTTGGAGGTGTTGCCCTGCACGATCTTGTCCACGCTCTCACCGTAGACGTCACGCAGCTGCTGCAGGGTCTGGAGGATGAGCGTGAACTGCTGGTCTTGGCCCAGGCCGATGGAGAGCATCGTCTCGAACCCGGAGATTCCATGGCCCTCGGATTGGAGGTTGCCGAGCTCATCGAGCATGAATCGGGTTTTGTAGAGCGGTTTTTGGTTCTCCTTGGTCATGTACGACTTGTCGAAGTTCAAATCGACGAGCTGCTTGATCAGGATCAGGATGAGTTTGGCGTACTTCATCAGGTGCGGCGGCGTCACCAAGAAAACCGCCTTGGGTTGCTCCGAATAGCGCACCATGGTCTGCACGATGGCGTTGGCCTGGCTCATTTCCTTTTGAGGAAGGTCCCCGGTGATGTTGGTCAGTCGCACCTGGGGGTAGGTGGTGTGGCCCGGTTCGAAGGAACCGTCATCGGTTTTCTTCAGCTCCAGCAGAATGCCGTTACGTACGATCTTTTGGTCGGTGACCGGGTCGGTGATGAAGAATCGGCCGTTGAGTGAGGTCTGGTAGTCCTTGGTGAACTTGAAGTAGAAGGTTCGGATCAGCATGCCGCTCTGCGGGTTCAACAGACGCAGCCGGATGTAGGCGACATCGCTGCTGAACTTGCCCTTGAAGTAGAAGCGGGCCCAACCTTCGCGGGAGACGATGTCCTCGTGTTCGAAGTCCGCGCCCAACGCCTCCGTGAACATGGGGTCGGAGTAGGCGTCCCACTTGGCCTGGGAGCCGATCAGGTGGTCGCGCTTGAGGTAGTTCATGGTGAACCGCACCCCCATGCGCCGAGGGAAACTCAGGCCGCCCAGGTCGGTGTTCTGACTGGGAGTGCCCGAGGTGAGCGTGGAGATGGTCGGGTCGGTGAAGAAACTCATCGCGGTGATCGCGATCCCGTACACGGACGCGAGCATCTTCTCGGCCGCCCCCATGGCTCGCAGGGCGTTGTCGGCGTTGCCGACCAAGGTGCGCATCGAGTTGTTCGGGAGCGCGTTGGTAGCATTGAAGAACAAGGTGAGCATGTCCAGCTCTTCCTTGCCCTCCCACAAGAAAACCTTGCGTTCGGCTTCCTCGAGATCGGCTTCTGCTTCGGCGTCACGGAACGTGCCATCGTCGGGGTTTCCGTAGTCGCCTCTTTGGGCCTTCTCTTCGACCAGTTGGACCGGGTTCTTCACCTTCTTGGCCGAGAGCTGCACGAACAGCTGGTAGCAGTTGTACAGCGTGACCTTGCCCCATTTCTCATCGAGTTTGGTCTCCAAGACCTTGGGGTCCATGCCCACCCGGGCGGCGTAGGCGCGTAGTTCACGCTCTTCTTCCAAGTAGTAGTCGATGAGACCGTAGGCGGCGCGCTTGAAGGCGTTGTTGGCGGCGTTGGGCCATACCGGGTCCTCGCCGCTGTCGAGGGGGAAGAAGACATCGGCGATGTTTTCGATGTACATCGCACACTTGGTGGAGTCTCCTTCGCGTGCCGCTTCCGCCGCCATCCCGAGCGGGTTGTAGATGTCGGTCTTCATGGCGTTGATGAGGTTGAACTGCACCACCTGGAAGCCGCGCATGGCGGCCCGCACATAGTGCTTGACCAGTAGCTCACCCTTGGGGTCGTTGATGACCATGTTGTTGGGCTGCTTCTCGCGCAACCACATGTCGATCATCGGCTCGATGTAGGTCTGGCCCTTGCCGGCGCGGGTGATGGCCAAGACCATCGTGTTGACCGGGGCGGTGTCGACGATGTAGGCACCGGCGGGACGCTGGACCTCATATTCGGGGAAGGTCCAGTCATCGTTGATCATTTCCGCGACGGTCTTGTACTTTCCGAGTTTTTCGCGGTCCTTGCCATCTGGGTTGTAGGGGATCTTCGTGGTGTCGAAACGTTTACGGAGGGACTTGTCCTTAGGTAGGCCCGAGGCCTCGAACAGGGCGTCGCCGAACTTCTCGTCGATGAACGGCATTTTCCTGGTGATCGCCTGATCCTCGTCATCGCGCAAGATCTCGCCCTGGAGGTATTCGATGTCGCCCTCGGAGTCGTGGACGTCTTCCTTCGCGCGTTGAGCGACCGGGATCGGTGCCAGACCCTTGTTCGTGATCATGACGTGGCTGATCATCGAGTTGGGCTGTACACCCGAGTGGGCACCGGCATCGGGGAACCAGTCGAACTTGCGCACGATCTCCTGTGGCAGGGCGATGTGCTGGTCGCCGTGGTTCTGGTTGATGTCGCTGGTGTCGTGCAGCAGGTTCTGCGAGTCCAGATTGCGCATGAGGCGTGGGTAGAGCACACCGAACAGGGCCAGGCCGGTGCCGAGACTGACGACCGGCTTGCTCCAGTCCAGATGAAGGATCCAGCCCAAGAGCGTGTCGGGTCGGCCCTCACGTTCGGCGTCGAGTTCTCTCTGCTGGGCCGTCAGGTCGTCGAGTACCCACTGAGGTGGGTCTTCCAGAGCCTCATCCTCGGTCTCGTGGCACGGCCGTTCGGTCATCACCTGCCCGGTCTCGTCCAGGACGTGGTAGCAGTACCGGGTGGGGGAGAGCCTCTCGCGTTCGATGAAGTCGGGGACCACGGGCCCACCGAAGGAGGCGGTCACGATGCTCACCGTGGCCTGACCCGCCGACCACAGGGCCCACACCAACATGGCGACGAGAATGCTCGCCGTGACGGCGAGCACGCTGCGTGAGGTACGACTTCGCTTACGTTCGATGCGGGAACGATCGAGCTGCTGAGATTCGTAGACGTCGCGGTTGGCGTTCGTCTCCTTGGTTTTGCGTGAGGAGAGCTTGTCCCAGGCGCCCGATCTAGGGCTAGAACTTCTCCTGGCCATGGTGCGCCTTTCATTGGTGCATGCGCTTGAAATCGATCAATCTGCTGACCCAACGGAAATCAAATAATTTTTCCGAGTGTGTCAAAAGGCGTTTCCTCTAGTTATGGAGTTAGGGCCTTGGATGTAACCGTTGATCTGCTTCATGGTTTTGATGGGTCTAGTTGAACCACACTGGGAGAATCATTGCGTTAGGGCTGAAGGTGTCGTACCCGAGCCACCACCCGATGATGATTCCTACACCAATGGCCACCATAGAGATCACGGCCATGAGAACGAAGAGGATCTTGTTGGTGCGACTCTGGGCCTTGTTTATGCGATTCAGTTCCTCGGCGCTGGAGCGGTTGGCGCGGTCCAGCGCAGCAAGTTGGCTTGAGTACTCCTGGTGCATGGTGTTGGTCATGCTGCGCGTCTTCTCAACCAGATCGGTGTACATTTGGTTGTTGGCTTGGGATTTGTGCTGCCAGGATTCCTCGCGTTCACGAATCCGAGCAGCGGCCTGTTCACGGTTGCGTTCCAGTTCGGATGTCAGCCTGCTCAGTTCGCCTTGTAGTCTGCGTATCTGAGCCTCGTGTTCGCTCTTGAGTTCTTCTGCTCGCTGAGCGTGCTCGGCTTTCATCTTCTCGATACTGGTGTCCAATTTCAGTTGTTCGGCCAGTGCCTCGGCGCGGGCGATATCCTGTTTTCGATTATCGTCGATGTAACGCGTGATCTTCACGTTCCAGCGATCGAACAACTCCATCTCGGCTTCGCGATGGACTGCTTCACGCTCCGACAGCAATTGGAAGGCGCGTGTGGCGCCCATCTGCATTCGCGTGTGCGCGTCCTTGCGGCGCATTTCCAACATCAGTTGGCGCTGGTGGGTGTAGCGCTCTTCGTTTCGACGCTCGATCTCCAGGGCCACATCGGCGATTCTGCGCTCGAACTCCGGACGATTCCTGTCCCAGAAGGCCTGTCGGGCTTGGGCCGCCGCGATCTCGGCTCGATCATCGGCATCCTTTTCATAATGCCGGGTGATCTCGGTGCGCCGGTTGCTGATGTCCTCGGGCGCCTTGGCCTTGAGCTCGCCGTGCTCCTTCTCGGCAGCGGCCAAGAGCATGTGGTAGATCGAACCTTCACGCTGTTCGTCCACCGCCCGCATGACCGACTCGGCGTGCAGGCTCATCGTCTCGACGAAGAGGTTGCGTAGTTCTTCGCGATGGTCGTGGTGGAGTCTTTCCAACTCGGAGTTGGCCTGGTCGGCCAGCAAGGAGACCTGTTCGCCGAGCCAGTCGGTGGCCTTGCCACCCGGTTCCAGTCGTATCGCCGGGGCCTGGGTGTTGAACGTGGCCTCGAATTCGTCGAGGGCGACCTCGAGGTCCAAGTCCTCGGATAGGAAACGCCGTGCGATGGTGGCACGAACCTGCTCTTCGGTGAACTCTCGGTCCCGATTGTGTTCCACGTACCGCGTCCGGGGGCCGGGCTCTTCCTCCCCGTGGTCGTCCTCATCGTATTCGACCGCTTCAACACCACCGAGGTCGTCGGAGACCCACTGGTCCACGCCCTCATCGGCCTCCCCGCTGAGCGGCTCCTCGGGTTCCTCGTAACCCAGCCAGTCCTCGCCGAGCGAGGGGGCCTCGTTCGGTTCGTCGTCGAGACCCTCCTCGACCTCCGGGCGCGCCGCGTCCGTCAAGGGAGAACCGTCGTCGATGGGGGTGGCCACGCGGTCGCCACCGTCTTCACCAGGGCCCGTGGCGTCGATGTGGGGAAGCGGGCCCGCCTCGGTGACGCCCGTGGCGTTCGAGGGGGTGGCGGGGTCGTCGATGGCCTGGGTCCAGGCCCACACGTGCGGCAAGTAGTCGGTCAAGTCGCGGCTGCCGTTGGCGACGGCCACCGCGTCGGCGTAACCGACCTCCTTGTCGTTGATGGGGCTGACCACCAGCTCTTGGCCATCCGAGCTCGGACTCAGCACCATCCAGTGGTACCTGGCGTTGGTGAGCAGCGAATACTCTTCCATACGTTCCAGGGTCCGGGGAGTGGGGATGATTCCCAGGATCTCCCGGTCGAGGAGGTAGCGAGTGGTGATGGCCTGGATGAGGTCGTTGTTGATCAGCTCGATGAGCGAGCCCTTGGCTTCGTCCTTCTGCTGCTTTTTGTTCAACCCGCCGATGTGCTCCACCGGCAAGGCCAAGGCGACCCAGGAGTTGCCGCCGGGGAGAACGAAGGGATCGTTCTGTCCGAGCAGGTCGATGACGGCGTTGACGGTGCTCTCTCGCACCACACTGGCCAGCATCTCCTCGGGCTTTCGTCGTTTGGCGCGTCTCTTGCCGTCGCCGCTCTGCGAGGCGCTCGATTTCGGACCGGTGGAGGACGTGTCATCGACCGCCCCCTTCTTTCGCATGCCATCGAGGAATCCCATCGGCACACCCTCTCTCATCCGTACCAGACGTATCGAACCAGCTTTTTCATCAGCCTTTGTAGAGGCACTTTCGGCCTGATGAGACCTTGCCTCCTCCGGCGATCTCCTTACCGGGCCGCGGTCACCTCGACATAGGAGTCACTCTTGCGCAGCCCCTTGTCCTCGCTACGCATCGTCCCGCGTACGTCCACCCGTAGGACTCGTTCATAAGGGTGGGCGTTGATGAAGGCGGCGAGGGAAGTGGTGACCTCTTCGGTCATCTTCGAGATCGCCGCACGAGCGCCTCCGGCGTTGGAGTCGGTGTCCCCGTGGTCGTCGATAAGGTATTGGAGTACCCGTTCAGCGATCTCGACCCGAACCCCATGTTTGACCATGATTTCGCGGCGCATCTCACGAAGCTTGTTTTTGACGATCTTTCGTTGTGTCTCGCGTGAGAGCGGCTGGAAAGGGACGATAGCGTCGATTCGTCCCAGCAGTTCGGGCGGAAACTTGTTATCACCCTGAGTGGTGGAGATCGACCTGCGGATCTCCTTCATTTTTTCTAACAATTCCTTGCCCGACCCGCTATCGTCCACGTTGTACTGGGCGATCGTTTCGTAAATCTCTGATCCCGCGTTGGTAGTGAGAACGATGTAGGTGTTGAGGAACGATACCTGGCGGCCGTTGTCATCAGAAAGCCTGCCGTCATCGAGTACTTGGAGAAGAACTCTTGTAATAGCTGAGGCAGCCTTTTCGATCTCATCGAAGAGTAGAACAGCATGTCCCATGTCCCATACGCGCTTGGTCAGTTCCGAGCGGAACAGATCCAGAGACTCTTCGCGCGCGAACTCGGACATGTCAAACCGGATAAGGTGGCGTTGGTCGTCACCGAACAGCAATTTAGCGAGCTGTTTGGTGAGCTCGGTTTTTCCTGTGCCAGTTGAGCCGGTGAGCAAAAAGGAAGACATCGGCTTCGTCTTATCGTTAAGGTCTGCAACGCATAGTTGCAACCTTTTGGCGACCACACTGGTAGCGAAATCCTGGGAGAACACCGCACTGTCGAGTTGTTGTTTGATTTTCACCGCGTCAACACTGAAGGCTACGTTGACGTTGGTTGATTCCATGAGGACGTCGGCCAGTAGGGCGCGGTCCATCGGGCGTCCGCTGTAGCGATGCCAACCCACCATCGAGTCCAGTACCAGGATCGACTTGCGGGGCTGGGTCGAAGCTGGAATGTACCGGTTGGTGTAATCGTAGATCAGTTCGAAAAGGTGGTCGTCGTAGAACTGATCTTCCACCTCGTAACGCCGGGCCATTCCCTTGAGGATTTCAATCGTGGTCCTTTGGTCAGGTGGACTCACGTTGATGCGTTGGAGACGTTCCATGAGCGGTTGGTTCGGTGCTACGTACTTATGGAACTCGTCGAACGTGGTAGCCGCGATGACCCGGATACCACGTGAACCAGAGGCCGCCAGCACCGGTTTGAGCGCCTCGACGGAGGCGGAGCTGAGTTGGACTACTTGGTGGAACTCGTCGATGAACAGCACTAGTTCCACTTGTTCTTCGACGCTGAACCGTTCAGCTTCGTCGAACAGGCCCTTGAGCAGTGCCGCCATCTCGTCGGGGGTACTCAGACCGGAGATCATTCGAGCCAGGTCCACTTCCAGATAGACCCGCTTGGAGTCCACCACCATGGCTGCCTGAACCAATGCGGTCTTGCCCGATCCGGGAGGGGCCAGCAAAAGAGCGTTGCACAGTTCAGGCCGAGACATAGCAGCCATGAGCTGGGAAATCTCATATTCGCGACCGACGATCTCACGCTCGGGGGATTTGAGAGGGTCGCTGTACTTGGCCAACTTCGGATAGAGAGCGCTGCGCTCGTCGTCGAAGGAGCCGTCAGGCCTGGTGAACAACTAACACCGCCTTCTGTGGACAAGAAGGTTACGACTGCGTTTCAATTCCACTCATATTTTGCTCATAAATCATCAAGATTTTAGCACGTCACCATGTTGTGGTGGCAGGGTAGAAGCCTTTTTGGGATGGCCATAAATGGCCATTGAGAGTGGGCCTGCCAAGCAGCTGGAATGCGACTATCCATCAAGCCTCAAAGGTAAAGAAGAAACCACTTCTTCGCGGATCGGGAAACCAAGAAAAGCTCCGGGGTCTCGCGATGGCCGCGCGAATGAGGTGTGCTTCGCCCACACCTTCCCGATGGGCTCACAAAGCCACACCTTCCCACTGTCCACAGCACGGTCACCGGCTATCCGAGCGCGGACCCGTCCGCCCCGCTTCCTTCCGTGAGACGCGTGGGCCCAGGGCCTTGGTGGGCCCATCAGGTCGGTACGTCCTGTGCGAGTCCGGATCAAACGCCAGGCCGATGGTCGCCCTCCCGTTTTTGCCGCTCGCCCCCTGCGTGCCGGGCCGCGGAACGCCCGTGCGGGTTCCTCTGAGCCAGACCCACGGTGGGCACACCCGTCTCATCGGACTCCATCCTCGTCCTCGACGTCCAAGTCGAGGAAGCCATCGAAGTCGGGATCGACCTCGACGACGTGTTCGGTGCGACGTTCCAGCCTGTCGACCAAGGCCTGCTCCACAGCGGGGGTGATCCTTTCCCGCAGGAGCCCTTCGGGGCTATCGGGGACGTAGTCCACTCCGGGTTTCTTGGCGGCCTCCTCAACGCGACGCCGAGCCTCCACCTCTTCCAGCAAGCGATCGAACGCGCCCTTGGGGAGCGGCTCCATCGCGCTCTGTCCCGATGGCACGTCACGACGCGAGAACCCCGCTCGGCCGTGAGGGGTTTCGTCGAGCTCCTCGTCGGCGAACAGATCCTGAATCTGCTCCGAGTGTGTGGGCACCGCGGTCTGGGCTTCGGCCACCATCTGCTCTGAATTCTCGATCGAATAGTCGGGGAAGTACTCGGCGAGGGCGTATCCACTGTTCTCCTCGGTGAGCACGGCACTGTTCTGCTCGCGGACGTCCACGAACACCAGCGGGGGCTGGTCGACGTCCTCCGGTGCGATCACGAGGAGGTCGGCTTCGGCGGGCAGTTCCCACATGATCCCGATCATGGAGTCGGGCACCCGGAAACGGGGACCGAAGTAGCCCTTGCGGACCAGTTCGCTCAGTTGATCGGTGTCGAACTCGTAGAAAGCGTCGATGGTCGGTTCCGACCCGGAACGAAACCGCAGTTCGGTGATGCCGTGGGGCAGGACGACGTCGGGTCGGATCCGGGTGAGCTGTCCACGTAGATGCAGGTAGGGACGGTAGTTCTGGTCGGCGTCATGGTGGAGGATCGACACCGTCTCCATACGCACGGCGATGTCACAGGACACGCCGTTCAAGGTCTGCGCGTCGGCCTCGTCGTTTCGGGCCAAGCGGTGGAACCACGGGTCGGTCATCCGCAGGGGTGCGATTATCACGCGGATCGCCTTTCTTCGATCTCGGGGGTCAGCGATCGACTTCCTCGCCCAACAGGGCACGCCGGACCTTCTCACTCAGTCGGCGCTGGGCACGCCACAACCAGCGCACCACGACCAGCACCAGGACGAAGATCAAACCTATGAGGAAAAGGCTGGGCGCCAGCCAGTGCGCCAGTTGTGTCTCCAAGGGGGAAGCCGGGCCGATGCCGGTACCGGTGGCCACCATGAGGAAGACGTTGGGGACCACGGTCACCGCGGCGAACATCGCCACGACATAGCCGGCCAAGCCGGAGACGACCATCGAACCGATGCGCGTGGCCAGCATCAACGAACGTGCTCCACCCGGCCCCAGACGCGCGCGGATACGCGCTCCCAAGGCAGGTCCCGCGACGTTCTGGTCGACCTGTTCGGCCGCGATGGCTCGCGGTGCGGCGCTCTCCTTGGCCCGTCGCTTCCTTTCGGGTTTGGTCGATGTGGTCGTGGAGGGTTTCGTCTTCTTTTTGGGGGCCGACGGAGCGGGACTCATGGATTGTTCTCCTGGCAGGGGCGTGGGTGTGTTAGGAGTGTTCGGGGATTCCGTCGGTCCAATGGGCGTCGATCCGGGTGATCGCACCTTCGTTCGCGGTCGTCCAGGACACCGACAGTGCCGCGACCGCAGGTTCTCGGTCGTCTTCTTCGTCCTCCTCCTCCGTGACGTCGTCGGTGTCGAAAACGTCGACGTAGGCGAAGTAGGAGTAGGAACCGACCTCGATGTCGACGAGTACCGGATCGAAGGTTCCCAACCTGGCCCGTGAACCCGTATCCAGCCCGGGGACGCCCTCGGAGACCAGAGCGTGGAGCGGATCGAGGATCTCGTCGTCGGTGGTGGGCGGCGGATCCCAGACGTCATCCTCTGCCGCTACGACCTCGCGCAACAGCGCGTGCATCGTCTCGCCGTCGGTCGCTACGCGTTCGACCCGTGTCGGCGAGGAGTCCTCCACCGACTTGATCCAGGCGGTGTGGAAGTCGGCTTCGGCTTCCTCCGCCTCGCTTTCGAGGTCTTCCACCAGGGTCGCCACCTCGGCCTGGTCGGCTTCATGCCCCGAGGACGCCGACCACACGGACAGCCCGCCCACGGCCAGCATCAGTACGGCCGTCCCCAGAGGAGCCCAGGAGACGATGCGCCGGATCCTCTCGCGACGACGCCGGCGCTCACGCTCGTAGGCTTCGATCTCGGCCAGGCTCATCCCTGGTCACCTTCGCCCTCGTTCTCTCGTTCCTCTTCGCCGTCGTCATCGCTGTCGATGGCGCCGAGGTTTTCTTCGGTGTCGCCGACGGCGATCGCACCGAACACCATCCGGTCGAACTTCTTGACCAGCGGATCGTAGGTCCCGTGCACCCAGGCGACCATCTGCCCGGTCTCGTCGGTCAGGGTCCAGACCAGGGGGATCGACAGATCCTGCGTGAAAAGGAGGGCTTCGTGAGCGGTCCAGGTATGGTCGGCCAAAGAGGTGTCCGATTCCAAGGTCGGTATCCGGGAGTGCCACTGGCTCACCGCGTCGAAGCCGTCCGTATCGAGCACTCGCGTGGTGAAATGCGGGATCAGCCGCCGCTCCAGACCATCGGTCGCTTCCTCACGTAGTCCCTTGGCGCAGGTGGTGAGCTCCTTGTCGGTGTACTCGCGTGTGTCGGTCGGTACCTCATCGAGGTAGGAAGAGCACTCATCGCGCTCACCCAGCCCGGGTGTTCGGGTGGGCAGATCGTCGAGGAGAAGTGGCCCGCTGTTCTCCAGGTAGGTGTTCTGTGCTTCGGCGATGTTCTCGCCCACGGTGGTGGCCTGATGTAGCCAGCGCTTGGCCTCGTTCTGAGCGGGTAGGTCCTCCAAGTCCTGCTGCGCGGCGGTGATGTCCTGCTGTGCGTCGAACCCGGCCTGTGCCTGTTCTTCCAACCGCGCTTGGTGCTGGGTACTGATCGCACCCGCTATGACCATCAGCACCAGCGCACCCAAGAGCCCCAGGCCGGTTCCCGACCAGTACGCGATCCGCAGTAGAAGGGTTCCGCATCCGCCCTGGGAACGCCGAGCCGAGGAGGGCTCGTCCTGTGGTGTGGAAAGGGCTGCGCCCGGACGTCCGGTCAGGTCGTCGGAAGACGATGGCGGGGTCGAGGGTTCGTTCGTACCATCGGCCACGTTGACCTCCTCCCTTATGCGACCATGAGGCATTTCTGACATATATAAAAATAGTTCTGTAGAACCACAATAGTGACTAATCATGTACACCTGGGACGTGAAGAAGCCCTAGTGCGAAGTCGCTTACATTCAGCGGACACCGGGGACGGGTCAGTCGGGACCGGAGGAACGCACCCGGGAGGTGGCGGCGTATCCTTCGACCTCGGATACTCCACCGGCACCATCGGTGGTCAACATGACCGTCGCCGTGTTCCGGGCACTGGCCTGACCGTCGTCGGAGGTGGTCCATACATCGACCAACACCAAATAGGCGTACTCGGTGCCCTGGACCGATATCACCTCGGTGTGGAAATCATTCACCCGTGAGTCGAGGCCCAGCAGGTCGATGAGCGGATACTCGGTGCCCTCACCGTCCACGTTCAACGGTGCCTCGGGTAGGAACGCCGTCATGAAGGTGGAGTCCTCGGGAAGGCCGTAGACGTTCGTCATGGTGGTACGCGCACTCTCGTACTCGGCATGGCTCTCCCAGGTCAACGCGGTGTTCAGCAGCTGGTGGATGAGGTTTTCGTCGGCCTCCAAACGTGCGGAGTCGGTCCCCGACACCTGGTCGTTGATCGAACGCTCTCGCTCGTCGTGTTCGGCCTCCAGTTCGGCCTTGCGTTCCTCCAGCTCGGATATGTGCTGCTCCTGCTCTTGCAGGGAGGCCTCTTGGGAACTTCGTGTGCTGAGGAAGGAGCCACCCGCCACGACGAGGATCACGGCCGCGACCAAGGGGAAGGCGTTGCGCTGGAAGAAACCCATCGAACCTACTCCTGATCCGGAACGTCCACGGGGCGGTCCCCGATCGTGGTCTGTCCGACGTAGAGGCTGTGGAACACCTCGGTGTGGATGTCGTAGGTGGCCCTTGCCCAGGCCAACAGGTCACCGGTGGAGGCTTCCTGGTTGAGCCAGGACACGTGGATGGAGTCGGGCGAATCGCTCAGGGACACCGCCACCAGTTCCCAGGAGTTCAGCGAGGCCTTGGCGTAGGTACCGCGGTTCTCATCGCTGTAGCGGATGTACCAGGGTGAGAGCACGTCGATCTCACCGGGCCCGTAGAACCTGTCCGCGCCGGGGTGGTAGGACTCCTCGTCCTTGATGATCCGAGCCGAATCATCGAAGAGGTCGACGAGTTCTTCGCGATGTTCGCCCACGGCCGCGAACGCTTCGCTCGCCTCTCCGCCCTCGGGTGGTTCCGTGCCGTTGGTGTCGACGAGGAGTTCCTGGTAGGTGTTCTGTGCCCGGGCGATGTGCTCGCCCTTCTCACGGGCCTGCTCCAAGGCCTGCTCCAGCCGCTCTTCGAGGCCCGAGGCCTCCGCCTCGTCCCACGTGTTCTCCTCCAAAGCGCGGATCTCTCCCGTGAGCAGGAGTATGGTCCGCTCGTTGTCCTCGAACCGCTCCTGAGCGGTGTCGGTGCTCGAGACCGCCAATGACCCGATGCCGACCACTCCGGCCAACAGCGCCCAGCCCAGGCTCGACCGCATCGTTCGGCCCACATCGCGGCGGGCCTTGGGCCCGTTGGCACGTTGTGCCTTGCGTTCCCTCTTGAGTCTTCGGCGCTCGGCCCGGCGCTCGCGCAACATCTCTTGCACGTCGTCGCCGGTCAACCTTCTACGGTCGGCCCTCCGCTTGGCCTGGTAGTCGTCGAGGCGTCCCATCACCTCCTCGCGACTCATCCGGTGCCAGGGTTTTTTCTCGGTCACCCTTCGTTCTCCCCGCGGTATCGCTATCCGAAGTTCTTTTCTCTTTGAGGCCCCTCTTCGTTGATCACATGAAGGGATCGGGACCCACACTCACGTGGATGTGGTCGATGTGGTTCTGTGTGTTGCTCCCACGACCGCCCGCGTCCCGGGTTATCTCATCGCCCCACTCCCCGACCGGGTCGTTACCGGCCGCCCACTTACGTTCGTCCCACAGGATTCCGCTGATATTGAGTTCTTCGGAGTTGGCGATGAGGTGGTTGATGACGATGATCGCCGAGTCGTACATCTCCTGGCTGGGAACTTCACCCAAGTCGGCCATCATGTAGTCGATGGCCTGGCCGTTGTGGTGGTTACTGCCCGGCTCGTTGCGCTGGCCCCCGGCCGAGAGGAAGAATCCACCGAACTCCTCTTGGAGGTGTTCATGCATGGCACAGGCGTGCGGGTGCATCGCCCCTAGGGAGTCACAGGGGATCTGCTCACCGGCCTGGACCACGCTTCCACTACCGATGTTGGCGGTGCGGCAATCCTGAATCACCGCGGAACGGCGGTTCTGGTTGGCTTGACCCAGAGTGGCCTCGGCTTGCTCCAGGATGGAGTCGGCCAGTTCCTCGTCCGCCTCCCAGGCGTCCATCTTCGCGAACCACCTGTTGGCGAGCTCTTGGCGTTCGGCCAGTCGTGGTGGGTTGGCGGGAACACTCAGCGACAAGCCTTCCCATTCGACCATCCAGTCTTCGGTGGACTCCGAAATCGACCCGGAGGGCTCCTCGATGAGGTCCTTCACGAAGCGAACCCGGGTAGGATCATCGTCAGAGATCATGAAACTGAGCTGGGTTTCGAGATCGGACCATTTTCCACCGGTCTTTTCGGCGTAGTCGGTGAGCATCTTGTTGCGGCCGTTGGTCCACTGCCCCAGCCCGATTCCCGCCAACTCGATGGCGGGCCATTCCTCAGCGTATGTGGCGTCGATGAGTTCGATCTTGAAGCCGTTCTCCTCCGCCGCCTTCGTTCGCGGGCCGATCTCATAAGCCTCGTCGTAGATCGTCTCAACGGTTGTCGGATCGATGTTCGATTCGGCTTCGAAGTTTCCTAGAACACCGGCGATATTCTCGTCTTGCATTCCCCATGCAGAAAGGATTGAATACAGCTTTTCGGCCATCTCGTCCATGGCCTTACTGTTGTTCGCGGACCGGGTGTTGTCGTCGATCTCGCGCACGGTCGCCTCGGTCATGGGCCGACAGTCCGGGGGAAGGGCGTCATGCTGGGCGGCACTGTTGCCCTGGGTGACGGCGTTCGCCACGACGACGGCGACGGAGACCAAGGCCATGAGTACGGCGGTGCCCGAGACCACGGCCCCGACCGCCACACTGACGGCTCCGCCCGCGAGCGCGGCGATCGCTCCACCCACGGCCAGCGCGATACCGACCAAGGGCTTCACAAAGGCGATGAGGAGATTCCACAGGGCGTTCAACCAGTTCAACAGCATGGCCGCTATTTGGGCCATCAGGCTCTTGAGCCACTTGAGGAACATCATGAAGATCATGAGCTGGCCGGCGACCCCGACGGCGGGGACGGCCACGGCCGCTCCAGCCCCCTTGGCGACGCTGCCCATGTTCCCCTCGGGGCCGTCCTTGGCGGCCTCGGAAGTGCCGCCCGCACCTAACGAGGGGGTGCCCTCATCGCTCGCGCCTTCCGAAGCACCGGCCGGGCCCTTCGCCGGATCGGGGGGCGTGGCCCGTCCTGCGCCCCCTCCTGCCTCCGACCCCTCCTCGGCACCTGTGCCCGGGCCGATCTTGGAGCCGTCACCGGTGTCGGGTCTCCCCTTCGCGACGTCCTGTCCGGCCGCCCCGGATCCACCCAAGGGATTATTTCCCGAGCCGGGGCCCAAGGGTTTGTCTCCCGCCCCAGGGCCTAAGGGGTTACCACTCGACCCTGGGATCGAGGGCCGCGTCCCCCCGGCCCCACCAGCGATTTCCGACATGGTGCCCTCTCTTCTTCCCTTTGCTTCGCTGAATTCCCCTGGATAATCCGCACCATCGATCGGGGTCAGTAGGTGATCAAGACCTCTTCATCCGTGTTGACCGACCCGGATGATTCAACGCCGCGCAACATTACTTCCAGTTCCAACAGAGCGCTGTAGGAGTCGACTTGATAGCCGGTTTTGAGGCGAGAGTAATCCTGATAGGCCGTCGTCATGTTGTTCATGATGTCTCGTAGGGGTTTTATCGACTGATCGGAATGACCGTATTCCTTGAGGTTGTTTCCATCGGTCAGAAGCCATTCGATATCGTTGGCGGAGATGAGGGAGCTTTCTTCATCCGAGGCGCGGGCTTTTTCATTCAGGAAGGTGACGTAAGAGGTTTCTTCCGCAGGCATGATGTCGTCTAGGTAACCTTCATCGACCGAGCCTTTACGCCAGTCGAAGTCGTAACCGCGCGGGTGTACCCAGTCGGTCTCCAATGCCAGTGTGGACTCGTTTTCTTCTTCGGCCTCTTGCCCTGTGATGCTGTCACCGGATATTTGTCGCGGAACTTCAGGTGGTTCGATGAACACTCCGTCCACGTTGACGCGGCTCATCTCTCCGTCATATTCGGCGATACGGTTGAGTGCCGCACGCATCTGAAGAAGTTGCTCTTCCATTTCAGCGCGTATTTCCTCCTCCTGTTCGGCTACCACCAGTTCGTAGTAGAGGGAGTTCGGATCGACACGGCCTCCTTCAAGGGAATTCGCTTCTATGGTGCCGGAGGCGCCGGGATTGAGGAATACGCGCCATTGGTCGAACTCGAGGAAGGAGCCGTCGTCCTGAAGGTCTTCACGTAGTTTTCGATTCGAATCCTCCGAGTAGACCAATTCACTGTTGGCCCGCAAGGTCAGGCTCATGATCTGTTGGGCGAATGGCGCGTCGGACTCGAGGACCACCCCCAGGTAGCCGGTGGAACCGAAGACGACGATGGATCCGGTGATGTCCGTGCTGAGCGCCTGGGTGTCGAGTCGCTCGTTGGAGCCGGTGAGAAAGGCCTGGTAGTTGGCGGCGTCCGCCGAGAACGACCCGGCACTGGAGTCCCGGAACCGCATGAGGACCAGTGCTCGGTCGTTGTCGCTGTTGGTGTAGACCCCCTCGACGTTGCCGGACAGTTCGGTCCTGGACGTGGTGAACGAGGTGGTGTAAAGCGCGGTCTCGCTCAACCGAGCCCGATTGTTGGCGGTGGCCGAAACAATGGTGCCGGTCAAGAGGACGGCGAATGTTACGGTGAAACAGGCGGTTACGACCCCGAATCGCTCGATGGCGTGGTGGGGTCCCAGTTTCATCTTCGCCGCATACGTCGTTAAGGTTTCTCTTAAACTCACGTGACGTTCTCCTGCCGCCTCACTCAAGCATGGGTCGACCCGTGGGAAGCGTAAAGGGCCGACGATTGCTTACGCCGTCGACCCTCATTGGTGCCTACTTTTGCGCTGCCACGTTTCAGGACGATGGTGCGATGGTGCCTTGCCTTAGTCGGTGAGCCCTAGGAGGATCATGCCTCCGCCCAGGTCCTCAATGGTGGTACGTCCACCTGCGGCAATGGTGGAAATAAGACTGAAACCACCGACCATGAGGGCACCGCCGATAAGGATCAGACCGATGATCTTGGCCCAACTGGTCTGATCCTGCTGGGAGGCCATGAGTTTCTTGATGAGGAGAACGCCACCCCAGACGACACCGGCGGTGCCCATCAGGGCGAGGAGGGATCCGCCTGCCACACGCACGTAGTTGGTGGCGCTCTCAAGAAATGAGAGGAGGTCCCATGACGCGGAGGGAAGGTTGCTCATGTTCATTTTCTATGGTCCTTGTTCTCTGGTCCCGGTTTGGTCCGATGAATGTACGCGTGACGTTGGAGATCTCAAGGGGATTGGTTTGAGGAGAGCAACGTCGAGGGTGTGCGCGTTCTAATTAGGACTTTCCGGGCTTATTGTAACTGTCAGGCTTTGTTGGGAGCAACTTTTTTGTCACGCTTCCAATCCGGATGAGGGTGGGTGAGACTGGCGGAATGGAGTCCTCTTCGGGTCCTCAGGGTGAAGCCGAATGGTTCCCTTGAGGTTCCCCATATCGGTGCTCACGGGTTTTGTGGTCGGTGGTTGAAATCACTTTCGCTTGGGGGGCTTGGGCTGACTGGGTGGTTTGGGTCCCTGCCTTTGGGAGCGGGCCCGCCTGGCCGCGTTGGCCGCGGACTCCGAACCCTTGCTTCCACTGGGAGATTTCTTCGGTATCGGCTGGGCCTGTGGGCCCTTCGGGGCGCTGCCACCGCCACCGGTGCCACCGGCTACGCCGGCGACCTTGGAGACGGTACTTCCCACCTCTTGGACCTGTTGGCCCTTCTGGATCTGCCGTTGATGCCGGGCGCTGGGGGCCGGATTGTCGAGTGCGGACTTTCCGGCCCGTTCCGACGCCTGGTTGGCTCGTGCGTTCCCCGCCATGGCCGACCCGCCCTTTTCAGCGGCCTTGCCCGCCGACTCGGCCGCCCCGACCCCGTCTCCGGCCACGCCGCGACCAACGGCGATCGCGGCGTGGCCGGTGGCCTTGACACCGTCCGTCGCCGCACCGAGTCTGTGCTTGTCGGACTCGGCGTAGTCCGCTGCGGACTGCCGGACGGAACCGGCCATGGTCTCCAATGGATCATCGGACAGGCCATCACTCTCGACCCGTCGCCCGAGTGCGGTCTCTCCCGCGGCGTCCCGTTCCTGGGTACTGGGTTCCAGGCCAGAGCCCGATCGATCCTCGCCGAACATCTGGCCGGGGCCCTCCAACTTGCCGTCGGTGTCCACGTCCCCGCTCACCCTGGTCTCATCGCTCTCAGCGGATGAGGAGGACGTCCCATCGAGGCCGCCACCTGCGACGGTGCCACCCGCGCTCGTGCCACGGGGGTTCTTGAGACCGGTGGCGCCGCCCATCGTTCGGTTACCCGAAGCCGACTCGACACCCTTGCCACCCCCGCCGGGCTTGCCCGGCTTCACGTTGTTACCGCCAGCGGGCGGGACCTTGGAGTCGGTGAACTTCTCGACCAGTTTGGTGGTGGTGTCCTCCACGGCCTTGACCAGGGTCTTGCGCAGCCGCATCGCCATGACCGTGAAGACGATGACCACGGTGATCGACAACAGGGTGATCACCATGTGGAGGAAACCGGACGCGGCCAGGAACGACAGGAGGGTCGACCGGCCATCGTTGTCGCCGATGGCCTCGGCGAACGGGGCGGTGATGAACCCGGGGATGCCCAGCAAGAAGCTCTGTACCAACTTGTACATGAACATCGTGATGAGGATTTCCATGAGCATCGCGACCGTGTAGACGATGACCTTGGCGATACCCGAGACCACGCCGAGCACCGCGAAGGGGACCGCGGTGATCAACTGGAAGGTGCGTCGCAGGTTGGCGATCACCAACGCGACGGCGTAACCGACGCCGATGAAGACGAAAGCGCCCAAGAGCACGACGGCGTTGAGCCAGTACACGAAGCTCATCACGCCGGTGCCCACCAGGTTCACCGAGTTGTGGATGGACCGGGTCGCTTCACTGCTGGTCTTTCCCGAGGAATAGGCGGTGTAGGAGGTCGATCCGAAGTCCGTGTTGAGGTAGTTGTACATAGCCAAAGGCGCGAGGTTGCACGCTTTGGGGCTGGCATCATCGTCGTCTTCGGAAAGTTCGAGACCGCAATCCTGGGTACCCCCCGAGGTGCTGAAGCGGATTTTGTCTTCCCCATTCGGGGTGGAAGTCAGACCTGTTCCGTTCTGCACCGCGAGCAGTGGGTTCTTTTGAGGCTCCTCTTTTTTTTGAATACTTTCTGGATCTCCGATGTACTCCTTGAACCAAGAGCGTGCTTCGCCGCTGGTGTTACTGGTCAGAGTCGCCTTGGCCTCGGACTCGAACGAAGAGGCGTTGACGTGGGACCCGTCCATGTAGCGGCGCAGGATGTCCATGACCGCGGAGTAGTGACTTTCCTCGAATCCGGAGTCACCTTCCGCCGGCATGCTCTGGTCCCATGAACCCTCACCGGTGAGTTGCACGGAACTGCTTGGCAAACCCATGGTCTGGTAATTGATCAGTAAAGCCAGATCGGTCACGCCCGACTGGGACGCCCCCGAAGGAGCGTTCTGTTCCATGTTCCACTCGATGACCGCATCATCGGATGCGGGTACACGCAGACGCTGATCCATGGCCCAGCGCTCGAAGTCGACGTAGGTGGAGAGCACCACCTGCGCGGCGGCCGAGTTCTCTTGGTCCGCGGCATCACTCATGACGTTGAGTGCTCCGCTGTACATGGAGCCCAGGAGTGGAACGCCAAGGACGATGAAGAACATGCGAAGGAGAAGCTTTTTCAGCGCAGATCCTTTATTCATGCCCTTGAACATGAGGATGCTGATGAAAAAAACGCCGACGAACACCGGGATTACATAATTCCATGAAGCCTGGATCAAGTGTGAATAAACGATATTGATCCAGTTGACCACCGTATCCAATGGTCCCGGTAAATTCGGAGCTCCCTCTCCGGCGGTCATTCCATCGGCGTAAGTGCTACCGGAGAGAGAATTGACCGCATCGTAGATCAACCTGAAAGGGTTGATCCAGATCAGGGTCTTGAGGATGATCGACCACAGAGCGTCGACGGCGGCCGCGATCGCGAACAGGACGAGGATGAGCCCGCCCGCGAGCCAACTGAAGAATCCGAGGGAGAGACCGGTACTGGTGCTGTCCAAACCCAGGCCATTGAGTGTGGCACCGTACAACGCATAGTCGCGTGCACCCTTCTCACCGGGTACCCCCGAGTCCGTGCTTCCGACCAACGAGTTGTAACCAACGCTGTTGGAGGATTGGGCGATCCTGGAGTCGAGCCATCCCATGATCGGGTTGTAGTTCTCGTCCGGGTATCCCAGCATGGACCCGGCGCTGGCCGGGCTCTGGAGCACTTCCGCCCAGCTGGTCTGTTCCCCTTCCTCCCCCTCTCCCCCGAAACTGACACCGCTACCTGGCTCCTGGGCGGTGGAGAACAGCGCCGTCATCGATGAGGAGAGCCTGTAGAACGACAGACCGTCGATTTCGGGATCTTGGCTTTGGGAGTTCTCATCGTCGGCGAGGACGGTACCGGCGCCCCCCAACAGCAGGGCCAGTGGGAAGACCAGTAGCAGTACCAACACGCCCAGACGTGCCCAGGGACCGGTTCCGTCCTTGCCAGGGAGCAGGCCTCGCAACGCGGGAAAGAGACCCCTGTTCCTCGTACGCTCTCCCTTCTTTCTCTCACCCATCTAAAGCCCCCGCCTCCTGCGGTCGTCCTCGTTCGATGGGCCCGAGGGCTGAACCCGTCTTCCCTGGTTCGAGCGTCGTTCCGGCTTTCTTTCCGACTTCATGCGCTCAGCGCGCAACCGTGCCTGGGCACCTTCCCTGGCCACGCGCTGAGCCCTTTCCTCGGCCTGTTCACCCAGGGCGGCCACCACCGCAGAGGACTGTTCGGGCCTGGCCCGATCACCCTGTTCACGCTGCACCGCCTCGAGGATTCGGGCTCGCCGTTCGGCGCGGGCCGGGTTGACGCCCAGCGGCAGGTCCATGTGGAAGACGACGTTGGTGTGGCCGCGACGCAGGTAGGCCAGGTTCTCGCCACGTGTGGTCACCAGGCGTTCCAGGTCGGGCGGGATGTCCTGGTGCATTTGGCGTTGGTACTCGGTGACGGTCGCGTCACGCATCGGCCCCAGTACGGTCCAGTCCGCTGCGTCGAAGCGGTTGAAGGTCGAGTCGGCGAGCATCTTGTCGACGTCGTTGTACAGATAGGCGACGCGGCCGCCGCGCAGGAACAGGTGGGTGAACTGTTCGGTGAGGTATTCCTTGATGCGGTCGTCGATGTTCTCGCTGCCATGGATGATCACCGTGTCACCCAGCCCGAGGTTGTCGACGGCGAACCCGATGACGTTGACGAGCTGGGCCATCGCCACCCCCTTGCCACGCTTGAGCAGCCGCGAGAAGTCGTAGAGCACTCGTCGGGCGTCGGCCACCCCGTCGACCTCATCGTTGGTGTGGGTGTTGAACAGGTCGCCGTTGTTGTCGAGCAGGTCCTTGAAGACCAGACGCAGGATGTTGTAGGCGTGCAGTGCCTCGTCGTCGCGGGCGGTGGAGTTGGCCAGTGCTCGGTACCGGGTGTCGAAGTAGGTGACGATGTCCTGGAGGCGCGGTACCTGGGTGTGCGGGATGCCCACCACGCGCAACCGGTCCCGATTGTGCTTGGCGTTGCGAACCCACATGCCCTTGTCGATGTAGAACTGGGTGAGCGTCTCCTTGAGGGAACCACGGATGATGGAACGGTCCGATTCGGTGGTCTCATAGGCCTGTTCGGCCATGAGGACGACCTTCTCCAAGTGGGCGGGGAAGATTCCGAGTTCCTCTTCGGGGTCGCCGAACATCTCGAACATGTTGATGTCGCCCGAGTTCATGTCCAGCCGGGCGGTGAGCGAGTCCAGGCGCGGGCCCAGTTCGTCCATGCGAGCACCGTCCAAGATGATGTGCACGGTGCGGGCATTGGCCAACAGGGCCGCCTGGGAGATCTTCGACCCCCACATGTCGGGCACGTGCGCCCGGTTCAGTACCGGGTTGACGCTGTTGTCGGCCACGACCACGTGATGCTCGTAACCGTTGACGTCGAAGAGCACCGCGGAGTTGTTGACGTCACCGATCATGGAACCGACGTATTCCCCCGCCGGGTCGTTGAGACCGTTGGTGACCAGGGAGTGGGAACCGGCGAACTCCACGCTGGTGAAGTGGAAACCCTTACCGCGCTTGCGCTCGTTCTTGCCGAAGAGGTTGGTCAGTTCCTGGCGCTGCTCGCCGGGATAGGCGGCGACGGTGAGGGTACCGAACCGATCGATGTAGAGCCGAGAGATTCGCTCGACGGCTTCGTCCAAGACCTTCAGGCTGGGGGCCCGGACCAACAGGCGGTTGTGCACGTGCAGGTAGCTGGCGCCGTCTTGGAGTTCGCCCGCGACGATCTCCATGTCGTCGCTGACCTTCGCGGCCTTGCGACGAGAGGTCATGGTGCCCGCTTGGGCTTGCTCGCCCTCTTCGAGACGATCCAGTTTCTCGACCGTCTTGATCTTTTCCTCGATCCACTTCTCACCCATGCGGCGGACCTGTTCGAACACCACCACGGTGACGTTCTCCGGCATCCCGGTGGGGATACGGTTGATGCCCCAGAACGCGGCGAAGTCGTCGCGTGCCCCGTCATCGTGGAAGAAACCGAGGACGCACGCGTAGCGATCATCGACCTGGAAGTAGTCGCTACGGAAGACGTAGCGTTCCTTGGGTTTGATCGCGAGCAGGTGGGGATGATCGTCGAAGGTGCCGGAGAGCCGGCGCGACTTCTCCTTTTCGGCACGTGGTTCTTCGGTGTTGTCCGCGGACGGATCGCTCTCGGTTCGTTGGTCCTGGGAAGCCGCGCCTCCAGCGGCCTTTTGCGTACGTTCCTTCAATTCGGGGAACAAAGCGTCGAACGACTCGGTGCTCACGTTCCCCTGCGGGCGGCTCCAAGGGTCAGGGGTCGTCTGATCCGTGTCCGATGAGGGGCGGCCGCTCGCCGAGAGCGCACCGGGCAGCTGCTCATGCGAGGTTCCCGCCGCACTACCTGGGAACCGTGCGCTGGAACTCATGCGTGCCCTTCACTTTCTCCGCATGTCTCATGCGATGCTCTGCCTGGCCTCAGATTCGGACTCATGTTCCGAAACCAGGCCCTGTCCTGGATGATGATTCGGGACAGGACATTCGAGGATGATGACCGTTTCACCGGTTGGCGGTGTAGATGGTCCTTAGCATGTCGTAGAGGTCATCGGAACCCAGCATGGTGGCCTGCTTGATCATGAGACTGGAATTCTCGACCTCTGCCTTCACCAGGGCGTGTGCTCGACGCAACGTTTCCAGGTCGTCGGCCTTGAGAACCAGGTACTGGTGGATGGAGGTGAACTGCCCGCCCACGTAATCCTTGAGGATCGAGTAGCGTTCATCGAGCAATTCGAACAATTCGGGGTCGCGAACCTCGAGGCCCTGGTTGAGTAGTTCCAGGTTGCCGAGTTGGCGATAGACCCGTTGGGGTTCCTTGGTGGTGATCCAGATGTAGTCGACGCCGGTATCGATCTTGCGCCAAAAAGCGTCGACACGGTTGAGGATGGCTTTCTTGTCCTCGTCGAAAACCAGTACCGAGGCGGAACCGACCACGAGGTATACCTGGCCGACGGTGCCGTCCGACCATTCGATGTATCCGGTCTCGTCCACGTTCTTGATGCCCGTCACCGAGGAGAAAGGGGTGGGATCGGAGTCGCGTCGAGTGATGACGTGGCGAGACTGCTTGGGCGTGTACTCCACGAGGGCGGGAAGGGACGTGAACCGCATCTCCTTGGTCTTGGAGTACTGGCCGAAGAAGGCGGTGGCCGCCAGCCACCAGACGACCACCAGGAAGATGAGCCACCAGTCGGCGCTGGACACGAAGGTGGAGGTGCAGACCCAGAACAAGGCCATCAGGGAAACGAGCCAGAACAGGATCACCTTGGTCGGCACCGGGCGCATCTGCCACCCACCGCCGGCCAGAGCGATGTCGTGGTCCAAGAAGGACCGGTCCAAGCTGGTGGGGATCTTGAAGATGCTCTTGGCCACGCCGTTCACTCCGTTTCCGCTCGTAGACGAGCATCACCTTGCAACTACGGGAATCGGCCCCTGCGATTCCTCCACGGGGCCGCCCACGTGAGTTCTCCCTGCTCCGAAACTTCCTGGAGGGTCAGGGATGAACCGCCATCGATCGTCCTCAGGGCCTCTGGCCAGGGCCGATGCGCTGCCTACCGGACACCGGTTCCGCCACCCATGGCCGGTCCCACGGGGCCGGGAAAGACGTTCGCACTCCGTTCCGGAGTGGAAAATGACCAGGAACGCCTCAAGGGTGGAAAGGGAATCCTCGACCGGGGGGAGTGGGCGGCCCGGTGGGGTACGGGGCCGGGGAAAGACCGTGTGCGCATAAGTGCTGAACTGCTCGGCGATCGCGAGGATCAGCCTGCCAGGGGAGGGAGCGGGTCCCCTGACCCTTCGCCCTTGCGAACACGAGCGTGTTCGGGGGTGACTCCCGCTCCTTTTGTGGGGTGAACTCG
This sequence comes from Nocardiopsis alkaliphila YIM 80379, assembly GCF_000341005.1. Classification (GTDB taxonomy): domain Bacteria; phylum Actinomycetota; class Actinomycetes; order Streptosporangiales; family Streptosporangiaceae; genus Nocardiopsis; species Nocardiopsis alkaliphila. Next base: position 13,992 of record NZ_ANBD01000116.1, on the reverse strand, counting down.
AACTTCACGGGTCTGCTTCTCCGCTCTCGTGCCACACGGCCTGATGGCCTCGTGCGGTGTGAGTCGCGCTGCGCGTAGCCGTGGTTCTCATTCTGCCAGGATTTGTTTCCTTTTGTGGTGCTCTGTGGCGTCCTGGGGAAGGGAAGTGATGGGGTGGTTCTCGGTGTTGTGCGAGGTCACGTGCGTGCTGGGGGTGCGCGGGGTGGCGGAAAGCGAGAGGTGGCCGGTATCGGCCATGTGATGAGATTCATGGTTTCCGCTGTGTAATGGACTTCGAGGTCTCAGGAGTTCGCCTTGTTTCCCCCTGAACGCTGTTCCCCGAGGCCAGGCCATGGGCCTGGGGATCGGCCTTGATGGCTTCGCCTCTCTCGGGCTTCGGGGGGTGAACGTGACTTCTTCGTGATGAAAGCCGGATTTCGGTCGCCCGGATCGGTACGCTGCAGGAATCCCTGGATGGTCGCACTCGTAGGGGGTGCTCAACGACACCGGTGCCTTACGGCCAGAGTGCTCGCGCTCTGCTCCAAGGCCGCACGTCCTGTGGACTCCGGCCTCGCGCTCGCAAGGAGGAACACCTGGTCAAGGAGCAGTCGGGCATGTAGTGGAACACCCCGTGTCGACCTGTCGTCCACAAGGCTCTGGAGGTACGTGAGGCTGAGGCATCCTTTCGATTTCTTGTGTGGAGGAAGGGTTTATCAGGATCTTTGCAGTTCAAGGGGTGTCTTTGTGGCTTCTCCTGTGGTCGGGTAGTCGACCGTTGAATTTCAGATGCTGGTTGGCCCCGCGTGGAAAACCGGTTTGTGTAGGCTTTCCAGCGCTTGCCACGTCGAGAGTGGCGGCGGAGTACTACCCCCAGCCGAAGACCGAAAGCGCGGAATCCGAATGAAGATGACTGAGATCATCAGGACACCCGGCCTCGTGGCCGTGGGCATGACGGTTTTGCTCACCCTGACAGCGTGTTCCGGTGGAGCGGAGGGTTATGACTTCACCGAGCCCTTGGCGGAGGGTGTTCCCAGCATCGAGTTCACGATCCCCCGGGAGCTAGCGGAGCTGAACGAGGAGTACGTCGAGAACCGTGTCCTTGACTCTGTCACCGTCAGCGCGGCTGATTCCGAAGACCCCTCGGAGTGCGCGGTGGAGTATCGCTTCGACTACGCCGATGGGGGTCTGGAGCGCCTCCTCGAGCAAGCCGAGAGTTCGGACATGGTTTTGGAAGGCACCAGCACCGTGGAAGACCGCGTGGCTAGATACCTGGTCGACCTGGGGGTGGAGTACCTCGAGTTGGCCGAGGACTACGGTTCAGCGGTGGTGCCGACTACCTGTGTGTCCTCCCCGGAAGAAGACCACACTGCTATCGGCAGGAAGGTGCTCTTCCCATGGGTAAAGGAGGGGGATCGTGAGAACCTGGCCACCGCCCTGGTGACCACTATGCGGTCCGGTGACCTGTACGTTCACGAACCTGAGGTGCAGGGCTGGCAGGTCGACTCCGACGGTAACTGGATCAAGAAGTAGCGACGACTCGTGACCGTCCCCGGCTCCCTGCGCCCAAAGCCAGGTGCCGCACCTCGGGGCTCCTCCGTCTCACGCTGGTGGCCGTCGACGTCTGCTTTCGGTCGGACCGGCACAGTGACCGGAAAGGGCTGGGGAGCCTTGTCCGTTCCTCCCACACGGTGCCCCTGGGGCTGACACATTGAGCGGATGAGTGACGACTGGGCGATCGGTGAGGCCCCCACGCGGCCCTTCGGGAGGCCGTACGGGTCACCACCGGACGCCAGGGCTATGACGAGATCATCGATCCGCTCACCGAGGAGATCGAGGAGAACCGAGGCCCGCCCCAAGGGGAGGCACCTGGCCCACACCTGTTGCGCGAGTACACCGACCCTGCCTTCGCCCGGCACCTGCGTGCCCAACGGCGCTGGCCCGTGCGCACCGAGGCCGACCGCCTCGAACGCGCCGGCCAGGCCCTGGACGCGCTCGGGATCTGCTATTTCGAGGCCCTGGAATGCTGTGATGGTTGTCTGGCCGAGGCGGGTGGCCAAGCCCACCGATGTCGGCCGGTGGTGGAACAGGACCCCCATTGGCTGGGACTGAAGGGGGCCAGGCATGGGAGGGCCGACGTACACATCGGTCCGGGCCGGCGCCGTACCCTCCTTCGCGTTGGCGATCCCGAAGTCGGTCAGGACCGGCCGGTGGTCGGTGAACATGATGTGTTGGGTTCGCCGTCGCATTGCGTCACCCCCACCGTGTGAGCGGCCCGTAGACCGCCCAACAGGGGCCGGAGCGAGGGGTGGCCGAGTCGTTTCGGCCGGTCGGCAATGAGGACTGTGGGTCCCACGGAAGCCGAGAATGGTACTTGGTCCCAGTCTGATTGATTGCTGTATGTCCAATTTCCGCCGCGAAGGGTACTGTGACGCCGGTCATAGTCCGACTCGGATAGCAAATTGTGGCCTCGCGGTTTTTGGGGGTTCTGGATGTCCAGCCAAGGTCTTTACCTGCACGAACGTCCGCGAAACAGTGATTCGTCCCCCAGGTGCCGGTCTGCTCCGGGAAGGAAACAGGAAAACAGAGGCGTTGCACCTGCCCCCTGACCCGGTGATGACGCACCATGGAGGATGGGGTAAAGACATGCGGGGGCCTTGTGGCCGCGGCGATCGCGTGCCGGACGGCGCGTAGGCGTGTGCGCGGCGCGAGGCCTCCTGGTCTGCCAACGTCCCCGGACGCACACACGACGCAGGAGCTCAGCAGATGACGCATCAGCACGTCCACCGGCGGGGATGGCGACGCCTCCTGATGACGTTCTTGATGCTGAGCGGGTTCATCCTGCTGCCGCTGACGAGTGCGACGGCGAATCCATTGTGCCCGGGACAACCGGCGCCACTTCCAGAATCCGCCGGAAGTGGATCCGATGGACTGCTGGTCCCACCGCAATCCCAGTCCGCGATCGAGGGGTCACCGGACGGACTTCCTCCCGACGCGAGTATGTACGGCCAGTATGGAACGGCCGGACAACAGTGGCACATGATCACCGAATCCTGTGTCGATGGAATGGCCAATGGCGCTCAAGCGACCTTGGCGAACTCCGCCTGGGACCTGTCGAAGACCATCAACCAGTCGACGATCACCGTTTACCAGGCAGCGACCTCTGACGGACTCCTCGCGAGTTTCACCGAGACGGTCGAGAACGTCGTCGTTGCGCTGCGGGAAGGGGTCTGGCGGCCCCTGATCCCGACCATCGTCATCCTCGGCGCGATCTGGCTGGGTTGGTACGGGCTGATCCGTAAGCGGATGACCCTCACGATCGAGTCCACGGTCTGGATGGTGGCGGCCACGGCACTGGGAATGTGGATCCTGATCAACCCGGCCCAAGTGATGGGCCTGGGCAGCAGCCTGGTGAACTCGGGCACGCAGCTGGTGACGAGCGCTGTCGGGCAGGTTCCTTACGGGGGCGGTTCCGGAACATGTCCAGCCGGCGCCACGCCACCGGAGCGTGCCGATTGGGAATCCGAGGCGGACTTCCAGGTTCGACGCAACGCGGACATGATGTGGTCCAGCCTGGTGTGCCAACCGTGGGTGGCCGGGCAGTTCGGTAGCGGGGATATCGCTGAATCTGCATCCTTCGCTCATGCAGCTGACCTAGTCAATGCTCAGGCTGTCAGCCGAATCGAGCAGAAACAAATTGTGGACGGAGAGTTGGATGCAAACACGCTGATTTCTGAGAAACAGGAATCTTACGAGGCTATCGCTGCTGATGTCGAACAGCAGTATCCGAGTATCTATCCGCTCTTCTCAGGCGAAGATCAAGGAAGTCGAATCGGGGTCGCAACTCTGGCACTCTTCGCTTCGATCTTTGCTGGTGGCTTGATTCTCGCGGGATCAGTTGCGCTGATCGTTTTGAAGATCGGGTTCATGTTGCTCTTCATGCTCTCCCCGATCTTCCTACTCATCGGTATCCACCCAGGCTACGGACGCATGGTGTTGCTTCGTTGGGTGGAGTTGATGGTGGGCTTCCTGCTCAAACAGATCTTTGTCGTGTTGCTGATCGCCTTGTTGGTCATGAGCTACGGCCTCGTCATGTCGACACCGCTCGGGTGGGGCTTGCAGATGATTCTGCTCGCTCTGTTCACACTCGCGCTCTTCATCTACCGGAAGACCTTCGCTTACCTCTTCGCCTCGGTGAACGCGAACACCTTCACCTCGCGGATCGTCAGCGACGCGGCTCAAAGTCAGGCACTGGGCAACAGCGCGGCCGCGCTGCCTCCGGTCGCCTACCTCAAGGCCCAGAACTGGGGTCGCCGCCGTGCGGGCTTGATCGCTGGTGCCGCCGCAGGCGTTCCGGCCAACGGCGCGACCACTCCCGGGGCCACGACCGATACCCGAGCACCTGAGGAGACCCCAGGAGAGGTGGGCGAGCCGACTCGGGTGCGAGGCACGAGCGGCTACGGCAGGGTTCGTGAGAACGAGAGCGCGCCGCCGCTGAACGTCAACCGTCGCGACGCCGCCACCGCTACACGCTCCGGTGAGGCTCGACGCGCCACAGAACAGGCTCCGAGTCTTTCCGGCGGCACTTCGGGTGGTGGGAAGATCCCGCCCCGCCCGGCGGGAGGCTACACCGGCACGGGGGATACCGGTTGGGCTTCGGTCTTCGGTAGCAGTGGCCGGAGCGATAGGCCGTCCGCTGGTGGAAGTGGGAGCTCCAGTGATCGTGTCACCGGGAACTCTCGTGCGGCTGGCTCCGAACGTCCCGAACCCAGCAGTGGCCGTGGCATCTTCAGCGGCCGAGAGAACACACCGGCACAGGGCAACCTCGGGAGTCGGGGTTCTCGTTGGGGGACCCCCAGACAAAGGCGTGAACGTCCCGCGCCCCAGAGGCAGGCACGGCCGGCGTCGCCACCCCCGAGCAGTGGTCGGGGTGATCGCGAAGGTGGTTGGCTGAGTGGCTCCGAGAAACGTCGGGACAACGCACCGATCACTCCGTTCTGGGGTGAGGGTGGAAACACCACTCGCGACCGTAAGCGCGATGTGCCCTTCTGGCTGAACGATGACTAGGCCACTGAGCAGACGACAAGGCAACTGAGCACCATGCCCAACCCTCTCCCCGAACGTACTCAGCGACTGGTCGTGATCGGTCTGATCGTTGCCCTGTCGGGTTTCGGGATCTATTTCAGCCTCGGTGGATTCGGTGTGGACGAAGAAGGGGTCGCAGGACCACCTCGGGAGACCGCTCCTTCGCAGGGGGAGATCGAAACGCCCAGTGATCCCGGGGGGCTCGCCACGGTCCCGCCGAGTCCGATCCCGACCACCGGTACCGAGGACATGGATGTGCTCGGATGGTTTCCCTTCACGGAAGAGGAGTTCCAGGCGGCCGGGGCGACAGCGAAGGCGTTCGCGGAGGCATACGGGACCATCGACTACTCCGAATCCCCAGAGGCCTACTACTCGGCGATGGAAACCCTCGCCACCGATGAGTACGCCGAGGTCCTATCCGACCAGAATCGTGCCGGAGCCTTCTGGGCGGAGATGAGTGAGGCGGAAGCGGTGGCGGAGGGCCGGGCCGAGGTCGAGTCGGTTCGGACCTTCGGAAGCGACTCCATCACCTTCGTGGTCACGGCCCAATCCATTACGGAGACCGGAGACTCCGAGTTCGATGAGGACCTGGGCGAGTTCGCCATCACCGTGACACAGGATGGCGGTTCTTGGGCCGTCTTCGACTTCCAGCCTGCCGATGCGGGGCAGTTCGGGGAGGAATAGCACGTTGATCTGGCAGCGCACACCCCCGGTCTCTGAAGCAGGTGGCTCATGCCTGACTCGAATCGGCATGGTCGCGGTGATAGGTGTGGTGGGCCTGGTCTTCCTGACCCTGATGATGATTCCGATGATCACCAACAATTCCAATGTTGGTTCGTGGTTCGCCTCAGGAGTGATCTGTGGACCCAACGCCGACGCGGAACAACCCGGGACCAGTGAGTACGCCATGGACTCCATTCCTGAGAACTACCTGGAGCTCTACCAGGAGGTTGGGGAGGATCGGGGGGTTCCATGGAACATCCTGGCGGGGGTCGGTCAGGTCGAGTCGCACCATGGACGCTGGGACGGGCCCGGTATCACGGAGGGGCACAACGACTGGGGCGCCGCAGGCCCGATGCAGTTCGGTTCATTGGATGGATCCGCGGCCGGCAACAGCTGGGGAGGTGAACCGATCATGCCGGTGGAGGAGCGCCCTGAGCAGGGTTACGGGGTGGACGGCAACGGTGATGGGATCGTCAACGTCTACGATCCGGCCGACGCCATTCCCGCTGCGGCTGATTATCTCCTGGCCCACGGTATCGAGGACGACGTTCGTCAAGCGATCTACGGCTACAACCACGCGTGGTGGTACGTGGATGACGTACTGGAGTGGGCCGATCGGTACGCGGAAGGTGACTTCAACACCACTGATTCCATTCGAGCCGCAGTGATCTGTCAGGTCGATGAAGAAGGTGTAGCGATCGGGCGAGCACCTGATGACTTGACTCAGGCCGTGGTCGATTGGGCCTTGGCCCAGCGAGGTAAGCCGTATATCTGGGGTGGCACCGGCCCGCATGGTTTCGACTGTTCGGGGCTGACGATGAAGGCCTACGAGAGCATCGGCGTGACGGTTCCTCGGGTTTCCCAGGATCAATGGAACTTTGGTCCGAAGGTACCCATGGGGGAGGAGCAGCCCGGCGACCTGGTCTTCTTTGATGTGACTCGATCCAGAGAGCCCCCGGGCCCGGGACATATGGCGATGGTGATCGGCGATGGCCTGATGGTTGAAGCGTGGTGCACCAACTGTGGACCGATCGCGGTGCGCGAGTACGATGACCCCAATCGTGCGGACATCGTGGGTTTCACCCGTCCGCTTGAGCACCCTGAAGTGAAGGCTCAGCTGGAAGCGCAGGCTTAACCTTGTCGGACACGACCGCTGAAGAAAAATCGAAGCCCAGGGAGCCGGCAAAGAAGGGACTACACGGCTGGAAGGCCGCACTGGCGGTCTTCGGCTGCGGCACCCTCGCTGCTTTTGGGGTCTTCGGTGTCGTTCTGGCGCTTTTGGGGACACTGGTGTCAAGCATATCTCAGGGGGTAGCCCCTGAAAAAGAAAATTCTGTCCCCCCAGTTGTGGATTCAGTAGAACCTAGGGAAGAATTTCTTGAAGACAAGTTCGATTTGTGTGCGATCATTGATTCAATCAGTGCGGCAGGTCTGAACTTGGAGCCTGGATATCCGGAGCCCCTGGATAAGGGGTTTGAGGGAGGCTCTCCGTCCCAGGGGGACTTGGTCCGTTCCGGTGAGTGCTCGGGAAAGGTGTTGCTGGGATCTGCGCAGTATGACCCACTGGATTTCTATTTCTCCTATAGGTCAATCGTATTTCATCCAATGGATGGAAAAGATGATGTATCAAGGGAGGATTTGGAGCTGTGGAAGTCTGAATTCGAGCAAACTGAAATTAATATATCCCAGTCTGGCCCTTCTGGGTTTATGGACGAGGCCTATTATTTCTATGGCATTCCCGGGGGTGGGTCGGGTAGCTTTTACCACCTTGTGTCGAGAAAGCGCAGTAGTGTCATCAGTATGCACCTGAGTTCTCCTCAGGAAGTTCCTATTTCTGCCTACCAGGGTGCTGTCAATAAATTTGAAAGGCGACTCGATGAAGATCTCAATGGTTATATCCCCGAGTGATCATCAGGGTTGTCCGAAGTCCGGCTAAGCCACACCGGCCATGAAGTGGTGACGGCACAGGGTGGTGTAGGACTCGTTTCCGCCGATGTGGACCTGCTCACCCACGTACACCATCACGCCATCCACGACCCGTGCGTTGTGCGTGGCGCGATTGCCGCACCAGCAGCGCGCATAGACCGGCAGGACCTCTATCTTGTCCGCCAGCTCCACCAGGCGCTTCGACCCTGGGAACAGCTGTCCCTGAAAGTCGGTCAGGATCCCATAGCAGTAGACATCGATCCCCATCCCGTCGACGACACCCGCCAGCTGGCCCACCTGCTTGTAGGACAAGAACTGGGCTTCGTCGAGGATGACGTATGGGGCCTTCCTGTCGGCGACGTCGTCGTACAGGTCCAGGGTGTCTCCGACCTCGATGGCGGGGGACGTCAGGCCCAACCTCGACGAGATGATCCCGGAGCCGGCCCGGTCCTGCTTGGTGTACAGCACGCCCTCTCCGCCACGGGAATGGTGCTCTTGGAGAGCCATCGTGCTCTTGCCCGAGTTCATCGAACCGGTGAAGTACTTCAGCTCCGCCATGTCTCTTCCTCGGTCGCGGGCGCTGGGCAGGGGCGCCCCGGAGCTCACCGAGGCCAGAGGTGAACATACCAGCGGTGGGGTTCGCCGTGGCACTCGCTCCACCCTGTCGCCAGACCAAGCGTCGCCACTTCACGCCTGTCAGGGGGTGTGGACGCATTGCGGGCTCGTAGGACCTCACGGTGCTTCCGGCCCGCCTGCCGTGCTCACAACTTTCTTCCTGGTCACGCCGTCGTACCCTCTGGAAAGCGCGGTCTCGCGGAGGCGACGAGGGAGGCGTTCGAGCACAAGTGAGAGGCGCTTCAAGAATTGACATAGCTCTTCGATATATTTGGGCGCACCTGTCCTGATTCAAGGTGGCGGCGCGGAGGTAAATGGTGACATTACGGCATGGTCAGGTCACGAAAACAGTAGAGAGCCGTTGGTTCTCCAACACGATGTTCATGGTGATTCTGGCCAATGCCGTGATATTGGGTTGGGCCACTTATGGGGATTCTGCACTTCCGTATCTAATGATCGCCGAGCGGGTCACCATCGGTGTGTTCGTCATCGAGATGGCCTTGAAGCTCTACGCCTGGCGAGGCGGGTTCTGGAAAGACGCCTGGAACTGGTTCGACTTCGGGGTGGTGGTGATCTCGCTGGTGCCGGCGGCCGGACCGTTCGCCGTGTTGCGGATCCTCCGGGTGCTGCGGATCCTGCGGCTCATCACCGCGGTCCCGCAGATGCGGCAGATCATCGGAGCGCTCTTCAAGGCGGTACCCGGCATGGGTACGGTGATCGGGCTGCTGTTGATCGTCATCTACGCGTCGGCGATCCTGGGGCAGCAACTGTTCGGGGAGACCGTTCCAGAGTTCTTCGGCGACCTGGGCACCACGCTGTACACGATGTTCCTGCTGATGACTACGGAGAACTGGCCCGACGTCTCGGACGCGGTGATGGAACACCACCCCTATGGGTGGATCTTCTTCGTGCTCTACATCGTGCTCACCGCGTTCATCATGCTGAACCTGGTGATCGGTGTGATCGTCACGTCGATGGAGCAGGAGTTCAGCGCGGGCCGCTGGGAAGAGGACCAAGAACTGGAGCTGGTGCAGCACAAGGCGGTGATGGACCGCTTGGCCGAACTCGGAGCCCAGGTCGAACGCCTGGAGGGGATGTTGGGGTCTCAGGGCAGGGATTCTCACGCTGGTCCCCCCGCGTCCACCGCCCCCTTCGCGGATCGCCGCGAGGCCCCCTCCATTTCAGCGGAGGACCCCGGCCCTGAGACCGCTTCCCGAGGCGACGCTTGAGTCCCCACATAAGTGCGCACCTCTGGGAATTGGAAAGGTAGGAGGTCCGCCGAGGTCGAGTAGAAAAACCCGGCGGACCTTTCCCGCCCTCGGTGATGATTATGTAGCAGTCGAAGGGGCTCTGGCGACTGTTCCCAGAGGTCTGGTGGAGGGTTTCTTCATCGGGGCGTCCCTTATGGGGGCGAAATAGACAAATTCCCGAGGGAGATCTCGGATTCGTGCTTCCTGGAACCTCGGGAGAGGTTGTCCGTTGCCTCTGGGGGCATCCGAATCCCTTTGGCCTTGGGTAGGAATCAGTCCTTAGGTAGGACGAATACACCTTTGCCCGGAACGATCCTTACGTGGCCCTTCTCTTCTAGGAAGGCTGTCGTCTTCTGGACTGTGCCTCTGGCGAGCCCGAACTCCTGGACCAGTCCCGCGATGCTCGGAATCGGTCGGTTCTCGGGATAGTCACCCCGCTCAATGCGTGCCAGGAGGACTGCGGCCAGTTGCAACCAGACCGGGTCCGGCCCTTCGTGGTCGAGCTCGCTGTCGGCGCTGTAACCAGTAGGAATGCTCGCTTCACCCATGTATCCGACGGTGGCATGGGGTGACCGGCATCATTAATCTCAGTCAGGCTATGGCAGTGCATGGCATGGTCAAGGTATGGTTACGGTGTAGTGATGAAGAAACCCCGGCGGCGTGCTGGAACACGCCCCGGGGCCATGGCCGACCTGACAGGACAGGACGACAGTTGAATATCCTACTGGCCCTATTCGCCATGCTCGTGCGCCTCTCCCGTCCCTCGCGGGGGCTGCACACCTCTCCCTATGGCTACACCCACCAACTCGCCTCGGAGGTCCGCCGCCGCGCTCGTCGAGTGCGGCGCTACGCCAGGGACCTCCCCGACGCGAACGTGAGGGTGTGCTGCGCGTGAACCTCCACGTTCCCGAACACTCTTGGGCCACCGAGGCCGATCGTTCCGACGCCCTGGTCGCTGAGATCAGCCGCCTCCTCGCAGATCCAGGCCGTTCGTCCCATGCCACTCGCACGCTCGCCCGAGTGGATCGCCTCTTCTTTGAACTCGACCGGCGCATCCGCACCGGCCTGCCCCTGCCCACCAGGTGGCTGGCCTCACGTGTTCGCCCCTCCGCTCCGCCAGGCGCGCGAGGGATCGCCTACGACTACGCCAACCATTGCTATGACTCATTGAGTGAGACGCTTCGGGAGGGCGGGGGAGTGGTGGTCGCGTGGCGGGCCCTGGCCGAAGCCTCACGGCATTGGACGCGACTGAACAACGCCCTCGTCGAACGTTCTCCGCTTCCCGAGCCCTGGTTGCGGGAGTAGCTCCGTCCCAGGGGGGAGCCCGCCCTGCCTGCGGAGTGAGCGTGGCCGTCCACGTCGAGGTGGTCTCGTGCGCCGTGGTGCCGTGGCCGTCGCCCTTGACTCGCACAGTACAGGTGGGGGCCGATGGCTTCCGCCACGGGGAAGAAGGAGACCTCACCCCACCCGGTCGAGGGAGAGCGATGGGCTCCTTCCTCCTTATCCATCGATGCGGGGACGAGGCCGGACGCCTCGTCCCCGTCGCTGCCCACAGGCGGCCGCATTCGCTGTCCGAACCTTCCAGGACACCGAAGACCACGGTCCTCACCCGGACCGGTGGTCTTATCGTCTTGGAGTATTCCGATCAGAGTTCGGGTTCTACGTCACGTGGTCGTTGTTTCCGTGGACGGGTGCGGATCTGGTCCGGGAGCAGTGATGCGGCTCTCGTCGATCCCTGCCTTTTGGGTCCTTTTTTCGCTTTCCGGAACTCCCCCAGGAACTCTGATTTTCTGGCCTCGGTGGCGTTGAAGAATTTATTTGGGGAAAGCGGAAGCTTTGAATTGTCCGCACCATTTTTTCCTGCAAGGAAGACGATCTTCTGTAGGGCCTGGTGGCTTTGGTGTACTTTTAGTGCTTCTTTGTCGCCAGGGTGGGCTTGTTGAAAAATTATGTCGGCGGAATCGTGTAGCTTCAGGAATGTGGGGGCCGTTACCGGGTTGAGCTCATTGCGTCGAATCATCTCGCTCGCATGGCTCCAGTAGTCATTGATCCACTCTCTCGCCTCTTCTTGTGAGAAGGGGAGGTTCCGGTGGCGTTCTAGAAACTTTGCCGCCTTGGGAGGGCGAGTCCAATCTCCGTTGGAGTCACGCTCGTTCACATATTGAGCTGGAATCTGTTGGTTCCTGTGGTGTTACAGGTACATGAGCGATGACGATGACCTGCGTGTGGACATGCGCAAGCTCGCACCCGCCCAGCAGGAAGCCCTGCGGATGCGGGTGATGGGCGCGATCAACGACGGTATGAGCCCAGCCCAAGCCGTGCGCGTCTTCGGCGTCAGCCCCGACTCGATCCATAACTGGCGCCGCCGCCAAGAAGCAGACGGCACTCAAGGCCTACGCTCGGGCAGGCCGGGCCGAAAACCCGGTGAGCGCACCAAGCTCACCCCCGCCCAGGAACAGGCCCTGGCCCAGGCGCTCTTGGACTACGAACCCCAACAGTTGGGGGTGGGCGGCACCCTGTGGACCGCCGTCAAGGTCGCCGCCGTGGTCCAGGACTTGTTCGGCACCACCTTCACCGACCGGGGCATACGCAAGATCCTGCGCCGCCTGGGGTTGACCTTCCAACGTCCGGACCGGCGCGCGTTCCAAGCCGACCCCCAGGCCCAACAGGAGTGGACCGATCACACCTACCCGGCCCTGCGCGAGCGGGCCCGGGGAGAGCGGGTGATGTTCGCCGACCAGGTCGGGGTGCGCTCGGACCACCTGGCGGGTCGCACCTGGGGGTTGAGCGGGCACACGCCGACCACCACCAGGAGCGGCAACCGGTTCGGTGTCAACGCCATGAGCGCGATCAGCCCTACCGGCAAGCTGTACTTCACCGTGTTCGAGGGGTCCTTCACCGCCCGGGTGTTCATCGGCTTCCTGGACCGGCTGATCAAGCACTTCAACACCAAGGTGCATCTGGTGGTGGACCAGCACGCGGTCCACCGGTCCAAGGCCGTGCGAGCCTGGGTCCACGATCATGCCGAGCGGATCGAGCTGCACTTCCTACCGCCGTATTCACCGCACCTGAACCCTGACGAGCTGGTCAACGCCGACCTGAAGCGGTACCTGGCCGATGAGGTCATCACCGACCGTCAACGTATGCAGGCCCAGGTGCGTTCGTTCTTTCGTAGCGTTCAGCGGCTCGCGGGCCATGTCCGGGGTTACTTCCAGGCCCCGTACACCAGCTACATCACCAGAACCATCTAGTTCCGGCTCAATAAAGATCTTTTCCTGATCTATCCGTGACAACGGCACGAGATATCGATAGCGATTTTTCCAGAGCTTTTAATGTTTCCGGAACACCTTCGTAAGCTTCATCGTGGGCCGCAACGCTGGTCCAGCGCCCCTCGCCCGAGTAGAGGTATCGGCCGACCGAATCGAGGAGGCTTCGGTCGGCGTTGACCGCGAGCGCGGAAACTTCGACCGTGTATCCTCCCCATTTTCTATTCGCAAACTCATCGGCATTGCCGACCACCATTTCGGTGTTACGAAAGGTTCCTTCGAGGAGAAGGTTGTAACCCTTCTCCCTGGCATGCTCTACGCTCATGCCGATCCACTTGCCCGAGGCCTGTGCAGTGACCTCGGGCATGATTTCAGGGTTCTCCCTCATGGCCCTGGTATAGTCCGGATGGTACTGTCTCAGCTCGTCTCCGATGAGCACGACCATGTCCGGATGGCGCGCGGCCAGAGCGTTGGCGGCCTTGGTTTTTCCGGCTGCGGGCTGAGCCCCCACCAGAGCGAGAACGGGTTTCCCCTGAGACGGCTTGTGGCCTGAGAATACGTGCCTCTTCACGTATTTTTTGAATCGATTCTTTAGCTCTTTATCCCCGAGGGTGTAGCGATATCCTTTTTCGTTCACCGATTTTCCAGTTCTTCGAATTCGGTCTTGAGCTCGCGGATCATCGCGACCATGGCCTCTCGGTCATCGTGGTCGATGTTCTTCTTCCTGGCCCGGACGTCAAAGGCTTTCTCCACGAAGCGCTCTTCTTCTTCGGGGGAGGAGGAAGTTTCCGCCAGGTGGATGTATTCACCGCCCAGCCGTGTCGCCACATCGCTCAACACATCGGCAACAACGGTCAGAGGGGTAGAGGTGTCCAACATCCGATCGGAATAATCGGCCATGTGAAACTCCTTTCTCGGTGAGCCGAAGTGTAACGTAAATCGGCTCATGTCTCTGAGGTGATTTGAGTGGCTTGCTGCCGGTCAGGTCCTTGACCTGTAATGATGGGACCATGCTCTTCTCGATCAGGGCACGCCCTCTGACGAGGAAATCGCAGCACTGGTCGCCAGGGGTCCGTCACCATCCGTTCCCTGGGCCGGCAGTGGCAGGGCGATTTCAAAGTTGATCGCCTGCCCAAGACCCCAAGTGACGC
>NZ_ANBD01000115.1 GCF_000341005.1 Nocardiopsis alkaliphila YIM 80379 | reverse complement strand
CCGTCCATCGTCGGGAACGTCACCCGCAGGTCGTCCACGCGCACGACCATGTCGACGGGAGCGGAATCACTCATGTGGGACGCCTCTCTTGGGTCGGGGCACTCAGTCGTGGAGACGCACGCGCGGGTCGATCAGCGGGTACACCAGGTCCACGATCAGGTTGCAGATGACGATGAAGAACGCACCGAACAAGGTCACTCCGAGGATCACCGGCAGGTCGCTCTGGGTGATGGCCTGGACCGCGTAACGTCCGATCCCGTTGAGGGAGAAGACCTGTTCGGTGAGGACCGCGCCGCCCAGGACCAACCCCAGGTCCAAACCGAAGATGGTGACGATGGGGGTCAGGGTGGGGCGCAGGGCGTGCTTGAGCACGACCTTGCGTTCGCTCAGCCCCTTGGCCCGTGCGGTGCGGATGTAGTCCTCGCCCAGGGTCTCCAACATGCCCGCGCGGGTCTGGCGGGCGTACATGGCCGCGTGCAGGAAAGCCAAGGTCAGCCACGGCAGGAGTAGGCCCTGGACCCACCCGAAGGGGTCCTGGGTGAAGGGCACGTAGCCGGGGGTGCCGAACAGCCCCCAGGCGTGCACCAGGAAGGCCAGGGCCAGCAGACCGGTGAAGAAGATCGGCAATGAGACCCCTGCCAGGGCCACGCCCATCGCCAAGCGGTCGAACAGACTACCCTTCAACACCGCCGAGATCACACCCACCGCGATCCCGCCGACCAACCAGATGACGCCGGCCCCCAGGGCGAGGGAACCGGTCACCGGCAGCCGCGCCAGGATCTCGGGGAAGACCTCCTGATAGGTCTGAAAGGAGTACCCGAAGCAGGGGGCGGAGCATTCGATGGTCTCGCGTCCGAACCGGTACTCGGCCCCGAGGAAGATGCCCCGGACGAACTCGCCGAACTGCACGGCGATCGGTCGGTCCAACCCCAGCCGTTCGATGGTGGCCTGGATCGCCTCCGGTGTCGGCGCGCGCCCCACGTACATCGTGGCGAGCTGTTCCGTGGTGCGTCCCGCCCAGCGCGGTACCACGTAGAAGATCGCGAAGGTGACCATGGTGACCACGGCCAACAGGAGCAGACCGGCGCCCAGACGGCGCAGGATGTAGGTCAGCAACGCTCGTGCCTTCTGTCCGTAGGGGCCAGTCCAGCCGTGTCGGCCCGTGTCAGGCCTTCACCTTCCGCCCCTACGGTAACCCAGAGTCACGAATTAATGACGCAAAGGATCGACCCCGTGCGTCTCCGCCCGCTCGAACACCGTCGAACAAGGCTCGCCCGGACCGCAGGATCGCACACGTGCGGGGATAGTCGAACAATTCACGTTCGAGGAACAGCAGTACCTCGGCGACGCTGTCCAAGGGCACGCCTCGCGTGCGCAGGACCACGCGGGTCCAATCCAGGAATCGAGTGAAGACCTTCTCGTCGTCCACGTAGAGCGCGGTCGCGAGGAAGTCCACGATATGTCCCAGGTCCTCGACCGTGCGGTCCAGAGCGGCTTCTCCCAGACGTAGTCCACGTGCCTCGTAGGACCTGCGTGAGTGTTCCGTCCCCGAACGCACCAGGTCACGCCGGCGTCGCACCAGGCTCGCGTACTCCGCCGGAGGGGCCAACACCTCCTCGACCGGCCAAGGGAGCGTCAGCGGAAGCTCACGCTCCAACAGATCGGCGGCCGAGCGAGCATCTGCCGCCCACAGGGTGGCCCCCAGTGCTCTGGCCAGGGAATCGTCAGGACCGAACCCCGCTCCCCCTGCGATGACGGGCACACCGGTACGGGTGGCGGCGGTGATCATACCGTGGGCACTGATCAGATGAGAGGGCAGGGAACAGCTCAGAGCGACCACGTCCGGAGTGGCCTCCTGCAGGTACACGGCCAAGTGGTGGGCGGGGACGCTGGCCCCCAGGAACGTGACCCTCCAGCCACGCAAACGAAGCACGTCGCCCAGTAGCCGGACCGGCAGCCCATGCCACTCCCCTTCGACACAGGCCGCCACCACGGTCCCTCGTCGATCAGTGCTCCCGATGCGGGCCAGCCCATGCTCCAGTACCAGTCCCGTGGCGCGTTCGCTCACGTGCGTCGCCGCGTGCTCCTGAGCGACCGACAGCTCGTTGGCCTGCCACATCACGCCCACACGCGTCTGGACGAGGGCGATCACCTCCAGCAGGATCGTCTCATGGTCGGCGCCGGTGGCCAGTGCCTGGCGAATCAGCTCCAGAGCGCCTTCCTCGTCCCTGATCCGCACCCGCTCGAAGAAGGCGTCGGCGAGCCGATCGGTCCGATGCCGCGCCGGCTCGGTCGGTGTGATGCTCCCACCGATACTCATCCGGTACCTCCCTCTCCGGCCGGACGGGCCTGGATCGCCAAGATGGTGATGTCGTCGTGCTCTCCACCGTCCAACCAATCGTCCACGACCTGGGCGATCCGGTCGCAGATCGCCGGCGCGGGCATACTCCCGCATTCACCGAGCAGGCGGGACAGGCGTTGCTCTCCGAGCATCTGCCCGCCGAACAGCGGGTTGCGGGCCTCAGTGACGCCATCGCTGTAGGCGACCATCACTTCCCCGGGCTCCAAGGTGAACTCCACGGTACGAAAGACCGCTTCCTCCAGGGCTCCCACGAACAGACCACCCACGACCACCTCCCTCACCGAACCGTCCACGCCGACCACCAACGGAGGCATGTGTCCCCCTCCGGCCATACGAATGCGCAACCCGCCCCCGGGCAGGGGTAGCCCCGTCCCCAGAAGCATGGTGCTGAACTTCTCCGGGTCGGTCCGCAGGAGCAGGACGTTGAGCAATTCCAACAAACGTTGGGGATCCTGTTCCACCAACCGCAGGGCCGCCAAGGACTGTCGGATCATGCCGGTCAACAGTGCCGCGTCGTTGCCCTTGCCGCACACGTCGCCAAAGGAAAAGTCGAACCCCTCTTCCACCTCATTGACCTGGTAGAAGTCACCCCCGATACGCTCGGCCTCGACCGCGGAACGAAACGAGGCCCCAAGGAGCGCGTGTTCGATCACGGGCAATGGTTCGGGCACGAGCGCGGCCTTGAGGGTCGCAGCCGTACGCGCCTGGTACTGGTACATGCGCGCCGAACTCAAAGCGGTCCCCACACGCTCGGCGTACTCCGTCAACGCTTCGATGTCGGTGGCGAAGGATCCGGAGGTCCGGTGCACCACCAGCGCGCCCGCGACCCGCGGCAGCCCGGGAACGGCGAACGCTCGCAACGCTCCCGGAAGGGCGCCTTCCCCGACCATCGAGGTGACGAGTCCTTCGACGGGATCATCGGGCTTGGGTTCGACCACCGTACGCGCCCCGTCCAAGAGCTCGCCCAGCCAGTTGA
The DNA here is from genome assembly GCF_000341005.1 of Nocardiopsis alkaliphila YIM 80379. GTDB lineage: Bacteria > Actinomycetota > Actinomycetes > Streptosporangiales > Streptosporangiaceae > Nocardiopsis > Nocardiopsis alkaliphila. The sequence goes on along the minus strand of NZ_ANBD01000115.1, from coordinate 31,172 downwards.
CGTCGAGTGCGGTGGAAGCGGGCCAGACACCTTCGGTGGTCACGATCCGACGAAGGTCGCCCTCGGCCGTGAAGGCTCCCGTCCAGCGAACGGCACCGCCTTCTTCGGGAAGAAAGAGCAGACACAGGTCCGCGACCTCCGGCACGGGAGAGCACACGGCCTGTTCCACCAAACGCTCAGGCTGCAGGATGTTGCCGACCTCACGCGCGGCGTGTCGAAGGCGGGCCTCGACCGAGGACCTCCCGGAGCCGTTCGTTCCCGAAGTGGGCCGAAGGCTCCCCTCCTCCTTGGAACCCCCACGTTCCCAGGGTGCTGACTCACTGATGATGGAAGCGGACACCACGGGACCTCCCCAGCTGTGGACGAGCCTCGCCACGGTCCCAAGGGCCGTCTCGCCGTTCCTGTCGGACCCGTGGCAGCGCGGTACCGGGTACACGGTCCCTCTTCGGTCCGACTACGGGACCGATGGAGTGGAACCGGGAACCTCCGCCGGCGGGAGGCGAATGGTCCGACCTGTCACGCTACCCGTAGTGGACCATGACGTGGCCACTCGGTGAGGAAAGTCGCCGTGCGACGATGTCGTGCTCCTCTCGGCCTCGCGCAGGGTGTCTTCGGGAGGAAAAGGAGATCGAGCGGAGTTCGCGGGTCGGCTCGGAGCCACCGAGCCCATCGTGTTCCCCACCGGGAGGATCATCACCGCTCAAGCGGGCTCGACCCCGACGCGGACGCTCCGTGTCGGGGCCGAGCCGGAAGAGACGCGGCCGATGTCGGCGGAGACGCTCCACCTATTCCCTGGTGGTTCCCAACGCCATGTAGTCGTACATGCTGTAGCCCGCGTGGTAGTACACGTTGGTCAGGTTGGTCGGCCGATAGAGCACGGTGCGTTCGAACACCGCCGGCAGGATCGCGGCCTGTTCCATGGCCCGCTCGTCGATCCGCTGGTAGATCTGAGCCCTTTCCTCCTCGTCCTCCACCGCGACGACCTCGTCGAACCACTCATTGATCTGGTCATCGTCCAGCTCGGAGATGTTGGAGTTACCGGCGTCCTGGATGGCGTCCCCGTCCAGGATCTTGCTCATGAACCCGTAGCCACTGGCCCAGTCCGGCGCCCACCCGTACACGGTCAGCCCCAGGTCGTTCTCGTGCACGAAGTCCGGGGAGCCCGCCTGGGTGTTGGTGTAGGTGTCGGACGGGTACTGCTTGATCTGCGTCTCGATGTTCACCCGGGCCAGGGCCTGTTGGAGCGCTTCGGCGGTACTCACGTCGGAAGGGCGGTCGGCACGGGCACCGATGGAGGTGGAGAACCCATCGGGCTCCCCGCACTCCTCCAGCTTTTCCTGGGCCATCTCCAGATCGCCCCTGCCGTCCTCGGACGGATACGGATCGATGGAGGGGTCCGCCCCGGGCAGCGCTCCGGGCATGATCTGGGTGGCGATGTCGCCACCGGTGTCACCACCCCAGGCACGTTGGAGGGCGTCACGGTCGGCCGCGTACAGAATCGCTTGGCGGCAGGCCAGGTCGTCGAGGGGCTCCACGACCGTGTTGACGTTGAGGTAGCGCAAGGTGTTGCCCTGCGGGTTGTCGACGTTGTGCCGCTGTCCCTCATCGGCGATGAGGGTGCCCCTCATCGCCGGGCCGACCCCCGCGCCACCGAGGTCCACGTCGAGTTCACCGTTGACCAGTCGCTGGTCGATCTCGTTCTGATCGACTCCGAGCTGCACCTCGACCCGGTCGGGCAGGGCCCTGCGGGTCGGGTCGCTCGAGGCGTCCCACTCTTCGTTGCGCACCAGGTTCAGGGACACCCCCGGACGGTACTCCCCGTCGAACTTGTACGGCCCCGAGGAGATCACGTGGCTCTGGTATTGCTCACCCCGGTCGGCGTCGGCGGGCACCGGCGCGGTCTGCGGTTGGATGAGCAGGTACGGGAACTCCGAGAAGCTCGTGTTCAGGTGGAAGACCAGCGTATGGTCGTCGGGCGTCTCGATCCCGTCGAACCCCTCGAGCGGGTCTCCCCCGTCGGCGTAGGGGCCCTCGTAGTCGTCGCTATTGGCCAGCAGGTCCTGAAAGTACTTGGGCCCATTGGGCAGTGCCCGGTCACCGAAGTTGCTGCGCGCGATGGCGTACTTGATGTCCTGGGCGGTGATCTCCGTACCGTCCTCGTAGCGCAGGCCCTGTTTGATGCGTACGGTCCACTCGGTGGAGTCATCGTTGCCCTGAGGCATCTCCTCGGCGAGGTCGGGTCGCAGTTCGATGCCCTGTTCGCCGGGGGCTTCGGTGTAGGTGAGCAGGGTGCGCGCGTAGTAGCGGGAGAAGTTCCAGCTGAACGCGTAGTAGGTGTTGCCCGGATCGGGCGAGTCGAAGTCGGCGGCGATGGCGTAGCGCAGGGTGCCACCGGTCTCGTCGGAGGGATTGACGATGGTCGTCTCCCCCTCGTTGAACTCGGCGTCCGACTCTCCCCCACCGCCGCCACCTCCGGCGCCACCGCAAGCGGCCAACAGCAGGGTCAGGGCGGTGCCTGCCGCGGCCGGAGCGGTGGTTCGTCGGAGCAGGCGACGCCACCGGTGCGGCCCCTGACGCGTGAAGTGATGGGTGCTCACCTTGCCTCCTGATCGAATTCGCTGGTGGGGTCGTGCGGCGCACGTGCCGGTGTGCGTCCGGTCGGGCCGGTCAGTCGGACGAGCGCGGGTCGAAGGCGTCACGCAGGCCGTCACCGAAGAGGTTGAACGCCAAAACGGTGATGAAGATGGCCAGGCCCGGGATGAGCACGAAGTGCGGCGCGATGGTGTAGAAGCGCAGGGCGTTCTCGAGCATCCCGCCCCAGGTCGCCATGGGCGGGTTGATACCCACGCCCAGGAAGCTCAGGGCCGCCTCGAACAGGATGTTCGTGGGGATGAGCAGGGTGGAGTAGACGAGGATGGGGGTGATGAGGTTGGGCAGGATCTCGCGGAAGACGATGTGTCCACTGCTCGCCCCCAGGCTGCGGGAGGCCTCCACGAACTCGCGTTCCTTGAGGGTGAGGGTCTGTCCACGCACGATGCGGCCGATGTAGGGCCAGTTGAAGAAGCCGATGATGAACACCAGGACGCCGATGCGCAGGTTGTTGCCCTCCAGCCCGAAGGCTCCGTCGGGGATGACACCGACCAGGGCGATGGCGAACAGCAGTAGAGGGAAGGCCAGGAAGATGTCCATGGCGCGGCCGATGACGGTGTCGACCCAACCACCGAAGTAACCGGCGAGGACTCCCAGGACGGTGCCGATGAGGACGCACACCAAGGTGGCGACGGTCGCGACCAGCAGTGAGGTGCGGGCACCGTGGACGATGCGGCTGAACAGGTCGCGTCCGTTGACGGGTTCCACGCCCAGAAGGTGTTGGGCGCTGATGCCGCCCCAGGGGTCGAGTCCCCGGGAGGTGTCGTCGGGGTCACGCAGGACACCGCCGGTGAGCGGGTCGATGAGCCTTTGGTCGAACTGGTTGGGAGGCTGACCGAACCAGGTGGTGAGCAAGGGTGCGCACAACGCGACGAGGATGAGGAAGAGGACGACGATGCCTCCGGCCATGCCGACCTTGTCTCGCCGGAAGCGCTGCCAAGCGATCTGGCGCAGTGATCTGCCGGCCGCGTTCTCCGCTCCCGCGGTGACCGCTTCGGGGTCGGCGTGCTGGGACGACTCGGGCACGTCCATCGGCGTGGTCATGGACCCCTGCCCCCACTCTCCCCGTGCGTGACTACCAGACCACGAAGAGTGTGCACGAGGGGAGGAGGGGGTTTCCAGTGTCCGCGCCGACCATCGATCAGCGAAAGAGCACTCAGGTTCGACGACGAGGGACCGGGACTCCTTTTGCCCAAGGACCCGGCCCCTGCCCGCTACCGGCCGCGCAGCTCCCGGTAGCGGCGCACCAGAGCATCGGTGGAGGTGTCCAGGTCACTCACCTGGGCGCCCTCGGTGAGCGCGGGCTCCACCTTCTTGGCCAGGACCTTGCCGAGCTGGACGCCCCACTGGTCGAAGGAGTTGATGTTCCACACCGCGCCCTGCACGAACACCTTGTGCTCGTACAGGGCCACGAGCTGACCCAACGTCGAGGGGTCGAGTCGCCGCGCGAGGATCGTGGTGGTGGGTCGGTTGCCCTCGAAGGTACGGTGCGGCACCAATTCGGGGCGTACCCCCTCGGCCGCGACCTCCTCCCCGGTCCGCCCGAACGCCAGCGCCTGACCTTGCGCGAACAGGTTGGCCATCAGCAGGTCGTGCTGGGGCACCAGGTTCTCGGGCAGGTCCGGGGCCGGGAGGGCGAAGCCGATGAGGTCGGCCGGGACGAACCGGGTGCCCTGATGCAGCAACTGGAAGTAGGCGTGCTGGCCGTTGGTGCCCGGGGTGCCCCACACCACCGGCCCGGTCTGCCAGGTGACGGGCCGCCCGTCACGCTGGACGGACTTGCCGTTGGATTCCATGTCGAGCTGTTGCAGGTAGGCGGGAAAACGCGACATGTGGTGGCTGTAGGGAAGGACCGCGTGCGACTGGGCCTCGAAGAAACCGCCGTACCACACCCCTAGCAGGCCGAGCAGGAACGGTAGGTTCCGTTCCACCGGCGCGGTGACGAAGTGCTCGTCCATGAGGTGGAACCCGGCGAGCATGCGGCGGAACTCCTGGGGGCCCAGCGCCACCATCAGGGACAGACCGATGGCCGAGTCATAGGAGTAGCGTCCACCCACCCAGTCCCAGAACTCGAACATGTTGGCGGTGTCGATGCCGAACCCGGCGACCTCGTCGGCGTTGGTGGACACGGCCACGAAATGCCGGGCGATGGCCTCAGAACCGGCGCCCAGGCCGTTGAGCAGCCATTCCCGAGCGGCGGCGGCGTTGGTGATGGTCTCGATGGTGGTGAAGGTCTTGGAGGCCACCACGAACAGGGTGCGTTCGGGGTCGGCGTCGATGAGCGACTCGTGCAGGTCGGCACCGTCGACGTTGGAGACGAAGCGGAACTCCAGCCCCCGGTCGGTGTAGGGACGCAGCGCCTCATAGGCCATGGCCGGCCCCAGATCGGACCCGCCGATACCGATGTTGACCACTCGGGTCACCGGCTTGCCGGTATGTCCGAGCCAGGTGCGTGAACGCACCTTCTCGGCGAAGTCGGCCATCTTCTCCAAGACCCGGTGCACCGCGGGGACCACGTCGTGTCCGTCGGCGTGGATGACCGCCTCGCCAGGTGCGCGCAGGGCGGTGTGCAGGACCGCGCGATCCTCGGTGAGGTTGATGTGCTCACCACGCAGCATGGCGTCCCGTAGGCCGGCGACCCCGGTGGCGGCGGCCAGGTCGGTGAGCAGGCCCAGGGTCTGGTCGGTGATCAGGTTCTTGGAATAGTCGACGCGCAGGGATCCGACATCGAGGGTGTACCGGTCGGCCCTCCCGGGATCCTCGTCGAACAGGCGGCGCAGATGTGTGGCACCGAATCGGTCGCGGTGCTCGCGCAGACGGACCCATTCGTCCCTGCGGTCCAGCGGGATTTCGGCCCGGTCACCGACGTCCTCGTTTCGGGGCAGGGGTGTGCTGGCGGACATCCGGTTGCTCCTCGTCGTCCGTGTTCTAGGTGGGGCGCACGGTGTACGGGGTACTCGACCGGCACGGCGCGCCCACTGCTGGCGGGCTGCCCCCAGCTTCCCACGAAAGCCGCCCACGGCGGCCCTTCGGCGTGTCGAAGGTGTCAGACCCGGCTGCGCTCGTCCTCCTGCTCGATCCGTACCTCGCGGAGGTGGGCCACCTCCTCCCGCAGAGCGCGCAGTTCGGCCAGGATCCGACGCTGCGCACCGTCGAGGTCACCGTCCGGACCGTCCTCCTCGGGCTCGGCTCCTCTTTCACCGGCGGAACCGCCTCCGGCCTCGCGTTCCTCGTGACCGGCCTTGTCCAACGCCTCCACCGCGACCGCGATGAACAGATTCAGGGCGATCAGTGTGGAAACCAGGACGAACACCACGAAGAAGATCCAGGCCAGCGGCTGGCCCTTCATCACTTCTTTGGCGATGTTCCCCCAACCGTCGGCGGTGAAGATCTGGAAAAGGGTGAACAGGGAGGTCCACAGGTCCCCGAAGTACTGGGGGGCGTGCTCGGCGAAGAGCTTGGTGGCCATCACCGCGGACACGTACAACAGCAACACCACCAGAACCAGGATGGAGAGCATGCCGGGCAGCGCTCGGAACAGGCCGGCCACCACGTGGCGCAGGGTCGGTATCACCGAGAGCAACCGCAACACACGCAGGACCCTGAGCACGCGCAGGACCGCGAAGGGTCCGCTGGCCGGCATCAACGCGATACCGACGATGATCAGGTCGAACCAGTTCCAGGGATCTCGGAAGAAGCCTTTGCGGTGGGCGTACACCCTCAGGGTCAGCTCGATGACGAACAGGGCCAGGATCACCCTGTCGACACCGGTCAGCAGGTCGCCGTGGGTCTCCATCAGCCGTTCGGAGGTCTCGAAACCGAGGATGACGGCGTTGATCAGGATGAGGGTGATGACACCGGCCTGGAACCAGGCGGCCTCGACCATGGATCGAACCCGTTCGCGCACGCTCACTGGGTGGAGAACTCCGTCTCTTACTGTGGGAGGACGACGCAAAAGCCTACCGTCGAAGAGCGCGAGCCGCCTTCGCCCTCGGTGCTCGGCGCATCGGTATTCGACGCTCTGGGCGGGCATGGACCAGATGAGGAACCGATGGGAGGGGGCCCCGGTGACGAAACCTTCGAACACGTCCGCGGACTTCGACCGAAACGCCACCGACATCGACGACGTCGACGCCGAGATGGACATGGGGGACCCGGAACAGGACACCGCCGTGGCGTACTACCTGGAGGAACACCCGGAGGACCACCGCATCGAGGAAATCGAGGACCATGAGGTACTCGGTATAGACGCCGAGGTCCGGCAAGAGGTTCCAGAAGAGCCACAGATCGAGCAGGAGCGCCCTCCGGTACCCGGGCGTGAGGAACTGACGGGCCTGCTGCGCGCCGAGCGGTACGCCGAACGCGTGGAGCGTTACCTGGAGCGTTGAACCGCCCCTGTGCCCTTCAGGAGGTGGGAGCCCACTTCCCGCACAAGGTCGTCTACCCACCCCATCCGCCACGGGCCGCGCTTCCTGGGCCTGGGTGATCGCCCCGAGCGCCTGTCGCGCGCGGTCCCAGGCCTGGAACCGTTGGAATCGTCCGGGGCCACCGAGTGCCGTGGTTCGGGCACCAGGTCCACGGTCAAGAGCGACGACGTGTCCGCGACCATGGGCTTCGACAAGATCCGTCACGTCGGGGAACCCAGACCGAGGTGTATCGTCACCCGCCTGGCGTGGCGGACCGGTCGGAGCGAGGTGGTCGAGGCCGAGTCGATGGCCACCCGGGAGATCGAGCCCGATCGAACCCGGAAAGCCTTGTACGGCGGGGAATCCGGCTTGTGGAATCGGGTACCGAAGCGGAAGAATACGGCTACTTACCGCAGTCACGTCAGTCTCCCCCCGAAAGGCACACATGACGGACACCACCCCCTCCATCGACACGACCGTCCCCCACTCCGCCCGGGTCTGGAACTACTGGCTGGGTGGCAAGGACAACTATCCGGTCGACCGCGAGTTGGGCGAACAGATCGAGAAGGCCTTCCCCGAGATCGCCGAAATCGCCCGCGCCGACCGCCAGTTCATCATCCGTGCCATCACCCACTTGGCCAGGGAGGAGGGAGTGCGCCAGTTCCTGGACGTGGGCACCGGCCTGCCCACCGCGAACAACACCCACGAAGTGGCCCAGGCCGCAGCCCCGGACTCCAAGGTCGTCTACGTCGACAACGACCCGATGGTGCTCGCGCACGCCCGAGCACTGCTGACCAGTACCCCTGAAGGCAGCACCCACTACATCGACGCCGACCTGCTGGAGCCCGAACCACTGCTGGAAAAGGCCCGTGAATACCTGGACTTCACGCAGCCGATCGCGCTGACCTTCATGGGCACTCTGGTGCACTACCCGGCCGACGACGACCTCTACGCCCTGGTCCGCACCTACGTGGACGCCCTGCCCTCGGGCGGCTTCCTGGCCCTGAACGACAGCACCGACACCAGTCAACAGATCATCGATTCGGCCGTGGCCTGGAACCAGAACGCCGCTCTACCCATCCACCTGCGCACCCCGAAGCAGGTGGAGGCCTACTTCGAAGGGCTGGAATTGTTGGAGCCCGGTGTGGTGTCCCTCCCGTTCTGGCGACCCGATCCCTCCCAGATCGGCGAGATCCGCGAAGCGGCCCAGTACGGCGGCGTGGCCCGTAAACCCTGAGCCTTGGGCGCCTCTTCCTGGTCGATGGGCACTCCTGTCCGACCGATAGGATGGCCTGCTGGCTTTGTCCCCTTTCGACCAGGGAGAACACGTGGGCAGGAAAGGCCGCGGGCGCGATGACGGCCGCAGGAGTCAGGGGTGGGAAGGCCCCGCCCCCTCGGACACCCCGGTGGAGGTGGTCGCCAAGGCCGTCGACGCCCTGGCCTACGGCCGAGAGGGTGCCGGTGTGGACCTGGCCGCGGCCCGACTGGCCGACACCGAGAACTCCCACTGGGCGGGGGCGGCCGCACGCGCGCTCTTCGACACGTTGCTGTTCGCCGTCGCCGACACCTGGGCACGTGGCTGGCAGCCCGCCGAGACCGTCCGACACGTACGGCGTGAATCGGGTCCCGTGGCCGCCGCCGTGTGCGCCGACGCCGTCACCGCCGACCTGGAACGCCACTCCACGGCCACCGTGGACCCACGCTGGCGCGAACAGGTGCGCTCCCTGGGCGTGGACACCTCCTGGGGCCCGGTGGAACGGCATCTGGACCGTGTCGCCGCAGAACACGGGCTGATGCGTTTCGAGACGGTCGAGGTTGTGCTGCGACTGTTGGCGCTGCTGCGCGCCCTACCGCCGATGCGCAGGCTGGGGCCGCCACCGGGAACGTTCCGACCCGGTGTCCGCACCTCGACCACGGCGGACCAGGGGCGCCTGCAACGGGTACGCGCCCTGCTGGCCAAGGCCGAGTCCACCGAGTTCCCCCAAGAGGCCGAGGCTTTGACCGCGCGCGCCCAGGAGATGATGGCCCGGCACAGCATCGATCTGGCCCTGGTGGCCGCCGACCCCGAAACACCCGAGGCCGCCTCGGCCCGTCGCCTGCCGGTGGACTCCCCCTACGACGAACACCGGGCGGTACTGCTCAACGAAGTGGCCCAGGCCAACCACTGTCGGGCCGTGTGGCACCGAGAATTGGGGTTGAGCACCGTGATGGGGTTTGCCGGTGACCTGGAGGCGGTGGACCTGCTGTACACGTCGTTGCTGGTGCAGGCCGAGACGGCGATGCGGGTCAGTGGTGCGGCGCGGGACCGGTCCGGGCACGGGGCGCGTAAGGACTTTCGGGCCTCGTTCATGTCGGCGTTCGCGGTGCGGGTGGGCGAACGACTCACCGAATCCGCGCGCGCGACCGAGGACGCGGTCGGCGCCGAGACCGGTACCGACCTGGTTCCGGTGTTCGCCGCACGGGAGAAGGCGGTGGAGGCCGCCGTGGACGAGGCGTTCGGAGCCTTGACCACCTCACGGGTGCGCGGTCCGGCCGACGCCGAGGGATGGTACGAAGGGCGTGCCGCCGCCGACGCCGCGTCCCTGGGTACCCGGACCCGCGTGGGTCGCTAGCGTCTCACTTCAAAGAGACCGGAAGAAAATCGGTGGCCGCAGACGTGCTCCGGCCGATAGAACCGGGGAATGCACAAATATCCGCGCACCCGGCATATTCGTGGATCCGCTCTCCAACCCGGGGACCACGACCTGAGCGCGGCCCCTTTCGAGGCGCTACACGGACGACACCTGGTGGTGGCGGAGAAACTCGACGGCGCCAACGCCGGCATCGGTTTCGGACCCGATGGCCGGCTCCGGTTGCAGAGCCGGGGCCACTACCTGACCGGCGGGCCCCGGGAGCGGCAGTTCGGCCCGTTCAAGGCCTGGGCGACCGCCCTCGTCCCCGTCCTGTGGCCACTCCTGGGCCGGCGCCACATCCTCTACGGGGAGTGGCTGTACGCCAAGCACACGGTCTTCTACGATGCGCTCCCGCACTACTTCTGTGCGTTCGACGTGCTCGACACCCGAGAGGGAGTCTTCCTGTCGACACCGCGCCGGCAGGAGTTGTTGGCCGGAACCCCGGTGGTCTCGGTGCCGGTGCTGTACAGCGGTTCTCTGAGCCGTCTGGAAGACCTGACCTCTTTGATGGGGCCGTCCCACTACCGAACCGTGCGATGGCGTGAGGCGCTGGTCGAGGCCGCCAGGGCCGGCGGCGTCGATCCCGAGCGGGCGCTGGCCGAAACCGACTCCTCCGGCCTCAAGGAAGGGCTGTACGTCAAGGTCGAGGAAGGCGATCGAACGATCGACCGATTCAAATGGGTGCGAGAGGGGTTCATCACCGCCGTCGTGGACTCGGGCACCCACTGGATGAATCGCCCCCTCATCGCCAACGGTCTGGCCGATCGGGAGGCGCTCTATGCGGGACTTCGCTGAACTGTGTCCGGCTCCCCCGCGCTGGAACCTGGACTGGGCCGCGGTGCGGGAGAGGTTCGGTTGGGTACGCGCCCTGGCCGGGGTGGAGCAGGACCCGGTGCACCACGCCGAGGGTGACGTGGAGGTGCACACCCGTATGGCCTGCGAGGCCTTGGCGGATCTGTCCGCCTGGCGGGCTCGACCGGAAGTGGAGCGGGTGCGGTTGTTCGCCGCGACCCTCCTGCACGACGTGGCCAAGCCCTTGTGCACCCGGCGTGACGAGGACGGGCGGGTCACCGCGCACGGACACTCGCGCAGGGGGGACCTGATGGTCCGCCGGATCCTGTGGGAGACGGGGGCACCGATCGCCTGGCGTGAACACGTGGCGACGCTGGTGCGCCACCATCAGGTGCCGTTCTGGGCGTTGGAACGTCCTGATCTGCGGCGGACCGTCTTTCGGGTGAGCCTTGTGTCCCGCAACGACGACCTGGCCCTCTTGGCCACCGCCGATATCCTCGGCCGCCACTGTGGAGACACCACCGAGGTGTTGGAGAACATCGACCTGTACGCCGAGTATTGCGCCGAACAACGCTGTCTGAACCGGCCACGCGACTTCCCCTCCGACCATGCCCGATTCTGGTTCTTTCGCAGACACGATCGGGATCCGGACTACGCCGCCCACGACGACACCCGACTGACGGTGACGGTGCTGTCAGGGTTGCCCGGTGCGGGCAAGGACCACTGGATCGGTCGGCACCGGCCGGACCTACCGGTGGTGAGCCTGGACGCGCTGCGCTCGGAGTTGGGGATCTCGGCCGGCGCGGACCAGCGTCCGGTGGCGGCGGCCGCGGCCGAACGCGCCCGTGAACACCTGCGCGCCGGTCATTCCTTCGTCTGGAACGCCACACACCTCTCCCGGGACCTGCGCGAGCGTTCCGTGGGTCTGGCCGCCGACTACCGGGCCCGGGTGGAAATCGTCTCGTTGGAAGCACCTCCGGCGGTATTGCGACGTCGGATGGACCGAAGAGAGTCCCCGGTGCCGTCCGCCGTGGTGGAGCGACTGGTCCGTAGGTGGGAGTGCCCCGATCCGACCGAGGCGCACCGGGTGGTCCATGAGTCGACCGCCTGAGCGTCGGTTCAGGCGGGGTCGGAAACCGGTCCGCTCGGGATGGTCTCCGGGGCACTCGTGGCCATGAGCCAGCGGGTGACGCCGACCTCCAGCAGACATCGAGCAGGGTCGGAGCCGTAGGGCGTGCGCGGATCCCAGCCGTAACGTCGGTCGAAGGCGGCGAGCACGTCGTCGGGGAAGTCCTCGCGCACGGTGGCCACCCCCTGGGCGACGACGGGGGCGTCGCCGTCCTCCAGGGCCAGGCTCACGCGGGGATCGCGCCAGGCGTTGCGGACCTTGACCGAACGGGTGGAGGCGCCGATCCACCACCGTTCACGCAGGTAGGCGAACCACACGGGGACCAGGTGGGGTGATCCGTCCGCGCGCAGGGTGCACAGCCACACGTTGTGGTCTCGGGACAGGCGCCGGTGGACGGTCTCGGGCGCGGTCAAGAAGTTCTCGGATTCGATGCCGGGCACGCTGCTCCTTCGCTGAGATCGTGGGCGAAGCGTAGAACCTCGACTCGTGTTGAGGTCAATCGAAAACCCTCACAAAAAACGAAATATCACGCTTTCCCTGGTTGACCTCCACCTTCGCGACGCTCACCTTGAACACGAACGGGCCAGGGAGAGCGCTCTTTTCCGGATAGCATGATCCGGGTCCTTTCGAGGCGCGTCGATCACGCTGCCCCGTGGCGCCCTGAGCCCCACCACAGCGGGTCTTACGTATTCGGATCCATCACCCCGACATCCTTTCCGGGGATTCCAAGGACGCACCTTTTCTCCACCGCGCAGAGAACGATGTCTGAAACGGACGAACACGCCGAAGTCACCGTTCCGTCAACCGTCCAGAGCCGTTGGCGCCTCCACTTCGCACTGTTGTGGAGCAGTGTGGCCCTGGCCGGCCTGGGCAGCATGACGTTCGGATTGGCGATTCCACTCCTGGCCCTGTTCCACACCGGCTCCCCCGCCTTGGCCGGGTGGATCGCGGCGGCGGGGATGGTGCCTCGCACCCTGCTACACGTTCCGGTCGGTCTGGTGGTCGACCGTCACGACCCTCGGACCGTCATGCTCATCGGGCTCCTGTGCCGCATCCTCTGCGTGACCCTGTTCGTGGGCCCGGTCCTGTTCCTCGGGGCCCCCGTGGTGATCCTGGCCCTGGCCTCGGCACTGCACGGGGTGTGCGCGACCCTGCACACCACCGCGGGGACGGCGGCCGTCCCCCACCTGGTGCCACGTGAGGAACTGGCCGGAGCCGCCGCCAAGAACGAGGCCCGCAACGACGCCACCCAGATGATCGGGCGCCCCTTGGGAGGCGCCCTGTACGGCGTGGCGCACGCCCTACCCGCTCTGTTCGACGTCGTGTTGTGCTTTTTGTCCCTGTGGGCGTCGCTGCGGCTGCCCCGTATCCGCCGCGATCGGGCCCGGCCTCCTCGGCGGCCGCTGGGACGTGAACTGGCCGGCGGATTCCTCTTGGTGCGCCGCGACGGTTTCCTCCTGTCGTCCCTGATGGTGTGCATGCTCACCAACACCCTGTTCCAGGTGGTGTGGCTGATCATCATGCTCAGAGCCACCGAGGAAGGGTTGTCCACCTTCATCCTGGGGCTGGTGTTGGCCTCGACCGGTGCGGGCGGCCTGTTGGGCGCGCTCGCCGCGCCGTATCTGGTCCGTCGGGTCAGTCCCGCCCGGATGGTCTGTCTATGCGCGTGGGCGTGGTCGGCCCTGACCCTGGTGCTGTCCACCGCGGATCGGGCCGGAGCCGAATGGCTGACCATGATACTGCCCCTGACCTGGGGCGGGATCGGCTTCGTCGGAGCACACATGAACGTCACCGTGACCACCTACCACACCGCACACGTGGCCCCCGAGCTGCTGGGACGGCTCACCGGCACCGTCCGCTTCCTCACCGGGGCCATGTTGCCCGTGGGGTTGTTGTGCGGGGGCCACGTCTTGGAGGCCTTGGGGGTGCGCACGACGTTGCCGTTGGTAGCGGCGATCACCACGATGATCGCCCTGGTGGTCACGGTGTTCGCGATCAAAAGGCCCCCAGTGGGGAGCGCGTCCACACCCTGAACGGTGGCCTCCGTCAGGCGCGGCGTCGCTCGTTCTCCCTCACTTCGGCCCGAATCTCGCCTCGGGTGCGCCTGGCCTCGGTGATCCCTCCTCCTCCCACCAGCGCTCCATCGAGCACGTCCAGCGCCGACCGGGCCTGTCCGGCCGACCACAGCACCTGAGCGATGCCCGTGCGCAGACTGGGGTCACCGTGCACTCGCCCCTCCACAGCGGTCAGGATCGCCAAGGCCGCGGAGCGTTCCCCCATCAGGAGTCGATTGCGTGCCTCGGCCACCAGTAGTCGGGAGACGGCGGCCCCCTCACCGATGGCCGCACAGGAACGTGCCGCTTCCGCGTAACGCTCGGCGGCGGCGCGGTGTTCGCCTCGTTCGAAGGCCAGGTCTCCCAGGAGCGCGGCGAACAGGGCCCGTGTCCACGGTTCCGGAGACGGCCGAGAGCTCAGCGCCCGCTCGGCGTGTTCGGCGGCCAGTGCCCTCTCGCCTCGGACGCGCGCCCCATTGGCGACGCTCAGTCGTTCCCCATCGGTCCACGTGCTCGGTCTTCGTACGTCACAGGGCGGGGCCGCCACCATCAATGGACGTGCCAGACGTGGGTGGCGCAGGACGTGACCGGAGCCGTGGTCGTGGAGGGTCACCAGGTGGCGGTCCTCCAGTGTGTGCACCACTCGCGGGGGTGGAGGGCCGTGCGGATCTCCTCGGGCCGAGCCGGTCGGACTTCGCCCACCGCAGAGCACGAGTTCGCGCAGCCAGGCCCGCGGAACGTCGGCCGGGATCAGGTGTTCGGCCGCGACCTCCTCCAACACACCGGAGAGGCGTTCGGCCAGGGCCCGGTCGATCTCGGCGTGATCCTCGGGGACCAGTGTGCTCGGGTCCTTGCGAGGTTCCTCCCACAAGGTCAGGCCCAGCAGCTGGAGCAAGGCGGGTTCGATGGTTCCGGTACGGGGGAGGGACGAGTCGCCGACGGCGCGGATCGTTCGGGCCTCCTCCACCAGTCGGTGGGGTTCGGCGGCACCGACTCCAGATCCCGCCCTGGTCAAAGACCCCGCGACCACGGCGTGGGCGATGTCGGGGGTGAACGGTTCCAAGGCCACTTCGGCGTGTTCGATCTCGCGTTTGTCCACGAGTCGGCGGAACTCGTCGAGGTGGCCGGTGCGCACGATCACCAATAGGTGTAAGTGCTCACCGATCTCCTCCTCCAGGGCCCCGAAGAGCTCGTCCAGGAAGTCCTTGCGCCACTGTTCGGGAACGGCCGAACGGCGTAGGAGGAGTTCGGTCTGGTCCAAGACCGCGAACAAGGGGCGGGAGCGGCCGTAGCGGTCGGTGGTGGTGTGGGTACGAAGGAAGTCGACGACCGAGGTACCCGGGCCGTGGGTGGGAAACTCCCGGGGGCTCCACAGGGCCAAGAGCGCACGAGTGTAGGGGTTCTGGGCAGGGAGCACCGCCGCGGGGAAGGAGGGATCGAAGCATAGGTCCCCGGTGGCCAGGACCGTGTGTCCCCGGTCGGCCAGCGCGGGCGCGGCACCGGCTCGCACCAACGAGGTCTTGCCGACGCCGTTGTCACCGTGCAGCACGGTGAGCCGATGGCGGCTCCAGGCACGGACCAGGGCCGTGGTCTCCTCGTCGCGGCCGAGGAAGAGATGGCGATCCCGGGCGAGGAAGGGCCGCAGCCCGATGAAGGGGCCGTGTGTGCTCCCGAGGACGGCTCGTGTCATGAAGCAGCTCCCGGCCGGCGAGGGTGGGGACGGTTATGGCGCGAAACAACGCTGCCCATGGTGTCACGAACCAGGGTCCACTTTCGAGACCTGGAAACATTCCTGTGGCCTTCGAGCTGTATCCGATCACGCCCGTGAATCGCCTCGGTGGTTCTCTAGGGAGATCCTCCGTAACGGCGTGCCGCGATCGCGGGCGCGAATCCACATCCGCAGCGACGGTGGAAAGTCATCCCCACCGCACGCAGCGGTCCCTTTCCTCATTCGGGGTCGTTGACGAAACCCGCCACCACCTCCATACCGGCCGTCCGCGGATCGAGAACCGACCGTAGGGCCTCCACGATCGCCGAACCACCGATCGCGTCCAGGTCACGTAGGGACAGTCCACCGACGTCGACCAGGACGGAACCCCCACCGAGCTCGCGTTCTCCCATGCCCTTCCTCCGCATCACCGTCTTTCGACGGACGACGTGAAAGGACGGAGGCCACCGCCCTTTCTCAAGGCCATTCCTTTCACTCTCCTCATGAAGTTTCTACCACGCCCTGTCGCCGACTAACATCTTCGCCTACGCTTATTCCATATCCGGCATTAACGAGCGGCATCCATCGGCACGACACGACACCAGGGCTTTTCTTCGTGGAGCGGGCAGAAAAGAGTCTGGTGGGGCCTATGTGAAAACGGAGGACACCGAGTGACCACTTCGCAGGGGAGTTTCTCCGGCCATGGCGCGGGTCGTTTCCCAGAGGTGTGGGGCAGGGTCCCGCCGCGCCACAAGAACTTCACCGGACGCACCGAGCAGCTCAACGACCTGCGCGCGGGGCTGCTCTCCCAGGTCACCGCGGTGGTCCCCACTTCCGAACCGGTCGTCCCCCGCACCCTGCACGGATACGGAGGCGTGGGCAAGACCCTCATGGCCGTGGAGTACGCCCACCGTTTTCGGCACGAGTACGACCTGGTCTGGTGGATCATGGCCGATCAGCCCGGCCTGGTCCACTCCTCGCTGGCCCACCTGGCCCCGCACCTGAACCTGCCGGGTCCGGCCGTCACCGGCGTGGAGGACGCCGCCAACGGGGTCCTGGAGGCGCTGCGCAAGGGAGAACCCTACGCGCGCTGGCTACTGGTCTTCGACAACGCAGATGAGCCCGAAGAACTCAACGACGTCATCCCCCAGGGGCCGGGCCACGTGCTGATCACCACCCGCAACCACCGTTGGGGCGGGGTGGCCGAAACCGTCCCGGTGAACGTCTTCGCCGAACACGAGAGCGTGGAGTTCCTGGCCAAACGCATCCCCCGGGGCATCACCCCCCAGGAGGCCACCGAGCTGGCCGAAGNCCCCCCGCCCCCCTGCCGTTGGCCCTGGAACAGGCGGGCGCCCTGCAATCCGAGACTGGTATGTCGGTGCGCGAGTACCTGACCCTGCTCTCGGAGCGGACCGGCCCACTGCTGCGCGAGGGCAAACCACCGGAGTACCCCCAGCCCATGACCGCCGCCTGGCAGCTGTCGGTGGCCAAACTCCAGGAGAACCTGCCCGAAGCGATGGAGCTGTTGCGCTGTTGCGCCTTCTTCGGCCCCGAACCGATCCCCCGGGACCTGTTCTTCCCGGTGGAGGAAGGCCGGGTGCGCCCCGAGATGGCGCAACTGATGGCCGACCCCATCCGACTGAGCAAGGCCGTCGGACAATTGGGGCGGTACGCGCTGGTTCGACTCGACAACTCCAACCGCACCGTCCAGGTACACCGGCTGATCCAGGCCCTGGTACGCGAGGAGTTGGACGAACAGACCCAGGAGGCGATCAGGGTCGAGGTGTGGTCCCTGCTCAGCGCCGCCGCGCCCCACAGCTTCACCGACGCCGCCGCACAGGTCCGCTACCAGCAACTGCTCTCCCACATGTACCCGGCCCGAGTGGCCGAGTCCGACCTGCCCGAGGTACGGCGTTTTTGCTTGAACATGCTCGACTTCCTGTACACCTCGGGCAACTACGAGACGGCCAGTCGCCACGCCCGTGACTTCATCGAGAGGTGGACGGCCGACTCCGGCAAGGAGGACCCCTACGTCCTCCAGGCCCAGGCCAAGTACGCCAACCGTCTGCGCGACCTGGGTCGGTTCGCCCAGGCCCAGGACATCAACCGGGCGATCCTGCCACTGATGACCCGGGTCCTGGGCGCCGCCCACCCGGACACCCTGTCGGTACTCTCCGGTCGAGGCGCCGACCACCGGGCCCGCGGTGACTTCTGGAAGGCCCGCGAGCACGACGAGGAGGTACTGCGCCAGTACGAAGAGGCCTTCGGGCCCAACGACACCGCCACCCTGCGCGCCCTGAACAACCTGGCCTTGGACTACTGCCTGACCAGCGACTTCATGGGTGCGTTGGACAAGCACGAGCGCACCTACATGCTGTTCAAGCGCACCAGCGCCTCCGGCGGTTCCCCCGTGCTGTTGTCGTACTGGAACGCGCTCGCCCAGGTAGTGCGCTTGATCGGTGACTTCACCGAGGCCTGTGACCTCGGTGAGGACGCCCTGGCCTATGGCCGTGACCAACTGGGCGTGGAAGACCCCCGTACCCTGCGCACCCAGGTGGATCTGGCGATCGCCCGCCGTATGTCCGGGGAGATCGAGGAGGCCCTCGCCCTGGGACAGGACGCCCACTCCCGATACCTGCGTCTATACGGCATCCACCACCCCAGTACCCTGGCCGCGGCCATGTGTTTGGCCAACCTGTGGCGAATGACCGGCGAACTGGCCGGCGCCCTGGAACTGGCCGAGGACACCGACGTGCGCTATGCCCAGGCCTATGGCCACGACCACCCCTACAAGCACGGCTGCGCCGGCAACGTGGCGCTGCTGTACCGACTGTCGGGTGACCCGGCGCGAGCCCGCTCCATGAACGAATCGGTGCTGACGGCCCTGGAGGCTCGCCTGGGTCGCGACCACCACTACACGCTGGCGGCCGCGGCCAACCTGGCCGGTGACCTGGCCGCCCTGGGCGAGATCGACGACGCCATCCGGCTCGGTAGGGGTACGCTGCGTCGCTACCACGCCCTGCTCGGCGAGGAACATCCCAGTACCCTGGCCTGCGCCTCGAACCTGGTGCTGGACCTGCGCGCCGCCGGACACACGGTGCGGGCCAAGGAGCTGGCCGGACGCACACACTCGTCGTACGTGCGCACCCTGGGCCGGGAACACCCGTTCACCGGCGCCTGCGAGGAGGGCCGACGCCTGGTCTGCGACTTCGACCCTCCCCTGCTCTGATCAGGGTCGGGACGGGACGGCGTTGCGGGCACGCCACCGCTCGAAGTGGCGTCGGGCCGCGTCCCTGGCGCTTCGTTCGGCCTGTTCGGGGACGGGTTCGCTCATCCAGTCGCTCAGGGTGGCACGGGTCATGGCCAGGAACCGCTCTCCCTCGGTGGTGAGCCGCCCGGAGCCGGCCAGGGTACGGGCGGCGTCGATGGTGCAGCGACGCCAGTGCGCGAATTCCACGTGGGCACGGCGCGCCTGGTCCCCTTCGGTGGCGTGACGGTGTCGGCGCCAGAACCCGGCCACCCCCAGGTGGGCGTAGACCCCTTGGAGGAGCCCGGACGCGGGCCTGGGGTCGGGGCGCCAGGGCGCGTAGTAGCGGCCGCCGTCGTCGGGCAGGGTGAGGTCCACCAGGTCGAGTAGTGCGGTGAGCTTGGCGTGCTGTACCTCGTGCGCGAAGGTGAGCGCGAGCGGTACCGGGCCCCTGGGCCGGGACAGACCCAGGTTGCCGAAGGCGTGCCGAGCGGTGGCGCTCGTGTGGGTTCGGCCTCCCGGGGCGGTGATCGGGGTGAGCGTACCGATGACGGCGCTGCTCTCTCGAGCGATCGTCCAGTGGTCCCGTACCAGCAGTTCCCAGGCGCGACGCAGGGATAGTCGCCACCACCGCAGTTCCTCGGCTCCGAGCCTGTGCTCGACCAGGTCGGCACCGGGCATACGGTCGGGGTCCTGGTCGTCCAGGTACACCTGGACGCGCATGCCACGGTGTTCGGCGGTCAGTCGGCGCAGGGCGTGCCAACCAGGGGCGTCCTCATGGGGGTCCTCGGGGACCTGGATCCGGGGCCGGCCCCTCACCCCCAGCCCGGCTCGGCCACCGGCCGTCTCGAACCACGCGAATCCACCTTCCTCTCTCTGGCCTTCGCCCACCAGGGCCCGCCCCAGGGAGGGCAAGGGCGCGGTGGGGCCGTCCAGGGGCACCTCGATGCTCGCGTCGATCCGTGCGCGCAGCGCCGCTGCGGCGGCCAACGCGGACAGACCGGCCACGCGCGGACGTTCCGTGCGGTGCCCGGTCAGGGCCAGCACGGTCCGCCTGGCCCACACCCCCACGGTGGGGTGGCGCAGCACCGCCCCGACCGGTTTCGGAGCGTGTTCCTGGGCACGGACCAAAAGCTCGTAGGCCTCCCGGGCCCGGCCCGCCTCCGGGTGACCCTCCTCGTGGGCGGCGTCCACGACGCGTCGCAACAGGAGCAGGTGCTTGCCGTACTGGGCGGCGCACAGGTGGGTGATGGCCTCCCCACCCGCGCCCCGGGCCAACGCGTCGAACAGCGGATCGGGGACGGCTCCGGGCATCTAGTGTCCCTTCCTGAGGCGGGCCACGTCCGCGGCCACGGTGCGGTGGATGTGGGTGATGAGGTGGTCCAGGTCGGCGCAGTAGACGGAGGGGTTCGCGAAACCGCTTCCGGACCGGTAACGGTGCGGGTAGAAACCGCCACCGCACACCTTGGCCAAGGGGCAGGCGGCGCAGGTGTCGCTCAGGGCGCGGGCGCCGATCTGGCGGGCGGCCACCGAGGGCAGGTAGAGGGCGTCGTCGAAGGGATGGGTGAAGGTGTGCAGGGGTGTACGGGCGGCCCCCTCGAAGGCCGACTTGAGGCTGTCGACCTGTTCGATGCTTCCATCGGTCTCCACGACCACCAGGGCCGCCGGGGACAACCCGATGCTCTCGGCGCGCGAGCGGCCGCCCAGGACCAAACGGATGATCTCGTTGAACATCCGGATGTTGGTCTCGCGTTCGAGCGCGCCGTACCAGCGGTCGAACACGGTCGCCATCCAGGCCCCGTAGTGGGGTTCGGTGGGTGACCAACCGGGGGGTGGTTCGTCCCAGTTGCCATGTGGCAAGAGGAAGTCGACGCCGGGCGGGGCGTAGGTGAGCAGGTGTTCGTAGGTGGTGACCGGGTCCGCGTCCAGGTCGACGGTGGTGAGCAGACCGGCCAACAGGTGGCCACCGCGGGTGTTGAGACGTTCGATGCCCGCCCGGACCTCGGCGTGGGTGCCGCGTCCGTTGGCGCGCACGCGATGGCGGTCGTGGTCCTGGGGGGCGCCATCGATGCTGACTCCGACCCGGATGCCGAACTCCTCGAACAGGTCGAGGTAGTGGTCGTCGATGAGCACCCCGTTGGTCTGCATGCGCAGGGTGGCGCGCACGTCGGGTTCACAGGCCTTGCGCAGGGACTCGGCGACGTGGCGCAGGTGGTCGGGCCCCACTAGGAGGGGTTCGCCACCGTGCAGGACGATCTCGACCCGATCCCGACCGTGGGCGCGAGCGTGT
Source organism: Nocardiopsis alkaliphila YIM 80379 (assembly GCF_000341005.1). Taxonomy (GTDB): domain Bacteria; phylum Actinomycetota; class Actinomycetes; order Streptosporangiales; family Streptosporangiaceae; genus Nocardiopsis; species Nocardiopsis alkaliphila. The sequence continues at coordinate 10,225 of NZ_ANBD01000115.1, read as the reverse complement.
TCGGCGATGCGCGCCGCCACCCGGTCGATGGTGGCCCGGGCCATGCGCCGAGGTTGGGATCGCCAACCCTGGTCGGCCATTTCGTACATGTAGCAGTAGTCGCAGGCGAGATTGCAGCGACTATGGATCTTGAGGATGAACTCACGAAAGGGAGTGGGTCTCCAGCCTTGGCCGAGGAGTTCGTCGACGTCCATGTCGTCGGGCCATTCGGGGTGTCCTTCCGGCTCGGTACTCCTTGCCACGCCGGCGACCTCCTGGGATGAGAGCAACCGAGGAATGCGGGGATGGTCGCATTCATGGGAATACGTACTCTCCTGGGGTATGCACAAACCTTACCGGTGGGTAGTCCATCCCCGCCTTTGGGTGCCGGTGATCTGTCTTGAACGTCCGATCACGGTGATCGGTTTCCCCGTTTTCCCCTGCGAGAGCGCTCGGCCCGGCTAGGCTGATACCGTTTCATCCCACCCCATTACCTTCGGTGACACGTCAATGACCGAACGTCTTGTTCTTGCCGTCTCCGCCTGCCTGGACTGGGCGCACGAGGTCGAGCCCCCGCCCCCGATCAAGGTCGAGGCGTTGGTGCTCCTGCTCAGCACTCACCAGGACTCCGGCGCCACCGACCCCGGTGACTGGACCATCGACGACGTCCACGAAGTGGCCGCCCTGCTCCGTCGACACCCGAACCCACCGCGGGTGTTGCGGGAGACCTGGCTGAGCTGGTGCGACCATCTGGTCGCCGAGGGAAGGCTGACCTCCCAAGAGAGTCCGCGCAGGCTACGGGCCGCGATCGAACAGGTCGACCTGGAACCGAGCACCTCCACCGGCCCCCTCCCCCAGGCCCCTCTCCCCCAGGCCGCGACACCACTGCTGGATCGGCTGAGCGGTGGCACCGGCCCCTTCCCCCACCTGCCCGCGTCCCCGATCGAACTGGACACCCGTGCCCGGGCCTGCCGAACCCTGGAGCGGGCCGCACGGTTGGCCCACTGGCTGGACCCGCGACGGCTATTGCGTTCGGGCACCCATCACGACGCCCTACGTGAGATCGACACCACCGAAGCCGCCCAGGCGCTGGAGACCACCCCCGCCGACGTCGGTGCACTGTTCACCATCGCTCGGGCCGCGGGACTGGTGCGCACCACCTACCTGCACGCCTTGCCCGGACCGGCGGCGCGTGGCTGGGCCGAGGAACGTCCCGGGGCGGCGGCCGACGCCTGGGCCGATGCCCTGACCACCATGGTCGCCGTCTCCGGCCCGACACCGTTCCTTCTGCTCAGCGAGCTCTTCCTGGGCGGCCGCGCCCTCACCCCACCGGAGTTGTTCCACGTGTGCGCCGAGCCCGATCCCGCCGCGCACGTGCCCCGGGTCCTGCGAGCCCTGATCGACCTGGACGCGGTGGAGGTCACCGAGGAGGGCCGCTATCGGATCACCACCCTGGGCGACCACGGAGTCGCTCGCAGACTGCGCGCCTGCGGGGTGAAGGTGCCCCGGATCCCCCCGGCCACGAAGGTGGGCGCCGCCGGGCTCGCGAAGCTGCTCCACGAAGTCCGCCCCATCGACGTGGAGCCGTTGTTGGAGCGATGGTTGGCCGGACGGGACCCGGCCACCGCCGCCCAGGACCTGCTGGCCGCCGGGATGGTCGCGACCCACCACGACCCGGAGGACTTCGTGCGCCTTTTGGTCCAAGAACCCCGGGCCGCCACCCTTTTGGAGCTGGTCTCGACGGACACGCTCACCGCCCCGGCCTCCTGATCCGGGCCGCCCACGAGGATCGAGACCGGGGACGGGCGCCGTGAGGTCCAGGTCGGCGTATTCGTCCGCCCCCAGGCGGCTCACTCGCCCAGGTGGAGAACGTAGGACAACAGCCAGACCCCGGGGAGCGGCGTCCAGTCGCGTTCGGGTAGCCGCACGAACCCGTGCCTTCGGTACAAGCGCTGAGCACCGGTCATCACGGTCTGGGTGCACAGCACCACACGTGCGAGCCCTTCCCGTTCGGCACGGTCGAGCACGGCCTTGACCAGGGCACCGCCGACCCCACGCCGCTGGGCCTGGGGCGCCACCGCGAAAGCTCGGATCTCCGCTTCCTCGGGGCCTTGGGCCACCTCACAGTGCGGCCCCCAGGGCACGAACACGACCGTGCCCAGCACGGTGTCACCGTCCACCGCCACCAGAACCTCGTCGGTGGTGTTCCATCCCAGCTCGCGCAGGATGTCGCCATAGGAGGGACTCGCCTCCAACGCCCCCTGCTCCCGGTAGGCCCGGACACGTAGGTCACCGACGGTGGAGCGCTCGGAGGGCAGCGCGGTACGAATCAGCATGTCGGTATTCAAGCAGAGGCCTCGGATCCCCTGGCGCGGCGGCCCGGAGGTCCTCTTCCGGGCCGCCGAACGGCGGCGCCCGCAAGGTGGCGGGTCAGCTACGGGCCGAGTCCGTGCTCGGCCCACCGGAGAGTGTCTCCGCCAAGTCGTTCAGGGCTCCGCTCATCTCCTCAACGAAGCGCTCCTGCACCTCGGCCAGGCTTTGCGGGGCGTGCAGGTGAAGGGCGAGCCGGTCGGGCATCAGGATGTATCCGATACCGATGCAGTCCGGTCCGGTCGAACCGAACCCCCACAGGTGCACGGGCCGGCAGGGCACCGAGCTGGTGGAGAGCTGGTCCGAGCGCATGATCCGCCAGCCCTCGCTTTCGTACAGTGCCATCGGGGTTTGGGCCCCGAGCGCGGCGCCGCGGTCCCGGCGGATCAGTTCGAGTGTCCACAGGTGCCGTTCGGGTCCTTCGCCGACCTGGCACCCCTTGGCCCGCGCCGAGTGCACCCGCGCGGCGGTTCGCGCGGCGGCCTCACGTGTGGCCGCGTCGGCGTCGGGGTCCTCCATCGCCTCGACGAAGGCGACCATCTCAGGGGTGAGCACACGCATCGTCTCGGTGCGGCCGTAGCGATACTGCCGGCTGGAGATCGACTCGTAGGTGTTGCCCAGGTGACCCTTGGCCCGTTTGTGGGCGATCTGGAAGGCCAGTTGGACGAAGGCGTCGGGGGAGACACCGAGTGCCTTGGCGCGTTCTGTGGTGAACTCCCGGCTGATGAAGGTGGCGTTGACGCCTTGGCCCGCGTAGGCGTCGAAGGCCGCACCGGCCTCTCGGACGTCGGTGCGCATGGCGTCGTCGAGAACGAACCTGACCGGCGCGAAGGCGGGCAGGCTCGGCGTGTCCTGGCCGGTGTGGTCCGGTGCCGAGAAATCGTCGACGGCGTTGAGGAAGGAGGCCGCGGTGGTGCCGTCCAAGGTGCTGTGCTCACAGTTCAGGCCGGCCCTGCCATCGGGGAACACGACGAGGTTGAGGACCTTGTCGAACCAGCGGTTGGCGCTATCACCGTGCAGGAGCCGCGCGGTGGCCGCACGGTCGTCGACGGGGGCCTCCTCTTCCAAGGTCAGGCACAAGAGCGCGGTCTCGATCGTGTCCAAGGCGTCGGGGTTGGCGGGGTCGATCGCGAGTAGTGCCTTTCTGCTGCGTGCCCACTCGTCCCGGGCCTTGGTGGTCAAGTGCCCGACCGACTCACCCGAGGCTGCCGGTTCGGAAACGGACGCGAGCAGGGCCCGCAGACCGGCGGTCAGCTCCTCGGGGGTGTGGGGACGACCCTTAGGGTCGATCACGTCGAAGGCGAACATGTGCCCACGGAAGAAGACGATGACGTGTCGGGCCTGTGACGGCCCGGGATGTTCGGGGCTGTAGGGAGTGCGGACGGTGTCCATCGTCTCCCCCGGGATCCGGGTGGTGCCGAAGAGCCGCTTGAGTTGCTCCATCGACTGGTACCGGCCGCGAGGTGCCTCCACGGGCACCTCGCGGGCGTCGATGCGCCGTTTGAAGTCCACGGCGGCGGCCAACAGGTGGGCCGCGCGTTCGCACTGGTCACCCTCACTGTCGGCGAGCAGGAAGAAGTAGTTCACGTCCAGGGCGACCCGCCCCCTGCCTCCGAGGTATTGGCTGGGCCAGAAGTCGTCCAACCAGGACTGGGTGTCCTCGGTCCCGTCCACGCGCTCCAGTTCGGCGTGCAGCGTCCACGCCGGGCTCTGGGGGCTCAGGAACTCCTTCACGGTGGCCTCGGTGGCGGCGAACCGTGCATGGTCCAACAAAGGTTCGCACCAGCTCAGGAAGCGCTCGGCGCTGTCGCGGAGCGCGGGCAGGGGAAGGCGGGGCAGGCTCTCATCGTGATCGAAGGTGCCCGGACGGTGGGAGTCGGTCATGGGGGTTCTCATCCTCGTTCTTCTGTGCGGGCCGGCGGACTCGGGCACTCGCGGTCCTTGGAAACGGAGCCGAGCGCGTGATCGGCCTCCTCGATCCAAGGCGAAGGGGGCGTAGCGCGGGTGCCAGGGCCCCGGGCCGGGGGTCGTCGCCGGGGGTCGAGCGCCCGCCGGCGGATAGAGGTTCAAGGGGAGTGTTTCGAGAAACTGTTGGACAGGTGTGGCGGCGCGAGTCTACTGGCCGGTAATAGAGGCGCTCGAAGCGGGAGGGCCTACGCGGGCTCAGGGCGGCGGATCCTCGGATCCACGCTGAGGCTCCGGGGGCCGGCACCGTCGGCACGAACCTCGGAACATCGAGGCCTACGCGGACCCCTCCGTACTCCCTCCACTCGGCGCTCCTTTCTCGCACGAGACGACACACCATCTCTGGTGGGATCCTTGTACCTCCCCCGCGGTCCACCCGAACTCCACGGTAGGCGAGGGCCTTGGTATCGACCCCGCCAGGAATCGATAGCCTGCGAGCGCACCCACCACCGTCGAAGGGCCCACCCATGAGTCGCCGCGTCCTGGTCACCGGAGCCGCCCGGGGAATCGGCCGAGCGATCGCCGTCGCCTTCGCCGAGGCCGGAGATCGAGTCGCCGTGCACTACGGTTCACGCCGAAAGGAGGCCCAGACGACCCTGGAATCCCTCCCTGGGCGGGGCCACGCCCTCATCCAGGCCGACCTGAGCGGGCCCTCCGGCGCCGCCACACTGGTGGAGGAGGTCGTGCAAGGCCTGGGCGGGGTCGAAGTGGTGGTGAACAACGCCGCGGTGAACCTGCCCCACCCGCTCATCGACACCCCCTTCGAGGAGTGGGTGGGCGTGTGGCGCCGGACCCTGGACGTCAACGTCCTGGGCGCCGCCCATGTCTGCCACCTCGCCGCTCGACACATGATCGAGCACGGGGTGCGCGGACGTATCGTCAACGTCGGTTCGCGGGGCGCCTACAAGGGGGAGCCGGACCACCCCGCCTACGGGGCGAGCAAGGCGGCCCTGCACTCGATGGGACAGTCGTTGGCCGTGGCCCTGGCCCCGTACGGCATCGGGGTGGCCTCGGTCGCTCCCGGGTTCGTCGAGACCGAACGGGTGGCCGACAGGCTCACCGACCAGGTACGCGCGCAGAGCCCGTTCAAGCGCGTGGCCACCCCGACCGAGATCGCCTCGGCCGTACGCTACCTGGCCTCCCCCGAGGCGGAGTGGGCCTCGGGCACGGTCTTGGACCTGAACGGTGCCTCCTACCTGCGCTGAACACGGCGAAGGGGTGGGCACTCGATCCGTGCCCACCCCTTGGTCCACCTGATCTAGCCCAAGACCTCGCGCCGCTTGTGCCCGGCGGTCCGTTCCTTACGGCGCCGACCACGTAGGACCACCAGTCCCAAGAGGAGCGCCATCGTCATCGTCACCGCCATGATGGCCAAGAAGCCCCACGGCCCCACCAAGGGGCTCATCATCAGCGGGATCGCGGCCGCGGTGACCAGTCCACCACCGAAGAACGGTTCGAACACCAACTGCTTGTACCCGAACGCCGGGTAGGCGGGGGTGCGCACCTGTGGGTCGACCACGCGCATCAGCACCATGCCGGTGGCGGTCACGCCCATGGACTGGCCGAACTCTCCGATACCGCGCTCGAACCAAAAGTCCGGCATGATGCGAGGGGCCAGGAAGAGGAAGGCGAACAGGCACCACAGGATGCCCGAGAGCGCCAGGATCGCGAAGGTGGCGAAGTTGTCGGCGATGGCCCGCACCGACAGGGTCGCCATGGCCGCGACGATCAACACGTCCAGGGACAGGCCCTGGATCCGCTCCACGGTCTGCCCGTCGACGATGCCGTTACGGTCGAACCGGTCGATGAACATCTGAACGATGATGCCGCCGATCATCGCCAGCGGGAACAGTGGCACGTAGGCCATGATCTCGATGGCCTCGGCCCACAGCAGGTGTTCCAACCCTTGCAGGGCCCACAGGAGGGCCTGGCCGATGATGATGGCGAGCCCCACCAGGCCGAAGTGCAGGGTCAGCGGATCCATGGACGAGGGGTGCACCGTCATCATCGCGCCGGGGACGCGGTTCTCACGCTCGATCAGCCCTGCCTGCTCGCGGTCGCTACCCTTGTTCTGGGCACTGATCGCCACGGTCTTCCCTCGACGCACACCCCAGTTGATCAGAACGATCCCGAGGATGACGCCGCAGAGCAGCCCGACGGTGGCCATGCCCAAGGCCAGGTCCTGGCCTTCGCCCCAGCCGACCTGCTCGAAGGTCGTGCCCAATCCCGCGGCGGTGCCATGGCCGCCCAAGAACCCGATCTCGATGAGCGCTCCGGAGATCACCGGAACGTTGAAGAACGGCACCAGGACCAGCAGTGCCAGCAGGGTGCCGATCACGTACTGGCCGCTGGCGACGGTGACCCCGAAGGCCAGGTTGGGGCCGGCCAGGTCGACCGCTTCACGCATCCTCGGCAATCGTTTGCCCAGGAACAGGCCGGCGAAGACCACCGAGATCAGCAGTCCGGGCAACGCCGACCACACCGACATGACGTCGACCCCGAACAGACCACCTTCGGCCGTGCGCTCGGCGAACTCCACGGCGATCCCCCGGTCCGCGAGCAGCCCCATGAGCCGGCCGAGGACGTCGGGGCCGAGCAGCAGCGCGATACCGCCACCGATGATCGAGCCGGGCAGGTAGAGCTTCTGGGTGAGCCTCCACTTGACCCGGACCAGTTTGGAGACCAGCAGTAGCGCCCCCAGCAAAAGAAGCGCGAGGCCAATGGTGTCAGGGGACATGTCCACCTCTCGGTACGGCCCCGGCATGGCATGGGGCGAACGTATGCCCCAGGCGGTGTGCGCACACGCGTGTGGACACACGTGTGCTTCCCGCTCAGGGGCCGTGGCTGGGAGGTAGGTCGCGCACGTCGGTGGCTCGACCGACGTGAACGCCCGGGGAATCCTACACACGGTGACGAGGCGGCGAAGACCGGTTCGTGTCCTCAGAGAGCCTCTGGAGCGAATCCCCTCTTCGAGCTCGGAGAAAACCCTCGAGCTGCTTGGGAATTCCTTAGGTGCTCGAAAACTCCGCCGTTACCGTCTTCACGCTCCGTCAACACCACCCGCGTCGGCAACGGCTACCCATCACGGACCGATCGACACCTCTGGCACCCGAACGATCACGGTGAGGATCATCATGTGATCGGGTGACCCCCTCAACCCCGCATCGTCCCCGAAGGGCCACCGCACCCCCTTCCACCTGCTCGCGGGTTGGTACCGATCTACGCGAAACCACCCCGCCGACCAGCCGGGGAACGGTAGTAAGGGTTTCCGAGCATCTTCCTCGACAACCCACTTCGGAAACGGGACCGGACATGCCCTCTCACGAACCGTCGCTTCCGGGCCACCCCTCACCGTCGGCCAGACCCGTGTCACTACCACCGACCGACGTCCTCGCCCGCCTGGCACTGGACTCCCCACTGTTGCGCGACGCCCTCGGCCTGGCTCGGTGGAGCGCCCCCGCCACCCCCGTCACCCCTTCGGGGGTTCCCGGCGTCGACGACGCCAGGACCGCGATCACCCGGCTCTCCCTGTGGCCGCACGACGTATCCGGTCTGCCGGCCGAACGCGCCATCTGGCTCGGGGGCCTGCGATCGGCCGCCGACGTCGCCCACTTCGTGGTGCCGTGGTCGGCCGCCCTCCGGCTGGGACTGGTACGAATCGACGATTCCCTGGCCCGGCCCGCCCCAGACCTGGAAAGCCAGGCGCGCGACCCCGACCGGGTCCTGCGATGGTGGTTCCGGGAGTTCGAACACGCCATCGCCGATGCCCACGGCGACCTGGAAGACCCTCGCCCGCCCATGCCCGCCATCACCGGACCCGAGCTATTGTCCGAGGTTCTGTGTTCGCTGTACGAAGCCCCCGACGGCCACCGGCCCGACCTGGACACCCTGGCCCGAAACGCACTACCCGAACCGATCCGGGCCGCTTCGGGCTCCGTCCCCAGCGGGATGACCGACCTGCTCCTGCACCTGCTGTGGCAACTCTCCGACACCGGTGGTGTGCTCCTGGAGCACCATCCCACCGGTACCGGCCACGAACGGTGCACGGTCGAACTCACCTCGCTGGGCCGCTACGGGGTACGTCGATCGCTGCTGGAGGTGGGCGTCCACGCCCCCATCGTCGACACCCTGGCCGAGGCGTGCGCCTCCCGGTTCCTGGACTCCCTGGCCGTACTGCCCCTCCAAGAACGTCCGCGCCGTGCCGCCCCATGGTTGGACCGGCGCGGGCCCGAGCGGGCCCTGCGCGAGATCACCCGGGTGGTTCGCGGTCCCGGACTCGCCCTTCGTCGATGGGTGGCCGCCCAAGTCCTCGACAACACCAGTTCCGCGCTCGAATCACGACTACGCGCCCTGTTGGCCTCACCGCACACCACCGAGGCCTCTTTGGCGGCGATGGTCCTGCTCTCCTCGGGCATGCTCACCCAGCGCGCGATCGAGCACCTGCTGGCCGAGTACGGACCCTGGGTGGTGATCGACATGATCGCCGCCACGATGACCCCCGACGATTCGATGCCCCCCGCTCTCTTGTCCTGCGACCATCTCCCCGACTTGGACCGGCTGTTGCTGACCGACGCCGACCCGGTCATGGTGGGCGCCCACCCGGACGCCCTGCACGTCCTGGACGCACTGGCCCGGCACCATCCCGACCTCGAAGTCGCGGCCCGGGCCCGCTCCTTGGCGGAACGGGTGCGCGCGAGCGGTCAGCCGCCGAGAGCGTCCAGATAGACCCACTCGCCCTCGTGGCGTCGGAAACGACTGTGCTCACGCAGTTCCTCGTCTCGGCCGCCCTCCCGATAACGGGCACGGAATTCGACGGTCCCCTCCTTGTGGAAGGGGGTGCCCTCGGTCGTGCCCAGGATCTCCAGCCCCGTCCACAGGGTGCGACGGTCCAGGCCCACTCGCGCGGGGCGGGTGTCGGGGTGCCACGAACGCAGGAGGTAGGCCTGGTCTCCCACGACGAAGGCGCTGTAGCGCGAACGCATCAGGTCCTCGGCGGTCACGGCCCTGGCCGTGCCCACGTGCATACGTCCACAGCACGTCCCATAGCCGTGCGGTCTGCCACAGGGACAGGGCGAGTCGGTGGGGAAGGAGCCTGTGGCGTGGGAACGATGCTTGGTCATGGCCCCATTGTGACCCTTCCCGTCCATGGCCGTGGCCGGCTCGGGAAGAGCAGGCCGGAGGTCATGGCCGGGCTTGAACGCTCCGAGGACGGCACGGCCCCGAAACCATGCGTGAAGCAGACCAACCATCTACTCTGTCCAGGCTCAAGCACGGGTCAGACCAACGTGTGTATAGTCGGTTCGATTCGATCGACGTTGAGCAGGGGTGGATTCGTGGACAGTGTGGAGGTGAGCTCCGCCGACATCGCACGGATCGCCGGGGTCAAACCAACGGCGGTCAGCAACTGGCGGCGACGCCACGACGACTTCCCCGCCCCTGTCGGAGGCACCGACCGCAGCCCTCGATTCGACCTCGCCCAGGTCGAGGAGTGGCTGTCCACCCACCGTCGGGTTCCCACCATCGATCCCGAACAACGTCTGTGGCAGGTGTTGGACTCCCTACGCGGATCCGCGAGCCTCGACGAACTCCTCGGGCCGGTCGGCGCCCTGGCCCTGTACCTACGCGACCACGCCGAGTCCACGCCCACCCAGGACCCCGCGTCCTTGATGAACGCGGCCCTGTCGAACTTCCAGGAACGGCTTCGGGCCTCGGGTTCGGCGGACCTGGTCGACCACCCCCCCTCGGACCTTCCCCACACCCTGCTCCCCGCCCTGGTGGAGGCGACCGTACGAGCCGTCGCCGGCAGCGGGGCCGCCCCGCTCCTGGAACGGCTGACCCAACGTCTGGAGCAGCATTCTCCCGCCGGATCGCACAACGTCCCGGCCGACCTGGCCGACCTGATGGTGCACCT
>NZ_ANBD01000114.1 GCF_000341005.1 Nocardiopsis alkaliphila YIM 80379 | reverse complement strand
CCCGGCCTGCGGCGGTGGCACGCTCCTGGTGGCGGCGGCCCGAGCCGGGCGTGGACCGCTGCGAGGTCAGGATCGGGAGGTTTCGAGACTGTGGTTGGCCGCCCTGCGGTTGGCCTTCGAAGGCGCCCTGAGCGACCAGGTCGACCTACGATTGGGCGACGCCCTACGAGAGCCCGCCCTGCTCCCCGGCACGGCCGACGCCGTGGTCACCGCACCGCCCTTCGGTGAACGCAACTGGGGGCTGGAGGAACTGGTCGACGACCCCCGGTGGGTGCACGGGCTGCCCCCTCGATTGGAGTCCGACCTGGCCTGGGTCCAGCACGCCCTGTCCCAGGTACGGCCCGGTGGTCGCGCCGTACTGCTGATGCCCCCGGCCGCGGCGCAAAGGCCCAGCGGTCGACGCATCCGTAGATCGTTGTTGCGATCGGGCGCCTTCCGCGCGGTGATCTCCCTTCCCGCCGGGTTCGCCGCGCACTACGCCGTCCCGCTGCAACTGTGGGTGTTGCGTCGAGCCGACGAATCGTCGGTGCCCGTTCCGTTGTTGATGGTGGACACCGAACCCGCCGACCCCGGCGAGGTGGAACCCGCCGAGGAGGTCATCGCCCGGATCCGACGGGTGTGGGAGGCCTTTCGAAGCGCTCCTGGCGAGTTCGAGGAGATACCGGGGACCGCCCGGGCCGTGGACCCCGGCGACCTGTTGGACGAGGAGGTCGACCTCACGCCTCGCCGCCACCTGCCGCCGCCCCGGTCCGGAGCCCGAGACCTGGACCTGTTCGCGCGGCGCCGAACGGAGGTGGAACGCTCCCTGCGTTCCCTGCGCTCCCTGCTGCCGGAGGTTCCCGAGACCCTGCCCGAGAACCTCCCCACCCCGGTGATCACCCTGGGCGAGTTGGCCAAGGCCGGTTCGGTGACGATCCGCCGTCCCCGCCCACGCCGCTCCGATGAGGAGGACCTCGTCCGGACGCCGGCCCGGGTGCTCACCGCACGGGACGTGGTGCGAGGTGTCCCCGCCTCCCGGACCGAACCGATCGACGCCGATCCGATGCGCAACCCACCACTGCGTGAGGGCGATGTCGTGGTACCCGCCGTCACGGAACGGCCGATGGCCCGCGTGATCACCGCGCGGGACGCGGGTGCCCACCCCGACAACGGTCTTTTCGTGGTGAGCACCAACCCGGCGGCGGTGGACCCCTGGTTCCTGGCGGGTTTCGTCAGCAGTGGAACCGAACGCGGCCACATCGTCCGGGTGAGCAGCAGTCTGCGCGGCTCGCTGCGCCTGGATCCGTCCCGCTTCCGGCTGCCGGTGTTGTCCATTCAGGAGCAGCGCTCCCATGGCGAGCGCTTCCGCCGAGTGGAGCGGTTCCGTGCGGCCCTGCGCGAACTCCAGGAGTTGGGCGAGGAGTTGGCCGATCAGGCCGTGGACCTGGCCGTGGAATTGACCACCGAACCCGATGTGCGGTGATCCCTCCCCCGCCTGAACACGGGCCAGGACCCGATCCCGGAGATCTCCGGGATCGGGTCCTGGTCACGTTCGGCCTCAACCGACGTCGGCGGTGACCGTCACTCCCATGCCGAGGTTCTCCTCGAACTCCACGGAGGCAGGGGTGAAGTCCCCCTCGGCGGTGACCACGCCCTCGGCCCGCTGGCCGGGGTTGAGGGTCACGGTGTCGATCTGGCTTTCGGACATGCCCAGAGAGCCGGTGGTGTCCTTCTTGGTGCCGTCGTCGGCGACGATCGCGAAGTACAGCGGGTTGACCTCGATGGCGTCGTCGCTGTTGTTCTCGATGGTGACGAACACGCTGGTGTGATCACCGCCGTCGTACAGGACGCTGGGCTCGAAGTCGGTGGCCTCGGCGGTCAGCACGACCTCTTCTTCCTCTTCGGCGACCTCTTCGGCCTCGGCCCCCTCCTCGACGCTCTCCGCGGAGTCCTGGGCGCTGCCGTCCCGTGCGGCACCGGTGTCGTCGGAGCCTCCCGAGATCGCGGCCATGCAGCCGCCCATCAGGAGGAACAGCAAGATGATCACTCCGCAGCCGATGCCGAACCTCTTACCCGTGGACATACCGGGCTTGGACGGCGCGGGCTGACCGGAGTACGGCTGCTGGGGCTGCTCGGGCTGCTGGGGGTGGGTCATGGTGTGGCTCCGGTTTGTGCGGGGGCGACGATGCCTTGGGGTGTGGACGCCGAGCGAGGCGGCTCGACATGCCTTGGGAGGTGGGGATTCACTTCCCTGGAACCCTCGGGATCACCCGAAGGTGTCCACACACTACACGAGAGAGTGTGAACAAAGCCAACCATGGGCAATAATTATTTTTCACAAAGCCGCCGCCTTGAAGAACGTGAACATGCCTTGGCGCGTGGCCCTGCCTCGAAAACCTCCCTCCCAGCGAATCCACCCTGTGGACAACCCGATCCAGCGCCTCCCCCGGTACAGACTGAGGAACATGCTCTCCTCAGCCGCGCGCACCCTGCTTCGCCTCCTCTTCCTCGACCTTGCGGGTGAACGACACATCCTCACCCTGCACACCGGATACGCGATGTCCACGGCGATCACCCTTGGTGATGAGACCTTCGACGTCGAACACCCCGTCGTGGTGGAACGTCTGTACGAGGCCGTGGTCTCGGGGGCCCAAGCCGCCCTGATCCTGCGCACCTTCACCACCCACACCTCCCACACCGAGCCCGGCGGACCGAATATCCCTCTCAAACAGGTACGGGGGTGGCGACTGGACCACGGCCTCCTGTATCCCTTGGACGAGGCCCAGATGTTCGACGCCCACTGCACCGACTCCGCCTCCGGTGAACCCATCCCACCCGAACCGGGTGTGGAGTACACCGCTGCTCCAGCGGTCGACCTGTCCGAACTCCGGCGTTGAGCGCTTGCCCGGATAGGGTCCACGACCCAGGGCGCCGTCGTCGATGGCGGCCCGCTCGCTCACCTCACAGGGGGTGGAGACGACCATGGGGCGTCCCCACCCCTGCGCTGAGAAGCAGACCTTGGTCCCGCTTCCGGCCGTGCGGGGTCACAGGTCGCGCTGGTCCACGTCCCACTCGGGGTCGACACACAGACCGCAATCGTCACCGACGAAGTATCCGGCGGCCTCGGCGTCGTCCTTGAGGTGCCACCTCAGCCAAGCGGTCCCCACCCGGCCGTACTCGCCACCGTCGGGCTCGGGGAAGGTCCCATAGTGACCCACGTCCAGATGCCCCATGAAGGCGGGCAACCCCTCGGGCAGATCCCGCCAGTCGTTGAGCGCGTTGCCGTAGGCGATGTCGCTCGGGCCTCCGGTGAAGTAGGCGATCGGCGCGTGCAGGTGGTCGAGCCGTCCCGGGTCTCGGTCACTGAACATGCCGCTGTTCCAGATCACCGTGGTGGTGATCCGGGGGTCGTCGGCGACCTCGTAGGTCTCCAGGCCACCGCAGGACTGGCCCATGACCGCGACCTTGTCGGTGTCGATGTGGCCCCGGTACTCGCTGAACAGACGGGAGTTCTCGGCCATCGCCCAGTCCACGGCCTCGGTGAGCATCTCGGCGTCCGTGCTCCCCGAACCGCCCGGGCGGCCGTTGGCGATGACGAGGAAGCCGTGCGAGGCGAACTCGGTGAGGATGTTCTCGAACCACGTCCCGTCCGCCCTACAGGCACCATTGCCCCAGGCGACGATCGGCAGGGCTTCGTCCTCGGGAAGATCCACCGGACGGTAGACGGTGTGGCCTCCTAGCCTCCACTCGGTGACGTATTCGGCCTCATAGGGGCCGGAGCCACCGGCGATCTCCACATCGTCGGCCGCCGCGCTCCCCAAGGGGAGCGCGATCAGCCCCGCGGCCATGAGCAGGGCCGTCAGGACGGCCGAACGGCTTCGAACGTGCTTGCCTATCGTCATTGCGTTCTCCTGCGGGTGGAGGAACGCACCGGTGATCCCGGTGCGTCAGAACGCGAATATCCGCGTCGCCGGCACGAGCGTCAATGGGGCCTGCCGCAAGACGGGTCACATCACCGATCCCCCGAAAAGCCGGTGGATCGCGGCATCCCACCGATGCGGCCCACCTCCACCGGGGCCGAGGGCAGAAGCCGTCCCGGTGGGACGACGTCCTCGTCCAGCCATACGCGGCCGGCCCGAGACGGGACTCGATCGGTCCTCCGCCAGGGTGGAGGCCGACGCCCGGTAGGCCCACTGCGTCCAGATCACCAAGGCCAACGCGCCGAACCGAACCGACATCCGTGCCTTCCAGCCGCACCGGTACTTCCGGACCCCCGTTACAGGCGGCGACCCTCTCACTCGCCGGCCCGGGACAGGGCGGAGCCCTCGGCGGGAGGGCACGACTCCTTTCCCGCCGAGGGCTCCGGCTTCCTCAACCGCTGACGCTGAGGTTGGAACTACCGCTGCTCTGGTAACCCTCGGTGGCCAGGATCATGTAGTGATCGAAGGAACCCAGCTGCATACCGGCTCCACCCCAGGCGTTGAAGTGGTTGCCGGTGTTGATGGTGCCGCCCGTGCGCTGGGACTGTCGCACGCTCCAGAACTGCGGGAACGTCCTGCTGTCACCCTCCACCGACGGCGCGTTGTAACGCATCGTGTGGTACATGTCGTAGGTTCCACCGTCGCTGTAGACCGTGCCCCGGTAGTCGCCCTCGGGCCGGTAGGTCCCGAAGGCCTCGACGATGTAGTACTCCACGAGCGGGTTCGAGGTCCAGCCGTACAGGCACAGGTAACCGTTGCCCGAGGGGTGGAAGCTACCCGAGTAGTTCACGTTCCGGTAGCCACCGTTGTGCCAGCCCTTGCCGCACACGAAGTTGCCGGTGTCCCTCCACTGGGTGCTGTAGGAGCCACCCGAGCCCAGGGTCATGGAGACCGAGCCGCCACCGTCGGTCCAGAACGAGTAGAAGTACCCGTCGTGGGTGCCGGTCTGGTTCTCCGTGAGGGTCTGGGCGTGTGCGGTTCCGGGCAACAGCAGCGAGGGTGCCGCCACCGCCAAGGCGCCGGCGCCGGTGAGGCCGAAAAAGTTTCTGCGGTTGAACAGGGGGCGGGGGGTTTCGGTCATGGTCGTTTTCCTCCTGGTGAGTCCAGGCGGCGCGGCACAGCGCGAGCACACCACCGGTGAGCAGGCGTTGGTCACCGTGTGTCGGCACCGTGCGGCGCAGCGGGGTCGGCTTTTCGCCGTGTCCCGAAGTATCCGCCGACCGAGAACTCTCGTCAATGATTTCCGGAAAGTTTCGGAAACATCAACGACTGTTGGCTACACATCACCCCAGCTCATCGCGGGTTTACGAGTTCAAAATTCTCCTCTTCTCGTGGTACCGCGTTCCGAAAACCCTCCAAGAGAGCCTGGATTCTCCGAAACTTTCGGGAAATCCAGGCCGACGTGCGAGAAGACCGATTCCAGGAGCCGAGCGGCTTCGCGCACCACCGACACCCCGCGAGAATCGGGAAGCGCGGTCAGACGTCGCGGCGCGAGGCCCAAGGGAGGGTCGGCTGCAACACGGCTTCGCTCAGGGCCTGGGACCGCAGAGGGGTGATCTTCTGATACTCGGGGTCGGTGACCATGCGAGCGAACGTCTTCCCATCGGGATAACGCACGAGCAGTACCGCGTCCCAGTCCTGCCCGTCCTCGGCGACCAAGGGTGCGGCCCCATCACCGGCGTAGAGCAGTTCGACCCCGTATTTCTTCAGCAATGGGGCCGCCCGCCTGGAGTACTCCTCATAGGAGGAACGACCCCCCGGAGCGAACCGCAACAGATTGAGCATGACGATGGGGCCACTCCCTTCCTCCTCCAACAGGTCCGCGAGAGCCGATCTCGAGGGGTCGACGGCCATGGTGACTCCTTGTGCGGTGTTCAGACGCGAGTGTGACCCCCACCATAGCAACCGACTGGTCGGTATGTAACGCTGGCACCCCCTGGAACCCCTCCTCGCACCACCCCGGTGGAGTACGACCCCCTGTCGCGATCCACGCCACCCAGGGCGCGGACAAACCCCACAGAAGCGGCATTCTCGCAGCTCGTAGCGCGCGACAAAGGTCCCAAAAGGCAGCGAATTCTACAGCAGAATGTCACGCCAAAATAACAGAATGGTGTCGCAGAATCTCCCTCCCGTGACCCGGTTCAGGCTTGCGCGACCCCCGAGAAACGGGTCGGTTTGCCCCTTTTGCTATAGTCAATCCGTTGGCCCCACCTGCCCCACGTGTCACATGAGGAACGTGTCGCCTGGGGGTGGCGGACAAACCAAATAATCTCCGCCGACTAAAAATCGGCGGGCGCGCGCATCGGCGAAAGCACGACCGGATGGCCAGCGCACAGGGCTGTGCGCTGAGTCGATATTTTCATTACCACAGCGCGTCACAAAAACCGACGGGCAGTCCGGCGCCCGTCCTAAGAAAGGAATTTAATGAGCTCGGAGGAAATGGCGAGCCAACAACTGAGTGCCCCCGTTACCATTTTTCTCATCGCACTCTTCTTCGGTGGAACCTTGCTGATGTCGATTCTGATCGGCAAGAAGAAGGAGAACGCCGATGGTTACATGAACGCCGGGCACAACATCGGTTTCGGCATCGCGGCCACCTCCATGACCGCGACCTGGATCTGGGCGTCCTCCATGTACGCCTCGGCCACCGCGGGATACACCTACGGCATCTCCGGCCCCATCCATTACGGGCTGTGGGGCGCGTTGATGATCCTGTTCATCTACCCCTTCGGTAAGCGCATCCGTTCGGTCGCACCTCGCGCGCACACCCTCGCCGAGGTCATGTACGCCCGCCACGGACGCTCCAGTCAATTGATGCTCGCCGGTTCCAACGTGCTGGGCAGCGTCATCTCACTGACCTCCAACTTCATCGCTGGCGGCGCCTTGGTGGCGATGCTCTCGCCCTTCGGCTTCTCCCAGGGCATCCTGGTGATGGCGGCCGGCGTGCTCCTCTACACCCTGTGGTCGGGCTTCCGCGCCTCGGTGCTCACCGACTTCACCCAGGCGATGGCGATGCTGGGCGCGGTGGCCGTCATCATCCCCGTCGTCTTCTTCGCCGCCGGTGGACCGGACATGTTCGAGACCGGGGCACAGAACCTGACCCCCCAACAGTCGAACTTCTTCTCCTCCGACGCCTTCCTCAATCAGGGCGCGCCCTACATCGCCGCCGTTCTGGCCTATGCGATCGGCAACCAGACCATCGCCCAGCGCCTCTTCGCGGTCCGACAGGACCTCATCAAGCCCACCTTCATCACCGCCACCATCGGTTATGGTGCCACCGTCATCGGTATCGGTATGCTCGGCGTCTTCGCCCTCTACCTGGGCATGGAGCCGGCCGACGGGGACGTCAACAACCTGATCCCGCAGATGGCCACCACCTACCTGGGCCCGATCCTGCTGTGCGTCTTCTTCATCATGATCATCGGCGCGCTGGCCTCCACTGCCGACTCCGACCTGGCCGCTTTGTCGTCGATCATGATGGCCGACGTCTACGGCCAAAACGTCGCCGGGCGCAAGAAGGCCGACCCCAAGACGATGCTGCTGATCGGCCGCGTCACGATGATCGTCGCCACGGGCGCGGCCCTGTACTTCGCCAGTGGCCGGTTGAACATCCTCGACCTGCTCGTCTTCGTCGGTGCCCTGTGGGGTGCGCTGGTCTTCCCCGTCATCGCCTCCTTCTACTGGGGCAAGGTCACCAACGCCGCCTTCACCATCTCCACCCTGGCGGCCTTGGCCATCTTCATCCCCGTGCGCTTCGAGATGGTGCCGATGGTCACCGCGACGGCCTTCGCCGTCGACGTGCTGGCGGTCATCGGTGTCGGCGTGGTCTTGGGCCTGATGGCCTTCGGCTTCTTCGGTCTCAAGCCCGCCCTGTGGGTCGGGTCGATCGCCGCCATCATCACCGCCCCCTTCGGGATCGGTTTCCTGCACGATTACCACGTGCTCAGCGGATCGCTCGTCGCCTACGCGGTCAGCACCCTCGTCTGCTACCTCATGTGCTTCCGCAACGACAAGTCCTTCGACTTCTCTCTGATCCAAAAGCGCATTGGTTCGTTCGACAGCGAGGACGAGACCGAGCGGCCCGCCGAGGGCGACACCACCCCGGCCCGCTGACCGGGAATCTCGACCAGGAAAGGAAACCATGTCGACTCTGGCGTTGACCGCCTACGTACTCATCTGGCCCATCATCGTGGCCTTCGTGCTCTTCTTCCTCGGGCGCGGTTTCTTCAAGGACTGGCGCCAAGCGCGTAAGGATGGTCGTTCGATCATCTGATCGCTTCCGAGCGGCACAGCCCCCGCTTCGACCGTGGGAGGAAGTAGACCGCACCCTGGCCGGTCGATGAACCGGTCGAACATCGAGCGCTGGGCGCCGGCCCTTCGGGGCCGGCGCCCAGCGCTCGTCTCGTTCCGAACACGAGATCTCGTATATCCGTTCGCCCCTTCCACCCGGCGATGGACACCTCATGATTCGGGTAGGGCAATACGTGTCAGGAGGAGCGCGCGAACGCTCCTCGACCGGCACGGGTGGCGAACGCGTGACGGCAGGAGGTACGGCCGTCCGGTCACCGGGGGGCTCGTCGCATGGAATCGGTACGAATCAGCGCCGTCAACGCGGCCCTACCTCCCGCCGCCTTGGAGCAGAAGGACCTGCCCGACATGTTGCCCGCCGGGCACACCGGAGAGCGGGTCCTGCGCAAGGTCGTGGCCGGTTCCGGGATACGCAAACGTCACATGGCGATCGACCCCCGGACCGAGGACGTGGCGCACTGGTCCACGTCCACCCGGATGAGCCGATTCCAGGACGAGGGCCTGCCCTTGGCGAGGGAGGCCGTCGAGGGGGCCCTCGACCAGATCGGAGCATCCCCTGAAGGAATCGGGCTGCTCTGCCTCGTCTCCTCGACCGGCTACGGGACCCCCGGAATCGACTCCCGGCTGCTCCGGGACTTGGAAATGCGTGCCTGCACACGACGGCTGGTCATCGGTCACATGGGGTGCTTCGCCGCGCTTCCCGGACTGGCCGCCTGTGCCGACTTCGCCCGATGTCACCCTGAGCCCGCGGTACTACTCAACCTCGAACTGTCCTCCCTGCACCTGCAACCCCCACCGTGGGACACCGAACAGTTCGTGATCAACTCCCTGTTCGGCGACGCGGCCGTGGCCATGGTCGTCGAGAGCGCCACGGAACGACCGGTGGCCCCCTGGTCGGCCCCGTGCGTACTGGACCTGGCCTCCCACACCGCCTACGAGCACGAGGGGCACATGGCCTGGGAGGTGGGGGACGCGGGCTTCAAGATGGGTCTGTCCGCGGCTGTCCCGGACCTGATCGCGGCCTGCCTACCCGACCTGATCACCGAACTGCTCTGCCCACACGGCCTGACCCCCGGGTCCATCGACTGGTGGGCGGTCCACCCCGGAGGTCGGCGCGTCATCGACGCCGCCGAGGAAAGCCTCTCCTTGGCCCCCTCGGCGGTCCTCGCCTCCCGCCACGTCCTCCAGGAGTACGGCAACTGCTCCTCGGCGGGGCTCCCCCTCGTCATCGCCGAACTTCAGCGCACCTCTCCCCTGGCCCCCGGAGAACACGGGGTCGCCATGACCTTCGGCCCCGGTCTGACGCTCTACACCGCCCTGTTGCGGGGATAGGCCGACCGCGAACCGACCCCAAGGGGAGACCGTGCACGAGGAAGCAGCACCTTTGCGTTCACTGCTCGACCGCGCCGCCATCGATGACCTGCTGACCGAGTTCGTCCACCGCCTCGACGAGCGGGACTTCACCGGATACGCCGCCCTGTTCACCGAGGACGCCGCCCTGCGGATGCCGGGCGCCGAGCACCACGGCCGCGCCGGTCTGGCCGAATACGTCTCCGCCGACCTGGGGCGTTACCATCGGACCCATCATCTGAGCACCGCCCACCGGATAAGGATCGACGGAGACCACGCCACCTCCCGATCCGTCATGCACGCGGTCCACCTACGCGGAGCGGACGACCCCACGGACTGGTGGGCGGTCGGCGGCTGGTACGACAACACCTATCGGCGGGTGGGATCGGGATGGTTGATCCACACGGTGGACATCACTGCGCTCTGGCTCGGCGAAGGCGCCTGACGCCGCGCCCGCCCTTCAGCGCGGGGACGCCTCCACGACGCTGTGCGGCGAACGAGTGGGCACCACCCGTTCCAGTCGCAGCCCGGCCCCGGCCAACAGTTCGCCGAACTGCTCCTCGGTGCGCTCCCTGCCACCCAGCAGGACCAGCATCGCCAGGTCCATGGCCTTGCCCGGATGGGCGTCATCGCCCGAGGGCAGCACCGATTCGATGATCAAAAGCCTGGAGTCCTCCCTCATGGCCCTGCGGCAGTTGCGCAGAATGTCCGTAACCCGTTCGTCGGACCAGTTGTGCAGGACCCACTTCATCAGGTAGAGGTCACCGCCCGCCGGCACCTCACGAAAGAAATCCCCACCCACCGCCGAACACCGGTCGGCCACCCCTTCCTCCCGGATCTCGTCCAAGGCGGAGTCCACGACCCTGGGGTCCTCCAAGACGACCCCGCTCGCGGCGGGTTCACGACGCAGGATCGCGCTGATCAGCGCCCCAGAGCCACCTCCGACGTCGATGATGTGAGGGGCGCCCGTGAAGTCGTAGGCGTCGAGCACGGCGGGCGCCACGAGGCGGGTCAGGTCCCGCATCGCCTCGTCGAACAAACGCCCCTGCTCGGGGTGTCGCGCCATGTGTGCGTAGATGGGATCGCCCGTGACCTGCGGGAAGGTGGCCTCGCCGGTGCGAAGGCTGTGGTGGGCTCCTCCCAAGACCAGCGGGGCCACCGCTCCCGTCAGAGCCAGCACGGAACGCACCGAGGCCGGGTGGTCGGAGCGGAGCGGGTCGCCCATCGGGGTGAGCTCGAAGACGCCGGTCCCGCTCTCGTGGAAGAGTCCGCGAGAGGCCAGCAATCGCATCATGCGGTAGAGGGCCTCGGGGTCGGTTTCCGTGTGCTCCGCCAGGTCCTGGCACGGGCGGGGCCGCGAAGCGAGCAGGTCTGCGATGCGAAGCTCCGCCGCGATCTGCAACGCCCTGGCGTGAATGAGTTCGTCTCCCAGTGCGAGGAGGGCATAGGCCCGTTCCTGCTCGTTTCGGTCACCGGCCACGGATCTGCCCACCCTTCGGTCCGCCACTGTCCCTGGCCGCGCCCTGCTCCGTCCGGCGTCGACCCGCAGACGATCGGTCGGTGCGCGAGGGCCGGCCGCACATGCGCCCAACGACTGTAGGTTCCCGCAGGCCTGGCCCCGGGCAGAGCTCGTACGCGGCGTGTCGCCCTCCCGGATCCGACCACCCCCGGGAGAGGTTTCGCGCCGGGTCCTCTCCCGGTCAAGGAGGCGGTCTCACCCTGCGAGCTCGCCGTGAGGCGCTGAGACCAACGTGCACGGATATCCAAGTCGCCCCACCGGGCGCTGCCTATCGTGTCGCCATGGACACCACCTCATCGACCATCAAGGTCGCGGCCGTCCACGCAGCCGCACCCTTCCTGGACCTGGCGGCCGGCGTGGAACAGGCCTGCGCGTTCATCCGCGAAGCCGGTCGTAACGGCGCCCGGTTGGTCGCCTTTCCCGAGACCTACCTGCCCGGCTACCCCTACTGGGTCTGGTCCCACACCCCCAAGCACGCCGCGCCGTTGTTCGCCGAGCTCTACGCCAACTCCGTCGAACTCCCCGGGGAGGCCTCTCGGGCGTTGGGCGAGGCCGCCCGCGACGCGGGGATCTGGGTCGTCATGGGACTCGACGAACGCGACGGCGGCACCCTGTACAACACCCAGGCCTACTACTCCCCCACCGGCGAACTCGTCGCCCGCCACCGCAAACTGCACCCCACCAACGCCGAACGCACCGTGTGGGGACGGGGCGACGGCCGCGACATCTTCGTCGTGGACACCGGGTTCGCCAAGGTGGGTGGGCTGATCTGCTTCGAGCACACCATGGATCTGGCCCGTTACTCGCTGGCGACCCTGGGCGAACAGATCCACGTCTCCGCCTGGCCCGCGATCAACGCCACCCACGCCGATCCCAACGCGGGCAAGTTCGACCACTACTCCCGTACCCTGGCCGGCGCGCACGCGATCGCCTCCCAGAGCTACGTCATCTTCGTCCAGGGGCGCATCAGCGAGGAGATCGTCGAACGGTTGGGCATCCCCGATGGCCCCGACGCTCCCACGGTCGGC
>NZ_ANBD01000113.1 GCF_000341005.1 Nocardiopsis alkaliphila YIM 80379 | reverse complement strand
GGGGGGGAGCCGCACCGGGACACCGAGGCGATCGTCTACGCCGACCTGGACCTGGGGGTCATCCCCTTCGCCAAGTACTTCGCCGACGGCGCCGGGCACTACGCGCGCCCCGACGTGTTCTCCTTCGGCGTCGACCGCACCCCCCGAGAGCCCCTCACCACTCAACGGGTGACACGGCTGGCCGTTCCCGATGAGGAGTCCGAAGCCGACGTCGCCGGTGCGGTACTCATCCCCACCGAACGCACCTGAACCGCGAAGACCTGGTCCACTCGACCGCTCACGGGACATAATCGGACCCCCGGTGGCCCTGGAGGTGCTGTGGACGATCCACGTGCTCACGCTCGAAGTGAGTCGTTCGATTCTCGAAGCGTGCCCGCCCGGATGCGAACCTCCTCATGGGAGCGGGCTTCGAGCCGTTTCCTGGTTCCCTTGCGTATCCGTACCGACGCCGAGACCGTCACCGGCGTCATCGGAACACGACGGGTCGGGGCGACCGGTTTCTGCCGCTTGCGGGCCACCCCGCACACGGGGGTACGCACACCGGCGATGGCCACGGGAACGGGCACGGGGCACTACAAGATCGCCCTCGCCCTCCAAGGCCCCACCTCGATCACCCAGCACGGCCGACGTGTCCTGCTCCAGCCCGGGGACCTCGCGGTCTACGACACCTCCGAGGCCTACGGCGTGGGCAGTGAGTTGGAGTTCGGACTACTCATCGCCCTGGTTCCGCACGAGGGGATCGA
>NZ_ANBD01000112.1 GCF_000341005.1 Nocardiopsis alkaliphila YIM 80379 | reverse complement strand
GCCCCCCGCCTGACCGGGCCGGGGGTGGGGGCCGTGCGGCACGAACTGTCGGCGCTGGCCGCAGGTCGGGCCGATCCGACCCGGCTGGATCAGACGCTGGAGACGATCACCACGCTCATCCGTGACACTCCCCCGGTCCGTGCCGAGCGCGGCCAGGCCGGGGACGAACTCCTGGCGCGCGCCAAGGAGATCATCGATCACCGGCTCGCCGACCCGAATCTGGACCCTGCCTACGTCGCCGCGGTCGTGGGGGTTTCCCGTCGCCGCCTGTACACCCTGTTCTCCGAACGGGTCGGCCCGGTCGCCGCCTACATCCGGACGCGACGACTGGAGCACGCTCGCCGGCTGCTGTCGAGCACCGCCGGAGTGAGCGTCACCGAGGTGGCCCTCGAGTGCGGTTTCACCGACCCGGCCCATTTCAGTCGGTTGTTCCACCAGGCCTACGGGGACTCCCCTACGCGTTATCGGATGCGTGTGGGACATCGGTAGCGCGTGCATCGAATTCGCGAACGCTTTCAACTCCCACCTTTCCAACGTAGATCCGACATACCACCCAAGAGGGATGACAACGCCCTCACTGATGCACCGTCCGTGGATTGTCCGTGGCGCGGCGCAACATGGAGTCGACCGGGCTTCGCCCGACACCACCCGACTTGAAGAAATTCGACCACGATCGAGGTAGCATTTCTTCAACTCGACGGCTTCCAGAGGTGTCTCTTGCTCATCGCCGCACATGATCTACCCGAACGCGACCGTCACCTGGACCAGCTGGGGACCTCATGGTCGATCCTGGAAAGGGCCATCCGCCGAGGCGAGGCCGGATGGCGCAACGTCACCAAGGACCACGGCGAGGACGCCCCGGCCCAGTACGCGTATCGGGAACGGCTCGCCGCCCTGCGCTCAGGACAGAAGGTCCACCACGGCTGGAACAACGCCCGTCTGCTCCAGATCGAGCTCACGATCAATCCCGAGCGGACCATCGCCATCCAGACCCTGACCGGAAATCACCGCACCGGTGTCCCGGACGCGACGCCCAGGACCAGGAACCCTCGCGGACCCAACGGACGGCTACTGCTCTCCCATGGGGAGGAGCACGAGCAACCATCGCTGTTCCCCGAACTGGTGCCGCATCCGGCCGCCGCCCCCGACACCGAGGAGTTGAGCGACCTCGCGGACGTGATGGTGTGGATCCTTCTGGTGCATCGCGAGGCGAACGGCCAAGACGGTACTGTTCTCTGGCAGAGTGAGCTCTCCCTCCCCCATCCTCCGGACACCAGAGGCCACATCACCGGTTGGCACCAACGCATCACCCTTCCTCCGGTGACGTTCGGCCCCGTGATCCTCCCGAGCGACGAGGAGGGACCGGAGGACATCGACATCCAGGTCGATGTCCGCTGACAACGACCAGGCCCGTGGCGGCATCCGCCCACCGGGCCACGAGCGACGACAGGGCAGTACGAACGATGGTCACGCCGTCACGCATCCGCCTGGCACGGGAGCGCAGGGCGCTCACCCTGGCACGGTTGGCGCGCATGGCCGGGATATCCCAACAGAGCCTGTCGAACTACGAGAACGCGCACGTCACACCCACCCAGGAGACCCTGCACAGGATCGCCGGCGCCCTGAACTTTCCTCCCGCCTTCTTCACCTGTGAGGAGGTCGACGAGGTGCCTTCCGAAGCGGTGGCGTTCCGGGCCCGGACCAAGACCTCGATGCGTAAGCAAAAGGCCGTCAGGTCCCAGGCGGCCCTGGCCGTGGAGTTCAACGACTGGCTCGGCGCCCACTTCGCCCTGCCCGAGGCCTCGGTGCCCACCTACGGCAAGCCCTCACCCGAATCCGCCGCGGAGATGGTGCGCTCCCTGTGGACGCTCGGTGAGACCGCGACCCCGAACATGGTGCACCTGTTGGAGGCCCACGGCGTTCGGGTCTTCTCCCTGGACAACGAACACCAGGAGGTCGACGCCTTCAGTTTCTGGCGTGACGCGGTGCCCTACGTGTTCCTCAACACCGCCAAGAGCGGGGAGCGTGGACGTTTCGACGCCGCGCACGAGCTCGGTCACCTGGTCATGCACGGCCACGATCGCCCCCTGAGCGGCCCGGAGGCCGAACGGGAGGCCAACCGGTTCGCCGGTGCCTTCCTGATGCCACGCGCCGACGTGGTGGCACGTATGCCCGCCGGCGCCCAAGTGGATCAGATCCTCAAGGCCAAGAGCATCTGGCGGGTGTCGGCGATGGCCCTGACCCACCGGTTGCACGAAGTGGACCTGCTCACCGACTGGCAATACCGGGCCACGTGCCGACGGCTGGCCGAGATGGGATACCGTTCCGCCGAGCCCGACGGTATCCGTCGGGAGACCTCTCAGATCCTGCCAAAGGTCTTCACACTGTTGCGTCAACGCGGTCACACTCCGAGCAGGGTGGCCCACGAGTTGTGTCTTCCGCTCTCGGAACTCAACTCCCTGATGTTCGGCCTGTCCTTCACCGCTCAGAACGGCTCGGGCCAGGCAGAGGCCGGTCGCTGGGAACGGCCGGCGCTCCGAGTGGTGCCCGACCCCCGCTGAGCGTCCTCGCGGCCCAACCCTGGTCGAGTGCGTGGACCGGACACGGCCGGGTGAGGGGAATCACCTGGTCGTCGGTGACCAGTCCCTGAGCGCGTTGGAACGCCCCGACCTCGTTGATCGAGACCGGGCGGCCCCGGTCTGGTCACCAAGGGAGCCGCCCGCAAGGGTCTCAGGTCAGCGCCGCGACCACCATCTCCTGGTCCTCCCAACGGGCACGCAGCCGCCGTTTCCCCTGAGGCTCCTCGTCCAAGACATGCGGAAGCAGCAACCGGCCGCCTTCGGTCGAGCCATCGCCGTCCTCGGCACCGGATTCGGTGGAGATCAATACTTGTTGCGGCCTTTTCCCCAGGAACATGCCGGCCTCCCAGATCTCCAGTTCGGCCTGTTGCTGTTCACCGGTCAGGGCTCGCCGGAAACAGGCCAGGGCCACCTCGTCCTCGGTTCCGTCATAGGCCCAGCGGGGTCCCAGGACGGAGTGTTCCAAGGTGCCGACGAGGTGTTCCTCGTGGCCGGGAAGGGGAGCGCTCCTATAGGTCAGCGGGACGTGGAGCAACTTGTCCCCACGGCGGAGCAGGAACACCTCCACCCCCACCTGTCCCTCGGGGTCGTCGAACCTGTACGCGCCCAGGATCTGGTCGGTCCCTTCCCCCGCCCAGGACCGGCCGTCCAGCCAGGTCCCGAGCAGAGTCGGTTTGTCGGGTGTGAGGGTCGCGTTGTAGATGATGGCCATGGGAACCAGTATCCGCCCCCGTGCTCCAAAGCGACAAGGACCACCCGACACGACGGGGCGCGCGCCCGCCACACGACGCTTCGGCCCTCTAGCTTGAGACCATGGATCCGACCGAGAGAATCTACTCCGCACTGGTCAGGCGCAACCGGGAGGTGGAGGCGGAGCAGCCCGCCCAGGTCCGAGAGAACGTCGCGTACAACGGTCTACGCCTGGTCTCGGCCAGTGCTCTGCAGTCCTCCGGTGACCAGGCGGTCAACGCCTCGACCGTTCTGCCGTGGTTGTTCCACGCCCTGGGTGTGCCCGCCGCCTTGGTCGGGTTGCTCGTCCCCATCCGTGAGTCCGGGTCGATGTTGCCACAGGCGCTGCTGACCCCGTTGATTCTGCGGGCCCGGTATCGCAAGTGGGTCTTCGTCTGCGGAGCCGCCGTCCAGTCGCTGGCGGTGGCGGTGATGGCGGCTACGGCGGCACTCGGCCACGGGCTCACCGCCGGTGTGGTCATCGTGGTGGCCCTGGCGGTGTTCTCACTGGGCCGGTGCCTGTGCTCGGTCTCCTCCAAGGACGTGCAGGGCCGTACCGTGCCCGGTGGGCAACGGGGTCAGATCAACGGATTGGCCACCACCGCGGCCGGCGTCGTGGCCATCACCCTGGGGCTGGGGATCCGCCTGTTCGGCGGCCAGGACCTGGCCGCCGGTCAACTCGCCTGGGTGTTGGGCGGCGGCGCCGTGCTGTGGGTCGGTGTCGCGCTGATCTACGCCACGGTCCGGGAGACGGCCGACGAAGATGCCTCCTCAGGTCCCTCCGGCGACGAACCCGCGCGGTGGAACGAGTGGTTCCTCCAGACCTGGCGGCTCCTGCGCGAGGACCGTTCCTTTCGCCACTTCGTCTCCGTGCGCGGTCTCCTCTTGGTATCGGCGCTGAGCCCGCCCTTCGTGGTCACCCTGGCCACCGGGTCGGGGACCACCGGCCTGGCGGGGCTGGGCGGGTACGTCATCGCCTCCGGGGTGGCCGCGATGGTGGGCGGGCGCATCTTCGGCCGACTCGCCGACCGGTCGAGCCGCAGGCTGATGGCGTTCGGGGCCGCGGCCGCCTCGGCCATCATCCTGGTGTTGGTGCTGGTCGTGTCCCTGCCCGGTTTCACCGGTGAGACCGCGTGGGGTTCCGCTTTGTTCGTCCTGTGCTACTTCTTACTGACCCTGACGCACACCGGCGTGCGGGTGGGGCGCAAGACCTACGTCGTCGACATGGCCGAGGGGGACCGACGCACCACCTACGTGGCGGTGTCGAATTCGGCGATGGGGCTCATCCTGCTCGTGGTCGGCGGCGTCAGTTCGTTGCTGGCGCTCGTGGGCGTGGTGTGGGCACTGCTCTTCCTGGCCCTCCTGGGGCTTCTCGGCGTGGTGGCCGGCGGCAGACTGCCCGAGGTCTCCCGAGGGTGAAGGCGACCAGGAGTGGAGTGGCCGCCCGTGGCCGCCTCCATGGGCGGCCCCGCCCCAACGCCCCCTTGCGCATCGCGGTGGAAACGACGCACATGGTTCGGGTGAACACCGTTCACGATGGAGGACTCGTTTGCAGAACCCTCCCCTCACGCCAAGGCCCGCCCCCTCGAAGACTCCTTGGGGACGCGCCCCCGAACCGCTACCGTCGGTCCGGACCACGTCTCCAGCCCGGGACGTAGGACCGCCCCCACCAGACGATGAGGCCCGCGTGAGAGCGACCGATTACGACGACTTCGCCGAGTCATACTCGGCCGACAACGAAGCCAACCTTTTGAACCACCACTACGAACGTCCCGCGATGCTGGCTCTGGCCGGCCAGGTCCACGGCCACCGGGTACTCGACGCCGGCTGTGGCTCCGGCCCACTGTTCGCGGCGCTCCAAGAGCGAGGCGCCACGGTGACCGGGATCGACTCCAGCGCGGAAATGATCGCCCTGGCCAGGGAACGACTCGGGCGCAACGCCGATCTGCGCGTCCTCGACCTCGGTGAGAGACTCCCGTTCGCCGACGGGGAGTTCGACGACGTCGTGTCATCGCTCGCGCTGCACTACCTCCAGGACTGGGAGGGGCCACTTCGCGAGTTGCGTCGGGTGCTCAAGCACGGTGGCCGCCTGATCGTGTCGGTCAACCACCCCACGACCCACAAACTGGCCAACCCCGACGCCGACTACTTCGCCATCGCCCCATGGTCGCAGGAGTTCGACTTCCAACGGAAAAAAGCCGTCCTGACGTTCTGGCACCGGCCCCTGCACGCGATGGTCGCCTCCTTCACCGAGGCCGGTTTCCGTATCGCGACCATCGACGAACCCCCCGTCGCGGCCGATACCCCACCGGAGCTGTTGCCCCCGCACCTGAACGGACGCACCCGGTTCCTCGGTTTCCTCTTCTTCGTCCTGGTCGCCGACCGGGTGCCGGTCTCGGCTCCTTCCTGAATCGCGGCGGCCCACCTTCGCAGGTGGGCCGCCCTCGGTGTCTTCATAGGTCCTCGTCGGCCCCGCCCCATGGTCGCGAAAAAGGGGAGACACCGCATCGGCGTGTTCGTGGTCTACCCGGACCTGAACGGGTAGGCAGGGAAGTCGATGGAAGACCCCGAGGAAGGGACCAGGACTCTTGTCCGACTGGAAACCGGTCACGTCCAGGAACACGGCCGACGTGGGCGCCGTCTGGTACTCACCCTCCCAAGGCCTCTACAAGCGGACCGGTGGCCCCGAGGTGGAAACGGAAGGCCATCACCAGCGCCTGCTGGCCGATCTCGGCTTTCCGGTCCCCCGCCCCGACGAGGTCGGGTTCGCCGAGGAAGAGCACTACTTCACCGAACCCGAGGTCGGTGCGCGCAGTCTCCACGAACTGGCGGTGGAGCAGGCCGCGAAGGGGGACGGCAGGGTCCAGGACACGCTCATCGACACCGCCGTGCGGATCTCCTCCACGTTGTTGCGCGCCCAGGCCGCCCACCCGTTCGAGAACACGAAGGCGGGGACACGAGAGTGGCTGTGGCGGGCCGGGTTCGTCGACGAGGTCTTCTCACAGAACCCGGACCTGGACACCGAGGAGGTTCGAGGGCTCCTGGACTCCGCCGTCGAACGGCTCCACCGGCTCCCCCTGTGCCACGGTCACTTGGACTACGGGTTGCCCAACGCCTTTCCCGACTCCGTGATCGACTGGCAACACCACGCCTTGGCGCCCCTGGGTTCGGACGTGTGCGCCATGCTCGACATCGCCGCCTTCAAGGGCGGGAAGATGGGTTACGCCTTCACCCCCGAGCAGCGCTCCCATTACCTCAAGGCCATGGACGAGGTGGCCCAGGAGTGCGTGGGCATGGACCTGAGCCCCTACCAGGGCGACTTTCTGCTGGCCAAGTGCTTCTTCTTCCTCTCCCGTACCCGACCGGAATCCGGATCCGGGCCCGCCCAGCACCGCAAGTGGCGCTACCGCCGCACGCTCTTCGAGCTGGCCATCGGCCAATACGCCGCCACTCGCGAGATCGATACCGCCGTCTTCCCCTCCCTGGCCGAGTTCGACCGCTCCTCGAAGGAGGGGACCTCGGAGCGACCAGGGGAGTGAAAACCCCTCGCAGCCGCCTACTGCACCCGCTATCGTCACGGAAGTCCTCTTCCTGCGATGAAAGGCCGGTTCTCGTCCATGGCGTGTCGAATCAGCGAACTCGTACTCGGTTGTCGCGACCCCGAGGCGCTGTCGCGGTTCTGGTGTGAGGTCTTGGACTTCGTCGTGCTCGACCGGATGGACGACGGCTCACTGGAGATCGGGCCACGCGAAGGGTTCGGGGGTCCGCAACCGACAATCATCCTCAGCTACCGGGAGCAGCCGGAGCCGGGCAAGTCCCGGCTGCACATCGACGTCAACGCCACCGACCGTGATCAGGACGCCGAACTCGAACGTCTGTTGAGGCTGGGTGCGCGCCCGGCCGAGATCGGCCAGACGGGGCAGGAGCAGTGGCACGTCCTGGCCGACCCCGAGGGCAATGAGTTCTGCCTGCTCAAGGCCCGCCTGGATCCGCTCTGATCCACGCCCGTGGAACATGGTCCGGGCCCGGGGGAATCGTTTCCCTCGGGCCCGGACCGGTTCGACTCCTACCCTCGACTCTGCGTGCGCAAGGGTCTGAGTGGACAATGTTCGACGAGTAGACGGCACAGCAGGACCAGGCCCGCCAGGGCGGCCCCGATGACGGCCAAGGCCGGACCGAACGGCGAAGGCAGCTCCAAGGCGAGCACCAGGACACCCATGGCCAACACGAAGACACCGAAACCCTGACGCAGGACCGCCTCGGGAACGTGCGAGGTCAAAAGCGCACCGAGAAGCGATCCGGCGACGGCCGCTCCGGTGATCATGAGCACCATCGGCCAGTCCAGGCTCACGCTCGCCATGTAACCGGTGAGTCCCGCGAAGGACTTCATCGCGATCACCAGCAGCGAGGTTCCCACCGCGGCCGGCATGGCCAGACCACCGAGCAGCGCCAAGGCGGGCACGACCAGGAAACCACCACCCGCGCCGACCAGGCCGGTGACCGCCCCGACGACCAGGCCATCGAGTACGGCCCGTCGCAGGTCGATCGCGTCCCGCCCCTCCTTCGTCCCGGCCGCCGGCTTCTTCTTCGCTCGCATCATGGCCACGGCGGTGGCGACCATCATGAGGGCGAAGGCGACCATCAACAGGGTGCCCGGGAGGTGACCGCCCAACAGGCCACCGAGGAAGGCGCCCACCATGCCCGCCGCCCCGAAGACCAACCCGGTGCGCCACCGGACGTTACCCGCACGCGCGTGCGTGACCACACCGGTCAGTGAGGTGACGCCGACGACGAACAAGGAGGTGGCGATGGCCTCCCGGGGTTCCATACCGGCCACGTAGGTCAGCAGCGGGACCATCAGGATGGAACCACCACCACCGAGGAGCCCCAGCGTGAGCCCCACCAGAACGGCGAGGCCCACGGTGAGGATGAGTGAGAACTCCATGCCCTACTCTTCTCCGCGGCCGGAGTCGGCGATCCCGGCCGCCCAGTCCGCGTAGCCACCCTCGAGTTCGACGACGTCGTATCCGGCGCGGCGCAGCGCGCTCGCCGCCACGGAACCGCGGGTTCCGCTCTGGCAGTAGCTCACGATGGTGCCTTCGGTGGGCAGTTCGTCGAGGTTCCACAGGACCCGGCCGGCGCTGAGTTGGCGAGAACCCGGGATGTGTCCGTCGGCGTGTTCGCCCTTGTTGCGCACGTCCAGGATCAGCTCGGCGCCGACCCCTTCCAGTTCCGCCGAGGTCAGACGCGGCGGCACGATCGTGGGCAGGCCCTCCACGGTGGTGGTGTAGCCGGCCACGTGGTCGATGCCCACGCGCATCAAGTGGTCGCGCACCTCCTGGGCGGTGTCCGCGTCCGGTGCCAACAGCACCAGGGGGCGGTCTTCACTCTCAGGGTCGTAGGCCCAGGCGCCGAAGCTCGCGGCCTTGGCCGGTCCGGGGACGTTCAAGGATCCGGCCACGGTCCCTTGGTGCACCTCGCCGTGGGACCGGGTGTCGACGAAGACGATCTCGTCCTTGTCCAGGGACTCGACGATCTCCTGCCCCGACAGTTCGGGCAGCGGGGACAGGGGGCCCAGAACACGCGGCCCCTCCTTGTTCTGGCGCTTCATCCGCGCGAAGTAGGCGTGGGCGTCGGGCTGACCGTCGAGCAACTCCTTGACGAAGCCCTCCTGGTCGTTCTCCCGCAGGTAGGGCCCCCACCAGGCGTTGAGGCGCTCGTATCCGACCGTGGTGGAGGGAAGTGCGCCCAGAGCCTTGCCGCAGGCACTGCCCGCGCCGTGCCCGGGGAAGACCTGGACGTGGTCGGGCAGGGCCAGGAAGGCATCACGAAGACTCGTGAACAGCTGCCGTGCCCCCTCGAACCGGGTGTCGACCCCTCCGGCCGCTTCGTCCAGCAGGTCGGGACGGCCCAGGTCACCGGCGAAGACGAAGTCGCCGGAGAGCATGTATCCCGGGTCCTGGCTGAAGGCCCCATCGGTGATGAGGAACGACAGGTGTTCGGGCGTGTGCCCCGGAGTGTGGCGGGCTTGAACGGTGATGTTTCCGATGGTGATGGCGTCACCGTCGTAGAGCCGCTGGGCGTCGAAACCGTACTGCCAGTCCTGGCCGCCCTCACCGGAGACGTACACCTCGGCTCCCGTGGCCGCGGCCAGTTCGCGGGTACCGGAGAGGTAGTCGGCGTGGATGTGGGTCTCGGTCACGGCCACGATGCGCATGTCGTGCTCGCGGGCCAGGTCGAGGTAGCCGCCGATGTCACGACGGGCGTCGACCACGACGGCCTCTCCCTTGGACTGGCAGCCGATGAAGTAACCAGCCTGAGCGAGGTCGTTGTCGTAGATGCGTTCCAACAGCATGGTGTTCTCCTTTGCGCACTTCTCCGCCTATACCCCGGGGAGTATCTGGCGAGCAGAGTGCGACCTTGCTTCGTTTGCGGACTCGGGGTCAGCTTCGGCTGGTGATACGGGCGAGGGAGTCCTCGATGTCGACGTGATTGTCGGGTTGGTTGTAGGGCAGTCGGGTCAGGGCCATGCCCATGGCGCAGGTATCGGTGACGGCGGCGAAGACGAGCCCGGCTCCGACGAACCCGGCCACCGCCACCGCCGGGGGCCACAGCAGCGAGGCCAACACGGAGGTGAGGACGAGGCCGCCGGCCACCAGCCGGACCTGGCGCTCCAGGGCCCATCGCTGGCGCCCGCGCTCCACGGGGGCACCTTGGGCCTCCCAGGCGTTCATTCCGCCGCTCATCACGGCCGTGTCCCGCAGGCCCGCGCCGGCCAGCTTCTCCTGGCACTGACGGGCCCGGTTACCGGACTGGCAGACCAGGACCAGGCGCCCTCCGGCGTCGGTGACGATGCGCTCCAGGTGGGCGTCCACCCGCCCCAGCGGCAGGTTGATCGCCCCGGGGATGTGGGAGCTCTCGTATTCGGCGGGGGTGCGCACGTCCACCAGCAGGGTGTGCGGGTCGGTTTCGACCAAGCCGCGCACGGCGTTGACTTCGAGGGTGTTGTGGCTCATGTGACTCCTTCTTTGCAACCGGCTCGATACTCCGGGGGGTATCGAGAAGACAGACAGGGCCCCGAGGGTGCGGGAAAAGGATCGGGTGGTCCGCTCTCCCCCGCATACCAGGGGGAGTATCCGGATCTCGTGGATGCACCCTCATCGAAGACGAGAGGGGATCCGGTCCGACAGGGAGCGCTAGGCCAGGGCCAGGAAGAGCTTCTCCAACTCCTCCTCGGTGAGCTCGGGCTCCTCGCCCCGGTCACGGGCGGCGTTGCAGTGCCGCATACCGCTCGCGACGACCTTGAACCCGGCCCGGTCCAGCGCACGGGAGACCGCGGCCAACTGCTGGAGGACGGCGGCGCAATCCTCCCCTTCCTCCATCATGGAGATGACCCCGGCGAGTTGTCCCTGGGCCCGCTTGAGTCGGGTGATGGCGTCGCCCACCATTTCAGGCTTCATCTGTTCTCCTTCCGCCCTGCGAGCCACAACATACCCCCGGGTGTATGTATTCCGCCAGTCGTGTACCTCGCATCGACGGGCCACGGCCCCGAGGGCTCCACCGCAGCGGATACCTCGATGACTCCCGAACGCACGCCGTGCGGCTCGGCCACCGAAGGTCGATCGCGGTGGGGACGATCCACGCGTCCCCACCGCCCGCCGCGTGAGCGAGTGGACTCAGGTCGGAGCGGAAGGTTCCCCCTCAGGAAACAGGATCCCACGCAGTTCGGCCCTGTCACGCACACCCAGCTTGCGATACACGGCGGCGAGCTGGTTGTTGACCGTGTTGGGGGAACTACCGAGCCGGTGCGCGATCTCCTTCGACGTCAATCGACGCGCCGCCAAGAAGGCCACCTCGGACTCCCTGCGGGTGAGCAGCGTGGAACGGTCGGGCACGGCCGACCACAGCGCCGGCCCCCGCCCGATCCGAGCGGCGCGCGCGTTCCACAGGTGCGCGCCCTTGCGGTCCCCTTCGGCCAGGGACCAACGGGCCAACGTCAGCGCGGTGTCCGCGGCGGTGGCGCGCATGCCCAGATCGCTCGCGCGCGCGAACAGGTCCGCCAGCCCTTCCCGGTCGTGGCGTTCCACCGCCTCCAAGTGCTCCTGGATGAAGACGGCGAGACCACCACCCGCGAGCTCGGCGACCTCCTCCACCGGCTTGGCCACCGGCTCAGGATGCCCGAGCCGCACGGCGCAGTGCGCCAACATCCCCGCCAGGAACACGTGTCGAGCGTCGAGCAGGTACCGCACGCCCTCCGCCAAGGTCACCGCGGCCTCCTGCGTTCTGCCCGATGCCCGTTCACGCCACGCCCGCGCCCAGGTCAGCTGCATCCTGACCTTGGGATCGGCCAGACTCGTCTCGGCGATCTCGCTCCGGTACCCCTCGGCCTCGACCGGCCTGCCCACGGCGGTGGAGGTGGCCGAGGCCAAGGCGTACGCGGCGGGCGACAGACCCATGGGATCACGCCACCTGAGGTGAGCGACCGCCGCTTCGGCCAGAGCATGCGCCCGATCGACGTCGTCGGCGAGGAGTTCGGTGAGACCGAGCGCGTACTCCCACGTGCCGCGCATCTGTGGGTTCTCCAGGAGGCTGGAGCGGATCTCCCGCTCCAATGCGCCGCGGGTGGCGATGACGTCTCCGGTGTAGGACGAGGCCATGGCTCCGGCCAGGCGCATCATCTGTTCCGCCGCCGGAATCTGTTCCCGGTGCCTGGGCAGTACCTCCTCCAACCGCCGCAGGAGCCGCTCCACCTCATCCAGGGGGCCCGTGATCACCGTGGCCATCACGGTGATCACCAGGGCATGGGCGTAGGCGGCCTCTTGGACCGCCGTGTCCGGTGGGGCCGTGACCGCGTGCAGGCCCCCGACCATCCGCCATTGGAAGAGATCGTGTTCCACTCGAACGGTCTCGACAGGCTCATCGACGCGCTCCAGTACCTCTTGGAGAAGGTGTGCGGCATCGAGCGCCCGATGGCGACGTGTGCCCAGGTGGTGGGCCTTGGCTCGAGCCGCCGCCGAGATCTGCGAATCGGTTCGCGCGCACTCCAGGGCGCGGTCCAGATGACGCTCGGCGAGGGCGAGCTCGCCCAGCGCCGAAGCGCTCCGTCCGGCCACGCTCAAGGCCCGAACGTTCCCGGGTGCGCTCTCCAACACGCGCGTGGCGATCCGCAGGGCGAGCTCGTGCCGCATGAGGGCGTGAGCGTGTTCGGCGGTCGCCACGGCCGCGTCGGTGGGAACGGGATCCCCGCACTCCACGGCCAAGATCACCGACCGCCGACTCAGGTCGTCGGATAGCGCGCCGGAGGCCGACTTCGCCGCAAACGCGAGTAACTCGGCGGCCCGTTCACGGTGCCTTCGCCGATGAGGGTCGGGGAAGCGGGCCCGCAACGCCTCGTCGTAGAGGGGGTGGGCCAGGCGCAGCCACCCATCGGTTTCCTCCACGACCCTCTCCTGGAGGAGACGGTCCCACTCGTAAGGATCCAGGGCCGAGGCCGGCAGGGTCCCCGCCGCGCCGAGGATCGAAGCCAGCGCCAGGTCATGCGCGGGCAAGGTGTGCAGGTGGGAACCGATCAACTGCGTCAGTCGACCCGTGGGGTGTAGGGGACCGTTCAGTTCCCACCCATGCGGGGTTCGCACCAAGGTTTCCTCGGCCAGGGAACCTCGCACGAGCTCCCGAAGGTGCAGGGGGTTGCCTTCGGCTCGGGCGGCGAGCACCGCTGCGGCTCCCGGGGTGAGACGCCCGCCCAGGACCCGCTCGGCCATTTCCACCGACTCCGTCTCCGAGAGCGGGGGCAACGTGTGCGCGACCAGGCTGCCGTGATCATAGAGTTCACGGATCGCCTCGGGAGCTTCGGTGAGGCGCCGGGTGGCGACCACCGCGCGCAGGTGCGTACTCCGGATCAGGTGGGCCACGGTGAACAACGAAGCCGGGTCCAGCGCGTCGACGTTGTCCACCAGCAGGGTCGCCGAGGACCGTCGTTGGGCGAAGTACGAGATCAGTCGAGCCGCGGGTGAGGCCTCCCCGGCCATCCGCGACACAGACCGATCCCCCACTCCGGCGAACGCCCCCAAAGGGATGTCCGCACCGATGGTGGAACCGCAGATGAGCACGGGTGACAGACCGGCGGCCGGCAGCTCCTTTGCCAACTCGCGGAGCAGGTGACTCTTCCCGATGCCTCCGGGGCCCTCCACCAGGTGTGCCCGGCGGGCTCCGGTCGGTGACGACAGTGCGGCGACCAGGTCCCGCCTTCGGTGTTCGCGCGAGGAGCACGGTTTTGGTCTGCCGGTCATAGCGGTGGAGCCTAACGGCGATCGGTGCCCTTCCGTCCTTCCTCCACCGGGCCGTAGTCAGAAATTGACCATGGTGACACCAGGGGTGGCATCACTACCTTGTGCCTTCGGCGTACCGGGAGCCGCAAACGGCTGATCGGATGAGCGCCGCCCCACCCATTCACGACGGAGGTGCCCTGCCGGTGCACATCATCCCCTCGCCGACGAGGCGAACACCCCTTCTGGCCCTGATCCCCTTGTGCGCACTACTCGGTGGCTGCTTCGGCGACGAGGCTCCGGCCGCCTCGCAGGCCTCAGCGGAGGACGCTTCCTCCACCGAAGCCGCCTCGGGCGCAAACGACCAGAACGAGGCCGGTTCCAGCCCCGATGAGACGTTGGACGAACTGTTCGCCGACGCTCCGCACGACGTGCCCCCCGCTGAGCCCGGAACCGCCTACATCGAAATCGACGGCACGCGTTTGGAGTTCGACGAACCCTCCTGCGAGCACGCCGAGTTGGAGGGCGGTGAACGGTTCAGTGTCCTGGCCACGGGAAACGACAGCGAATTCGGGCCGATCGAGTTGCGCATGGTTCGCGAGATCGGCCCGGACCTCGGCTGGAACTGGGAGGACGAATTCGTCCAACTCACCCTGATCGGTGGCGTTCCGGACCGCGAACTCAACAGCATCTCCATGGCCCAGCATGGACGCGAGCAGGGCGGCTCCCCCGAGTGGGACCACGGGAGCGGACCTTCACCCCTGATCCGAACCACGGGCGAGGAAGCGACCGCCACCGGAAACCTCGGCAGGTTTCCCATGGCGCAGGAACCGTTGACGGGCGACTTCGTCACCGCCGTCCACTGTGGCTGACCTACTTCGAAAACCCCACGTCCGCACGACATTCGCCTTGGAGACCACCATGCCACACCGACCTTCGACCGCCATCGTGGTATCGGTCTTGGCCTTCGCACTGATCGCGAGCGCCTGTTCGAACTCGCCCGGTGATCAAGACAGTACGCCTTCGAGTGAAGGGGG
The DNA here is from genome assembly GCF_000341005.1 of Nocardiopsis alkaliphila YIM 80379. Classification (GTDB taxonomy): domain Bacteria; phylum Actinomycetota; class Actinomycetes; order Streptosporangiales; family Streptosporangiaceae; genus Nocardiopsis; species Nocardiopsis alkaliphila. Next base: position 14,809 of record NZ_ANBD01000112.1, on the reverse strand, counting down.
CAGCACCGCCGAGGGAAGCACCCAGGAAAGGGACACCGACTCCGAAGAGACCGAAGCCGCTCTGGGCACGGTCATCGTGGACGGCACGGAGTACCCCATCACCGAAATACGCGACTGTGTCCCCTTGGAGCAGGCCGGCGTGGAACGAGAGTTGGAGCTGCAGGGCCGGGGTGATTCCGGTGACGAGACGGTCCAGATCGACGCCTACGTCCAAACAATCGGTGGAATGGCGATGGACAGCGTTTCCTGGTCGGGCCCCGAAGGGGTGTTCGGAGCCGATCAAGAGGTGGTGCTGGAGGTCTTGGGGGATCAGGTCACCGGTAGCGCCGTGCTGACCGACGCCCTGCGAGGAACCGAGACGATCTCGGTCGAGTTCACCCTCTCGATACCGTCCGAGTCGGTCGACTGTCACGTGTGAGCCCACCCCCGGCACGGCCGGCTCGGACGGATTCGGTCGATGTCGCGCGAGTCCCTGCGGTGCGGGGCGGGGCCCCGAGCAGGGACGTGTCTTCGGCGGGACCCCCGTCCAAAGCGGGTCGACGAACCACGACCGGTCTTCCTCCCTCTCCCTCAGGTCTTCGCGGTGAGCAGCAAGATGTCGTAGGTGTGGTCGGTGCGTTCCAACTCCACCCCCAGCCCACGTGCCCACTCGTCCAGCTCGCTCTGGGCCGCCGGACCGTCACGGTCGTCATCGACCATCAGTTCCAGTTCGAGGAAGGCGCCCAGACCTTCGACCAGGTCGACGCATACCCCGATCCGCCCGGCCTCGCCGGTGCGCCGGTGTTTGACGATACGCACCGTCGGCTCGAACCCCATGGCCATGATGGCTCCGTGCATCTGTTCTCGGTTCGCGATGGTCGTCTCGAACTCGACACATTCCATGGAGTTGACCAGCGGGGTCTTGGTGGTGAACACGTGCGTTTCACCGTCCAGGGTGCGCAGCCGCGCGAAGGTGTGACCGACCTTGCCCATCGAGGCGTCCCAGCCCTTGGAGGCGTAGGCCTGGTCGTCCTGAAGGACCGCCTCCGCCGGTTTCACCCCGGCGGCCTCGAGCGCGGTCAGGAGCGTGTCCAGGTCCCGCACCCGGTACTTCGTTTCGATCTCCCGCATCAGGGACCTTCCCTCGGCCGTGTCCCGGTGTGGTGAGCGTAGCCAAAGCCACCCCGAAGCGGTGGGGATACGACGAATCCGCTACCCCTGGGCCCTCTCACACGGGTTCGCCCCCGGGGAGAGATCCCCGGAGGCGGGTCACAGGGACTTGCGCGCGGGTCGAGGTCAGGGAGGCCCCGCGCGCATGGACTCAGCCCGTGGGCGCGTCGTCGACCACGATGTCGAACTCGACGTCGGTGCCCTCCACCGAGGTCGTGGTGACGGTCACACCGTAGGTCTGTCCCTCGGTGGAGAGTTCGCAGCGGATGGAGGAGCCGACCTCGGCCGGAAGGTCCTCAGGACAGGTGATGTCGTCGGGGGCATAGCCGACCTGCTGTTCCAGGACGGCGGACGCCTGACGGGCGACCTCGTCACCGGCCACGGCGACGTCTCCGATACTGAAGTCGAACGAGCATCCCGTGGAGAGGAGTAGCACCGACGCCCCCAGGGCCACCGCCGGCACGACCCGTTTCTTGTCCACTCGTCGCATCCCGACCTCCTCGTTGTTTTCGATATGGCGCATGTGGGACGCGACGAATGCTCGGGCGGTTCCCGGAGCCACGTCGAGAAAGACCCGAGCGGTCGCTCGCGAGCCGATCCGTTGTTCCGTCCGCCTCCACCGACCACGCCGGATTGTCGGAGCCCGTGCCTACGGTGGTGACATGATGCGTGATCGGCTCGAACAGAGGACCCTGGACTCGGCCCTGGTCGACACCCTCCGGGCCACCTCGGAATTCGACGACGCCCGCCGCTGGTTGGAGAAAGCGCTCCAAGGGCCCATGGAGCCCTTGGCCGCGGAGGTATGGGCCATCGACCACGACCACGTACTGCTCGTTCGACATCACCGGCGCGGTTGGGTCCCTCCCGGCGGCACGGTCGAACTCGGGGAGACCCCCTACCAGGCGGCGATCCGCGAACTTCGGGAGGAGACGGGTACGTGGGGGGAGCTATCACCCGTTCCCCTGGCCGTCTGTGTGCGTTCCTACCGCCCGGACCTGTCCCCCACCCTGGGGCTCTCCTACGCGGCCAGGATCGACCGCGATCTTCCCCTGGTCGGGGAGGAAGGTCAGCCGGCCGCCTGGGTTCGACTGGAACACGACTGGGAGACCGTTTTTCCCGAGGACCGGGACAGGATCCGCCGGCACGCTCGCCGACTACGGCGAGCCGGCGCGGGTGGTTGAGCCCGAGGCTCCGCCGTGCCTGGTTCCGCCGGGGTGGGCGGCCTGGGCCTGGTGGCCTGGCCGCCACTCAGGGTGCGGCGTAGCCGCCCGCGATGGCGAAGGCCTCCAATACGGCGCCATGGTCATGGCCGGCGGCCAACAGCGCCCGGAGCAGGATCCGAGCCTTGAACGGATCCAAGAATCCGGTGCGGACCAGCCCTCGCGACAACAGGTCCTTCTCGGATCCGGGAAAGCCGTAAGTGGCCGCGAGTCCGGCGCCGGTCCGGGAAGCCAGGACCACCGGGACGCGGTCGGCGAGTCCCCCGAGCGCGGGCACCATGTTCTGCGGGACCTGTCCGGCCCCCAAGGAGGCGACGACGATGCCATCGACCCGATCGGCCAGACCATCGAGCAACGATCCATCCTCGCCCAGGGACACGGTCACCAAGGCCACGCGGCCGTGCGCTCAGATCGGTGAGGTCGGAAAAGCCCGGGCAGGCTCCGAACGCCCTCGATGTCGACTTCGGCCCGCCCCGGCACGGCGTCGATGAGTCGTGCCGTGGAAGGGGCCGAAGCGGCACCCCCGTGTCAGTGGAGGTCATGGCGATGGTGCCGCCCAGGCCGCTTTCGAAGGACGGCGGGCCACCGAGCGGTGTGGCCAAGGCACGCAAGCGACGTGTCGGCCACGGACGTCTCCAAGGCCGCCTCCGAACCGCTGATCTCCACGACCCGTCGCCCACCGCCGAAGGTGTCGGCGATGGCCCGGTCCAAGAAGCCCTCGATGCCGAAAAGACGCGCCCGGTGATGGTTCTCCACCCCCCGAAAACCGGAGCACGTACCTTGGGGTCCGTGTACACGCGAAGCTTCGAGGCTCCCGCACCCGCGGGCCCACAAGGAGACGGCATCGAGACCATCGCCGTCGTATCCACGTTCGCGACGGAAGGGGTACCGCGATGACCAATCCAGAGGCGAACCCGGACACCCACGTGTGCGTCGATGGTGGCCTCCCCGGACCAGGGGCCGAACGCGAGGGCGGGTCCTTGGTCGAGATCATCACCTCGCGTCCCGTGCCATTGGGTGGGCCGCGCGCCATGAACGTGCGCCGTACCCTGCCCCAACGACAGCGTTCGTTGATCGGAGCGTGGTGCTTCATCGACCACTACGGACCCGACGACGTGTCGGCCACCGGCGGTATGGACGTGGCTCCACACCCGCACACGGGGTTGCAGACGCTCAGTTGGCTGTTCGAAGGGACCATCGCCCACATCGATTCCGGCGGCCACAGCGCCCACGTCCTTCCAGGTGAGATGAACCTGATGACGGCGGGCGCGGGCATCTGTCACTCCGAGACCTCCACATCAGACACCGACCGACTCCACGGGGTGCAGCTGTGGATCGCGCTCCCGGAGGAAGTACGGCACAGGCCGGAGCGCGCCTTCGAGACCTTCGTCCCCGAACCCGTCGAGTTCGACGGCGGTTCGGCGCTGGTGTTCCTCGGTTCACTGCTGGGCTCACGGTCTCCGGTGAGCACGTACACACCACTGGTAGGGGCCGAGATCCGGCTCGATCCCGGGACGGTCCTGGAACTGGCGGTCGACCCCGGGTTCGAGCACGGTCTGCTGGTGGACACGGGTGCGGCCATCACCCTCGAAGGCGTGCACGTGCCCAAGGACGCCGTGGGCTACACCGGGGTGGGCGACCATGGGCTGCGGATCGCCAACGACGGCGACGCATCGGCCAGGCTCGTGTTCCTGGGAGGTGCCCCCTTCGGTGAGGAGGTCGTGATGTGGTGGAACTTCCTGGGCCGCACCACCGAGGAGATCAGGCGATACCGGCAAGAGTGGCAAAGCCACGGCGAGCGATTCGGTCGGGTCGAGGGCTACGTGGGCCACGGTGGGCCTGGAAAGAACCGCGAGGGGATGGCGAGGATCCCGGCCCCGGAGCTGCCACGGGTACGGATGCGGCCGAGGAAGAACCCGCCGCCCCATGCCCGGTCCCAGGACTGATCGGCCCGAGGAGCGCCCCGCCGGCCGCGCGGACTTCATCGACCCGGCCGAGGTCGGCCGGGGGTCCCCAAGGACCGGAAACGGTCCTTCGAACCTCCCTCCCGCCGAACCTGCCTCCCGTGTTCAGTGCGGGGAGGGCGGCCGTTCCAAACCCAGGTGGCCCCGGAGCGTGTCCGCCTCGTACTCACGACGGAACAGCCCTCGTTGCTGCAAGACGGGGACCACGTGGTCCACGAAGTCGGCGATCCCGCCCGGCAGCGACGGCGGCATGAGGTTGAACCCGTCCGCGCCACCGTTCTCGTACCACTGGGTCATCCGGTCGGCGATCTGTTCGGGCGTTCCGACCATGGTGCAGTGTCCGCCACCGGCGGCCAGGCGGCCGAGCAATTGCCGTACCGTGGGCCGTTCGGAGTCGATGATGCGCAAGATGGTCTCGTAGCGACCCTTGGGCCCGGTGAACTCCTCCAGTGGCGGCAGCTCGGGAACCGGCGCGTCCAACTCCCACCCAGAGCAGTCCTGTTCGGTGAACAGGCTCAGCTGCTGCAAGGACTCCTCGGTCGGCAACAGCTCGTCCAGTTCGCGTTGTTTGGCTCGGGCTTCTTCTTCGGTGGAACCGACGTAGGTGACCAGGCCGGGCATGATGGCGACGGACCGGGGGTCGCGGCCGGCCCGACGGATCCGCGCCTTGACGTCGCCGTAGTAGTCCTGGGCACTGGGCAGGTCGTAGGCCACCGAATAGATGGCCTCCGCGCGGCGGGAGGCCAACGTGCGCCCCTGCTCCGAGGAACCCGCTTGGAACAGCACCGGGTTGCCCTGCACCGGGCGCGGCACGTTCAACGGACCGTCGACCTGGAAGTGCTCTCCTTGGTGGTCGATGGGGCGCACCAGGTCCGGGTCCGCGAAGATCCCGTCCCGGTCGTAGTGGAAGGCCTCATCGCTCCAGGAGTCCCACAGCCCCAGCACCACCTCCACGAACTCCTCGGCGCGCGCGTAGCGCTCCTGGTGCGCGGGCATCTTCTCGTACCCGTGGTTGCGGGCCTCGGCGTCGAACATGGACGTCACCACGTTCCAGCCCACTCGCCCCTTGCTGATGTGGTCCAGTGAGGCCAGCAGGCGTGCCGCGTGGAAGGGCGTGTAGAACGTACTGGAGACGGTGCTGACCAGACCGATGCGCCGGGTGGCCCGGCTCATGGCCGACAGGGTGGTCAACGGTTCGAGGAACCACCACGGGCCACCGGCGACGTCGCCCGCCGCGTGGCCGTCGGCGAAGAACACCGCGTCCAGGTATCCGCGTTCGGCGGTGCGAGCCAGTTCTTCGAAGTAGGTGATGTCACCGATGCGTTCGGCCGGCGAGTCGGGGTGGCGCCAGGCGGCCTTGTGGTGGCCACAGCCGAAGATGAACAGGTTGAGGTGCATCTGGCGGTCGGGGGCGGCGGCCATCAGTTCATCACCAGTCCGCCGTCGACGACCAGGTTCTGGCCGGTGACCGCGCGCGCCCAAGGGGAAGCGAAGTACAGGGCCGCGTCGGCGAATTCGGCCGGGGTGGTGACCCGGCGCAGTGGTGTGGTGGAGGCGATCACGTCGAAGACGCTCTCGGGGGTGGCGGAGCTGGCGTCGGTGGTGCGCAGCAGGCCACCGGAGACCATGTTGACGGTGATGCCGTCGGGTCCCAGGTCGTGGGCGAGCGTGCGGGTCAGCGACAGCAGTGCCGCCTTGGCCGCGGTGTAGTCGTGGTAGGGCACGACCGGGTGCTGGAACAGGTTGGTGCCCACGTTGATGATCCGCCCGAACGCCTGGCCGCGCATGGAGGCCAGGGCGGCCTGGACGGTGTTCAACGCGCCGTGGACGGTACCGCTGAACTGCTGGTCGAGGTTCTGGGGGGTGAGTGTGTCGGCGTGGGGCCGGACGTCGCCGTTGAAGGAGAAGTCGGCGAGCGCGTTGTTGACGATGGTGGTGACCGAGGACCCGAAGTGTTCCTCGGCGGTTTCGACCATGGCGGCCACCTGCTCGGGGTCGCGGACGTCGGCCCGCACGGCCAGGGCACGGTCGGGGTGGGAGGCGGCCAGCTCGCGGGCGGCTTCGGCGCTGTGGAGGTGGTTGACCACCACACGGGCACCTTGGCCCAAGAAGGCCTGGGACAGGTGGGCGCCGAGCCCTCGGCCCCCGCCGGTGACGACGACGGTCTGGCTGTCGATGGGGATCGCGGTGTGGGAGGAGCTCATCGGTGGCCTTTCTGGCATGGGCGAAGGCGATTCCCTCGGCCACCGATACCACCGGCCGTACGCGGACATCCCTTCGCCGGCGTTACCCGGATCAGGTTCGACGGGTGTCATCTCAGCCCGGATCAGTGGATTCCAGGCACCCCGTGTCACTGCCGATCAAGGTATCCCATGGGCGCGGCCTCGGGCCACCGGGGTGTTCCGGTCCTACCCGTACTCGCTCGGGTCGGAGAGCTCTCTCCCCAGCCGGTGCGGGGATGAGCGCGTACGGGGTGAGGCGGAAATCGCTTCTCTTCCTCGCGACCGTGGCCGGAACCGGTCATCTCCAACCCCAATGGGCATCCGCAAACCATGGCACCCGCCCCGTGATGCGGACCAGCACTTTTACCCGATATCACAACCGGAAAAGGTCCGAATCAGCCCGGAACGGGCCACCGAACACCACCATTCGATCCGGATCATCGGGGCGAAGACGACTTCGAATAACGGTAATGTGCGCGGCTAAGAGGAACGAACCGGCTTCGGTTGGCAGCGTTTGGCCAAAGCCGTGGTCCAGAACAGATATCAAGCAATGGGAACCGACGGAGCCTTGGGAAACGCGGTTCGACCCGCCATGTCCGAGGGTCTACGTTTCGCTTGGGAGGGGGCTTCCACCCTCCAAGAGGTCGCCTATCGGTACGAATATTTCAAAGCCCTATACGATACAGAAAAGACAAAGATCCTCGATGAACATAAAGATATGCCAAAATCGAATAAACTAAAAATGGCATCCGACCGCATGACCCACCCGAGCAAAGACCCCCAAGAAAATCTAGATTCCGACATCAAAGTAATCCACGAAATGCATAGTGGCAAAAAGATAGACATAGACCTCGATCAAAGCGATGAAGAAATCATATCTTCCCTCCGCAGACAAGCCGAAGAGGTAGGGATGGGCCATGACATTTCAACCGCCTATCACGCCAGAAAGCACGCCCACTTAATCCCCGAAGAGGAACAGGAGGGCCACCCGGTAAGAACTTACCTCAGCAGCCTGAGAAAGACAGTGAAAGAAGGAGAGGTGAAGAATTTCAGGCGCCTTGAAGACGGCCCCGGAGTGAGCCTTGGCATGGAACGGAGAATCCCACAAAAGGAGTCCGAAAAATCAGATGAAAAAACATCAACACTCCGCTCGCGTCTATTTATCCGACCACACACCGGCATAGTCGCTTCCACTTACGGAAAAGGAAAGACAGATGACCTTGAGCGATAACAAAGAAGAAAAAGAAATACTCGGACTCCTCCAGCAGAACACTGGTGACCTCGAGGGAAGATTAATTAGGAAAAACTTCGAGAGCATCATGGACCGAATCACATCACTTTGGATCACCGACCAGAAAAACAATCGCGCCTGGACACCCGAATACCGAGAAAAAGTCGCCACACTACTCAGAAAAGAAGGAAACCGCCACGGGTTCCAAATGTACATGGACACATGCGAAACCTACTCATTGCGCAACGAGAGTGACGGTTTCCCCTACTCATGTGAATACCGTAGCCGAATCCAAATCATCCTCGACGAATTCGTTTCCTTCGAAGACCTCGTGCACCCAGCCGACACCCAATGGCTCGAAGAAAACGACCAACTCTACAGGGAACATACCGACCAAATTCCCCCCATCCCCATCCCCTCCTGGGTCCCCGAAACCCACTGGTGGTGGAACGCACCCACCAACCACAACATGAGCCAAGACGAAATCGACGAAAAACTCGGCGACTATTTCCTCCCCGACTTCCTGGGCGACCCACCCTCCCCGAGCTCCACCCAAAACCCGAACATAAAATAGAGGAAGCACTCTGCGGACCTCCGCCGAAGAGCACCACAGAGATCGAAGACTAGGAAGTCGAGCAATGACCACCGCTCCCCCGTCCAAAAGCGCTTGGAACAGGACTTGGCCGAGGTGACCGCACTGGGACGAAGCGGGGTACGAACCGAACCCGGAGCCGAACCTCGTGTGGTGGTGGAGACCCTGCGCCGATCCGCCGACCGCCTGGGCTTCGCCTCCCCCATCGACGCGGCGACCCACGTCATGCGTCGTCATCGGGAACTTCCTCCGAGTGATGATCAGAACCCGATCCGCGCCTACCACGCCTCCGCCTCCCGGACCGTGCGTACCGGACGTGTACGGACCGAGGACGTGACCGATACGACGGTGACCCTGGTGTTCGAGCGAGAGGTGAGCCCGCTCTCTTTGTTCAAGGTCACCCTGGCCACCCGTGTGCGGCTGGAGTCCGAGGGCATCGCCCACCTGACCGATCACGGGTGGAGCGCTCCTCCGACCGATCCGGTTCACAGCTTCACCGGAACACCACAGGAACTGTTGGAGCGGGCTCGGATAGATCTCGCTGACAAGGACATCCCGTTGGAGCGATCGCTACTGCTGCTCTGGGGCGCCAGGATCGGCTCGGAGGAGTTGGTGGGTGCCCGGGAACAGCGACTGCTCGTGGCCGAGGGCGCGGCGGTCCGGGGCCGAGAGATTCGTTCGTTGCTCTCCCGAGTGGAGCAAGAGGCCAACGGCCCGACAGAAGGTTGGTACGCGGCCTGTCTGTACCGCTCGATGTTGGAGAACCTGTTCGAGGGGTTCCTGGGTGAGGTGACCTTCTCCGTGGTCACGGCCGAGGAGATCGACTCGATGGATCGGGAACTACACACGGCTCTGGCCCAAGCCGAGAAAGCAGTCCCCAAGGCCGTACCGGTGGGAGTTCCCGAAACCCATTGGTGGTGGCGGGTTCCGTTCGACACGGTACTGAATGATTAGTACACGTTCGTCTCCGACCGCTGTCAGGGCGCCTTGGGACCGCACCACCGTCCCAAGGTGTTCGGGTCGGCGGTCCACATCGTGGAGGCTTCGGCCGACTTCGAGCCCGTGAGCTCGACGGCGGCAAGGCGACATCGAAGCTGCTTCGTAGCATCACCACCGAGCTCGGGCATACCAAGAACCAGATGATGCAGGCCCAGCGACTTCCGCCTCTGAAAAATCGGGTTTTCGCAGGTCGAGCTGATCGCAGAGTGAAGCTGCCCGCGTAGGGAGAGCTGGACTCGGCGCCGACGACCATGCCGGGCCCAGGCCCGGGAGCGGGCCTGCGGTGGGGGTGGCGCCCCTGGCTCATGGGATCACTCCGATCCGTGGGTGTGAGCATCGACGACCAAGAGCAGGCGAGACAGGCCTACCAACGGGCGCTCGAGGCCATCCATCTCCTACGCTCCCAAGCCCAGGACAGGGTAGAAGCGATCCAGGGGTACGCCACCCGGGTCCACCGAGCCCGACGGCTCCTGGAGGACCTGGATCGTGTCGAGGACTACGATCGGATCGCGGACGGTCTCCTGGCCGAAAGCGCCGGCGGCGGGCAATAGGACCAAACCCTGGAGTCGCTGGAGGACGCCAGGCGCGACGCCCGGCACATCGCACGCCTTCACCAAGACCTCGGCCTGTAATGGCCACAGCACCGCTCCTGCTCGGGAGCGAGTTCACTCCACCGGAATGTCGTGGTTCAGCCGGAAGAGGTCGTGCGGGGCGTAGCGTCGTTCGAGCGCCACGAGCCGAGCGAGTTCGGCCGATCCGTAGACGGCCCGCGCCGCCTCGTGCCGGTCGGCCCCCTCGTCACGGCCGAAGGAAGTTCATGTAGGGCCCGCCGGTGGAGAACGGTTCCATGTCGCGGGCGAAACCACGCACCCACGCGGTGAGCCTGTCGTCGTCGGCCGGGTCGAGCCAGGCCCCGTAGACGTTCAGCCAAAGGCGCGAAGATCGTGCCGGGGAGGGCGTGGCGTCCTCGGGCACGGCGGCGCTTCGCGACTCCTCCAGAAGCCGCTCCCCCGTGACCTGGTCGTCAAGATCGGCCCAGAACGCGGCCAGGATGAGCAACGACTCGTCCTCGGTGTCGAGTTTGGCCGGCGGAGCTATGAAGACGAGCCCGGGACCACCGCGAGGGAGGAAAGGAAGGAAAACCCTGCGGAATCGCCCCGCACCGCCCGATCCTGGAGTCGAGCCCACACCTTCGCCCATCCCTTGAGGGCTTGGCGCACCTTCATTGTGGCCGGATGTGGCCATCGTCCCCGTTCCGCGCTTCGAAACCCTTCTTGGTGGGGGTGCCCCACGACAAGGAGCACGGCGCGAGGCCCATTCGGGTGTGCTGCGGGTCGAAGGGGCCAACGCGTTCTGCCCCGGTTCGAGCCGAACCGGGGCAGAACGCAAGGATGGTGGGAGCGTGCCAGAGCGGGGACGGCACGCTTTTCTTGTGGTGGGGCGGTCTATCCCCAGAAGTGGTCAACGATGATCTCGGCGTCGTCGACCTGGTAGTGGTACCGGTCGGGGTAGGCCGAACGTTGCACGTCCTGGGCGACCTCACCCATCGACTCACCGGCCCAGCTCTCACCGGGGTAGACGAAGTTCAGTTCGTCGAGGAAGGCCTTGGTGGTCCAGTTCGGGTCGTTGCGCTCCTCCTGGGAGCCGTAGTGGTCCCGCTGCTGGAACAGGCCGACGCTGTCGCGGTCGCCACCGGTGTAGTTGTTCAGGTGGGTCTCCACGATGACGGTGGCCATCGCGATGGTGGCGGCTCGCTGGTCCATGCCGTGTTCCTGGGTGGCTTCGACCACCGCACGGGCGCACGAGGCGTGGTGGCCGGTCATGTTGCCGGCCATGTCGTCGTTCAACTCGCCATTGAGGATCTCGGCGGCTTCCTTGTCGGCCTCGCTGTACTTCTCAGAGCTGTCCTCCGAAGCCAGCGCCACACACCCGTCCTCGGCACGGTCGGGTTCTTGGTTGTCGGCGGCGGCGGTGCCCGGGCCGGTCAGGAGCAGCCCACCGGCCACCAACACGCTCGAGGTCGCAGTAAACGCAAACTTGGGTATCAATCGCATAAATTTCACTCGTGCAATGTATACAAGGATCAGCGCTTTGGGACCACCTCAAAGGTGTGGGAAAGACAACTCCATCGTCGAGCAACTCCGCAGGTCAAAAGGCACACAGATCACCCACGCCTCCCACAGCGATTCGAGCCCGTTCGAGTCCGTGGCCGATCCGGCCCCATACGCGGGGGGCGAGCGGCCGATGCGCGCGACAAGCGAGAATCCTTGCGCGCCGAGCCCTTCGACATCTCGACACGAGGAGCGTAAAGAGAAGCGGCAAGGTCGAGACGGGCACCGGTTCAGGGCGTGAACCGTCTTCGTTGACGCGACCGATGCGAGTCGTTTCGTCTCCGACCCGGGATCCGGCGATGCCGGTGGGGGCACCACTCCTGGCGCACCGCTCGATGGGTGAGCCCTGAGCAGGCCGATCGGGCGTGGCTGAACGTGGTGTGTCTACCCGAGTACGCATCCGAGTCCAACCCTGTGGAGACGCTGTAGTCGCGATCGAAGAGCCCTCCGGTGAACCGGACGTTCGGATCCTGGAGGAGTGGGAGGAGGTGAGGCGGCTCCATCTGCGCTCGGTCCAGCCAAGATCCGGATTGCTGCGTGGAGCCACCCGATCGACTCCCTGTCCGGTTCCGTCGATCATCTGATCAAGGATCAGTATGAGAATTCTGATGGGACGGTTGAAGTCCGGACCATGGTCCACGGCCGCCAAGGGGGTGGTGTTCTCCGCTGGTCGGCTCAAGGGATCGTGATCGCTCAAGGTGTCTTTCGTCATCCGCGTGGTCTGGTCGGGCCGGGGCAAGTGATCCGGCGGCCCGACCAGGCCAGGGTGTATCGGGGCGCGGCGTCGGCCCACTGGCCGATGGCGCGCGGGCAGCGGTCTCCGTTGCTTGTTGGTGCAGACTTCGAACGGGTCGCTACAGGACGCGATCGGCTCTGATGTCTCCCCATCCCGACTTTGAAACAGCCTTGGCCCTCCCAGGGCCGGGAGCGGCCGAACCGGGAGCCACAGTCCGAGGGGTTCCGGCCTGTGTGTGGGAACGCTCCCGGTCCGGTATGTCGCCTATCGGCCGGATTCCACCAGCCCAGGCCCCCTGGTCAGCGCCGCAGTGTCAGCACACCCGGCCGGTAGGGCAAAAGGTTGTAGTCGCCCCCGGAGTCGGGAGAGCGCCCCTGGTAGAGGAACTGCATGTCGCAGGGGTCGATGGTCATGGTCTGGTCGGGGTCGGTGCGGATCAACTCACCGTGACTGATGTCGTTGGTCCAGGTGGCACCGCTGTTGACCTGGCCCGCGAAGGGGTTGCCCTCCGTGGCGGCCTGTGGGGTCCACGTACCGTCCAGACTGGTGGCCGTGAACGAGCGGAAGTAGCGGTCTCCTTGCGCGCCGATCGCTTCGACGAGCATGAGGTACCGCTCCTCGCCCTCGACCTTGTAGACCTGAACCCCTTCGAACAGGTTGTTGGTGCTGTCGGACATGATGGTCGTGTAGGTCGTCCCGAAGCTGCCCGGGAAGTCGCCGATGGGCATCTCGGCCCGGTAGATCCTGCCGTTGTCCCCGGCGAAGAACAGGTACATGTGCGTATCGTCACCGATGAGCGCCTGGTCGATGGGGCCCGTGTCGGAGTCGGTGATGCTTCCGTCGAAGAGCGTCAGCGTCGGTGACCAGCCGTTCACGTCAGTGGGATCGGTCGAGGTCCGGTAGGAGAAGGCGGGACCACCCCACTGGTAGGCGAGCACCCAGATGTCGCGGGGAGCGAAGTAGAAGAGCGTTGGTGCGACAGCGGAGAAGGGCATCGGGTTCTGGCCGGCCGAGGCCATGTCGGGCCAGTCGTCGAAGGGGTCGAAGTTCATCGATCCCCAGGACGTTCCCGTGTCATGGGTCGTGGCGTAGACGAGGTGCTCGCCGTCGTAGGGGGCGTGGGTGAAGTCCTTGAGCGAGGCCCATTCCGGTCTTGGTTGCGCCAGCGGGCCGGTCGATGTCCAGTCGTAGGTCGAAGGGAGGGCGCAGGTGTCACCAGGCTCTTCGGCGTCGACGCGGACGAGTCGCCACTGCTGGTGGTCGCCTCCCCGGTCGTCGTGCTGCACGATGTCGGCACCGTCGGCGTTCGATCCGCCCTGTACTTGAACGGCCTTGTCGCTGTGCCGGTTGATCAACCGAACGTGGCCCTCGGGTGAGTCCTCCAGTCGAAACCGCTGATTGTCCTGGTCGTGGTCTGTCCATTGGACGATGCCGGCACCATCGGCCCTCGACCAGTCGTAGACGTCCAGCACCTTGCCCGAAAGCCGTGATTGCACCCGGTGGTAACCGTTACCGGAGTCGATGAACCGCCACTGTTGCTGGTCCTGGTCGTTGCGGGTCCACTGGGTGATCCGCGCCCCGTCCTCGGTGGCCCGGTTGTACACGTCCAAGGCCTTGCCACTGCCACGGTTGACCAGCACGTACCACGCGTTGGTGTCGACCTCCGCCGCGGTGGCGGGCGTCGGCACCATCACGGCACCGGCGCCACCGACCACGAAGGCCATCACACCGGCGAGCACGAACCGCAGTAACCGCCCTCGGGGCGGTGTGGACGTGGTGATCAAAGACCTACTCGGTGTCAACATGGTCTTGCCTCCATGGCCCTGGGGCCGCACGGTCCATCCAAGGGGTATTGCGGGTCCCGGGCCTGCACTCGGGGGTGTTAGCGCTAACATTCACAGAGGGGTCTGCCGCACGATCGAACCGGGGGCCGGCACGACAGATCCGCCCGTAACGCCGGGGCGTCCTTGCCCTCGCCGTTGAATTTGAGCGACGAGACACCGAAAGTCAACCCGGGTTTTCCGGAAAAGTTCCGAAACAGTTGGAGTCGACCGGCCATCAGGTACCGAAACGCCTGGCCGCGGACGCCAAGGCTACGGCGCCGGATCGGAAGACTGAAACCGGGTGCGGACCGAGGCGAGGCCACCCAGGCCACCTTCGCGAACCGCGCGGTCGACACGGTGCCCCACAAGACGCTCGGCCTCATCGAACGGATACCAGGCGGCCGCCACGACCTCCGTCTCCTGGATACGGCCCACGTCCAGGTGCGCCGGGGCGGTGAAGGAGTAGCCGAGGTCCAGATGAAAGTGTTCCGGCTCGTCTTTGTCCGGGCGCGCGGGCACCCGCCCGTACTCGACGTAGACGGGGGCGCGCGAAGCAACACGGATCTGAGTGGGGTCGACGCCGGTCTCCTCGACCAGCTCCCGCAGCGCCGCGTCGATCAGCGTGACGTCCGTCGGTTCCAGGTGCCCGCCGGGCTGCAAAGGGATCCCGTACGCGCGATGGTCCACCAGCAGGATCTCGTTACCCCGCACCAGCAGCGCACCCACGGTCACGTGCATCGGAAAGGTGCGCCGCGAAGCCAG
>NZ_ANBD01000111.1 GCF_000341005.1 Nocardiopsis alkaliphila YIM 80379 | reverse complement strand
GGCTCCGCCAGTGGCTTCGCCTCTTCCGGGTGGCGCTCAAGGTATCGGGTCACCACGGCCTTGATGTCGGCGTCACTGATCCCCATGGCCCGCCCCCACATCGACCGGACAGCCGTGCTTCCCACGACCCGATGTCCACAAGGTAACGGTGCTCCTCAGCCCCCGCGTGCCGTATCGGTCAGGTTCACCGGTGCCTATGGGCCGAGCAGGTTCGCCTGTGCGAACTCGGCGAGCCGGGTCGGAAGCAGCCTGATCTCGGACAGGGCCCGGCGCGTGGCGGGAAGGTGGACCACCTCGTAGGCTCCCCGGCCGGGTTCGGTGAACTCGGGGCCCGTCCGAGCGGCCGGATCCATGGAGAGCAGTCGAGCGGTGAAGACGTGCTGAAGGCCGATACCGCCGGGAAGGTCGTCGGTGATCAGGAGGACCTGACGGACCTGGTCGATTCGTCCACCCAGCTCTTCGTGGACCTCACGGCGCAAAGTCGCCTCGATGTCGGCGTCCTCCGGCTCCACTCCCCCACCCACGGCGACCCAGTAGGGCTCTTGGCCGGGCCTGGTGCGCTTCATCAACACCAGACGCCCCTCTTCATCGAACAGCAGGGCCCGTGCCTTCCGCTTGACGACTTCGACCATGTCCACTCACTTCCCCTCCTCTGGGGGCCACACACGAGCACGCTCCGGTTCAGGGTCTTCGCCTGACGTCGAAGGGCGTGTGCGCAGAGCCGGGTGGGGTAGGCGCGATCACGTCGGCGACCTGCGACCTCCCGTCGGCCGGTGGGTGTCGGTCGGCCCCCGCCGTGGATGGCAGGACGTTGAGGGAGGCGTGCAGGTGCCGAGTGCTCTCCGGTTCAGCGGAGAGCCTTTCGCTTTCGGTGGATCGACGCACTGCCTGCTGTTCCGGCCGAAAACCAGGCTCAGCTTCGACTTCCACGGCCAACAGCCTGGGCTGAACTCCACGAACATCCCGATCAACTCCATGATCGCCAAGGTGGTTCGGTGACGAAGACCCCGCGGGTGAGACGCCCGGGAAGCAAGGACCTGGCATAGGTCTTCGACGACCGGCTCCGGGGCCCAAGAACCGCTAGGGCGGATCGAGGAGGGGAAACGCCATGTGTACGAGCATCCTGGCCGGCAGGAACGCCACCGAAGGCGGCCAGGTGTTGCCGACCAGGAACGAGGGCTTCACCCGCGCGAACTCGAACAAGTACCTCACCTACCGGTCCCTGCCCCAGTACGGAGTGGACGGCATCCCGTCGGTGGCAAAGGGTGTGTGGACACTCGGCAACGGGCTGGCCGTGCCGGTACCGGAGACGAGGTAGGGCCACGGCGCGATGCCGGACGCGGCGGGGGCGGCTGAGGCCGGTTACGGGATCAATGACCACTTCTTCGAGGCGCGCGGAATCGACTCGCGTAACGTCACTGTCTCCGCCACCGACTCGATGGCGACGAACGGGCAGGAGCACGAGTCGGCGATCAGCACACGCCCCGGCTCGCTCTCCACACGGTCACGGCAGGAGCCGTCATAGCCCGGGGCCGGGCGGTCGCGATCGGCCCGAACCTGCTCGCGGGTACGGTCGCAGTAGTAGGCCGATCCTTCCTCCTGCCCACCAGCCCGATCACCTCGACCTCGCAACCGGTCTCCTCCCGCACCCGCCGAACAGCGGCCCCGGGCAGGCTCTCGGCCATCTCCATCACCCCGCCCGGCATCGCCTTTCCGCATGCCGAACTCGTACTGAGGATGGACCGCCACCGGCAGCAGAGCGGTAAGAAGCAGGTCCGCGAGAACGTCTACGCCGTGATCGACCTGGACGCTCACCAGAGCACACCTGCAGCACTCTCCGACCGATGGCCACGTTGCACAACCTGACCATCGGTGTCCTCAAGACCATGGGGCGGCGGACAACATCGTCAAGACCATCCGCAGGATTGGGGACCTCCCCGAACGAGCTCTGCCGTTCTTCGGAGTCGGACACGAACCCGGCCCTCGTGCTACGCCACGGCACCGGCTCGTGTGTGACACGGGCGACGGATCCTTCATATGGCCCCGGTGTCCTCTTCCGGCATTCCCGTCATCCGAGGAAGGTCGGCGCCCTCAGCCGTGCGCGGACGCGCCTTCGGGCTCGACCTGCGAATTCGTCGATTCGTTCCCACAAAACCGACCCTCCGGACGAAGGTGTCGAGGCACCGTGGGGCTGGGCGAGCCTCTCGATACGAATTTCCACCCCTCGCCTCGACTCACCTCACGAGTTCTGGTGACTATAGTGACGCTTACTTCCCGTAATGTCCGCATCGTTGATGCACTCATGCAAAGCCCCCTTTTTCGGGGTTGTGCTCTGCCCGACGAAAGGATTGTGGTATGTCAGGCGAGTCCGGCGGAAATCCGATCGAGGGTTTTGAGGGCGCCGAGTTGGCTGCGGCCCTGGCCGAGTCCATGGCGGGGTTGGCCGACATGTTCGACCTGATCATGGAGGACGCGGAGACCGTCGCCCGTAGGGATGAGGTCTCCTCGGCTCTGCGAGCGTACAAGGAAGAGTACGGTCCGGCCCTCATCGAGGTACAGGAACATGGTCTCCAGCTCGCCGAGAACATCCAGGCCGGCGCCTCCGAGATCGCTCGGAACGACCAGGAGACCGCCGAGCGCTATGAGACTCCCTAGGATCTCGGCACGGATCTGCAAGTCAACTTCTGACCTTCCGAGCCCCCGAACCTCTTCCCCCGACCACCCCCTGGCAGCAAAGCACCCGATGGCATACTTCGACCTCTCCTTCCTGGCCCGTTCCACGTCCGCGAATCCCGACACGATCAGAACCCGGGCAGAGGAGTTGGACACCCTCCAGTCCCGCCTCCTGGGCAGGGCGGACGACCTCGACGCCGACTTCAACCACACGGCCAACCAGTTCACCGACCTCATGGCCTAGAACATTCGGGATCTGTCCGCCGAGGAGCTCCAGCTGTGGCGGGACGCCGGAACGGCGATCGTCTACGCCTCCTCCATGATCGAGCTGTGGGCACAGTACGTGGAGGACTTCAAGGAAGAACGCTCGTCACAGATGTCCGAGTGGTGGGAGTTCCTGAGGACGAAGCGAGCCGAGATCCCAGACAAGTACCAGGGCCAGACCATCACCGCGACCTACCCGGAACGGGAAGGGCTCGGCTGGTTCGGCGACGAGAACAAGTGCCGTTCCATCTACGACGAGGTCGCGGCGAAGGTGGAGGATCTCAAGGAACGCGAACGCACGAACTACCAGAAGTTCGAGGACAACGCCGATGACATCGGCGAAAAGCTGCGGCAGGGACCCACGAAGGAGAACGTCCAGGCACTCATCGACGCCGGGATCAACTCCTGGGCCTTCTACAACCTCGACCCGAATCACTACACGATGCTGGTCGACCGCGGGGAGCTGACGGAGGAGAACGCCGAGGAGTGGGCCGAGGAGCTGGAGGGTTACTGGTCCGGGAACCAACCCATCGACTCCCGCTACCACGAACTCATGCTCATGATGAGCATGATCACCAGCAACGCGATGCAGGCCCAGCAGGGCGGCACGGGTTACGGCAACGAGGAAATGGATTTCCTCCGGGCGTTCTACGACGCACTTGAGGAGGACCCGAGCCTCGAGCACATGGGTGTGATCGGTATCCCCGCCAAGATGGACGGCGATCATCTGACCGACGAGGAACGTGAACACGCCCTCGGCGTCCTCGGGGACGGTCTACTGGCCTTGTCCGACGAGAGGTTGGGCGGTGGGTACGAGGACCTGCCCGCGTCCGTCAGGTCTATTGTCGACGGCCCGGACTTCAGCGGTGTCAGGAGCGGTGGCGGCTACTCCCATATCCATACGGACTGGATGGAGCGGGCGGGTTATCTTGACGACCTTCTCTCGAACTCCCACGAGGACTTCGAAGGAGGCGCCGAGTTCTCGACCCGCATGATGGACACCATCTCGACATCGCTCATACGAATCGATGCTCTAGGAAACAGCGACGGCTCCATGTCCGGACTCCTCGATGTCGCGACGCGCAACGAGGACGCCAACTACGCTGTTCTCACCGGGGAGTACCCCGAAGGGGTCGAAGGAGACCTTCCCTGGACCGAGGAGACCGCGGACAACGTCACGGACCGCATCATCGGCCAGCTCTACACCCACGAGTGGGGAGACGACGGGGAGGCGGCACGCGGTCTCACCGAGTGGATCGAAGAATTCCAGAACAGCGACGATCCGGACAAGGTCGATCAGGGGTCCGAGGCTTTCCTTGCACTCTTGGAGACCATCACCGACCCCGAAATGCATGAGAGACTCAATGAGACCGGACACAGTGTCGAGGACGAAGAAAAAGATGTCACGTGGGAAAACGTTTCTTTCACGCACTTGAACCCTGAGATCGCCGATTCCTTCGCGGATCTTTTCCTCAATAATATCGAAGTAATGGAAAACAGTGTTGGTTTCAACTTCGACGAAGATGCGGTCGGAGAGAACGATGACCCCAGCATCTACGACGTGGACGACGAGTACCTGGGCGATGGAAAACTCATCTTAGACCCGATGACACGACTGGTCTTCGCAGAGTACATCGTAGGAAGCGAAGACGCTGCAGCCCGCTTGGAGGCTGCTTCGTTCTTCAGAACGGAGGAGGCAGCCTCCACGTACTTTAATGAGTACCCGCCCGACGTCTCGGAGGCCAGAGATTCCGGAATCTTCGATGCACTGATCGACAAGGCCATTGAAAAAGAACATCAGAATCGCTTCGACGCCACGAACGGCGCCATTGACTACAAGAACCAGGTAACCAACAACGCCACTGACATGGTCGCAGCCGTATTCAATGAAATCCCCGTACCCGGCATTAGCACGGCCAGCGAGATCATGAAGCAAGGATTCAAGGAGGTGATGTCCATGGACCACATCGACGCGGCGAGGGACACCAGCTCCGACTTCTCCCCCATCGCTCTGGATAACCGCGCCACACTCCATGCCGCGATCGCGGTGGAGAACAGCGGCGAACACACATTCGGCGAGGATGTCGACTTCCTGCGTGACCCAGACACTGGTGAGATCAGTCTCGATCCCCACCACTGGATTTCGGAGGGGGGCGGAACGTCCTTCGATTCGGACGCGTACCAAGACGCCCTCGACAGCATTTACAGCGAACTCAGGGACATGAAGTGGCCTGGCGCCGAGAATGAACTGGGATCCAGTGTCATCAGCGACTTCAGTCGTTTCAGCTCGGCAGGCCGAGAAGCCCTGGATTCGAGGACCTAGCGAGACACCCCAAACGACTGACGCAACAGAAAAGCACGAGAAGATGAGCCTGAGAGGCCTGGCGACAGCCGCTGTTTGTACGACACTCATCGTGTCAGCCTGTTCCTCCCCCCAGGAGAGAGCTCGCACGATCCACGAGGTCGCTGACGACGAGGTACCGGTACCGGAGGCGGTCACCTCCATGAGCGAGATCGGCTGGGAATGGCGGCCTGATGAGGAAGAGACCGCCTTGGCCGTACACGCCCAGAGCCGGGGAGCCGTGATCGAACTGGAGGACGGACTGGTCGGTCTCCAGGGCGACACGGGAAACGAACTGTGGAGATACCGGCTTCCCGAGGCCACAGCACTCTCCACCTCCTTCTCCCCTTCCGGAGAGCACGCCCTGGTGGCGGCCTCGGACGAACCGGCCGTCCTGTTGGACACCTCGACCGGGGCGGTGGTGGCAGAGGACATCGACTGGGACGGTGAGGCCCACCTCCTGGACCACACACGCCTGCTCCACCATCGAGGTGAAGCGACGGAGGCTCTCTTCACGGTGAGTGACCTGGAATCCGGGAAGACCCTCTGGCGGCAGGAAACCCCGAAGACCTGTTCCGGAGGCGGTCCCTCCCGGCTGGTCTCCAGGCTGCTCCACAGTGAGGCGATCGTCCTACTGCTCCACTGTTCAGAGAACACGTCGCAGGAGGCGCTCCGTGCCCCAGAGTCCGACACCGTCAACGCCCTGGTCGCACTGAGCCCGAACGACGGGCGGGATTTGTGGCGGCAGGAGTCCGCGGACTCCGAGGGCAGGGGACTGGTAAGCGCGTTGATGCTCCAAGGCACCCTGGCAGCCGACCTTCCGGGAGAGGAAGGATGGCTGATCATCGACCCCGTCGACGGCACACTCATCGCCGAGTCGCCGAAACCGGTCCTTGCGGTCGGCGAGGACACCTACCTCGCGGGCCCCGACCCCTGGGCCGAGGACCCGACCCACGAACTCCGAACGTTCGACGGCGAGGTGGCCGCATCGGTCACGCTCTCCGAGGATCGGTGGGCCGGCGACACCCCCGAGACCGCTATCGGTCTGCCTGAGCAGTTGATCAGTGTCGACATGGAGCGTGGTTCACCCGAGGACGCGGTCAACGCCGTGGTGACCCCTTGGGACGGGGGCAGGGACGACGTCATCACCGCGACCACCACAGGTACGGCGAGCCGCATCGATCCCGGCAGGCTGCTTTCCGTCCCAGGGGCGGTGCTCGTCTACGTCCCCGTGGACCATGCGGCGGACATCGATTCAGTGGAGCACGTGGTGGCACTTCGTTGACTTCGTGTATTCAGAGGGCTTTGGAAGAATTGAAGGGAAAGCAAGAAAAGGGGCCCCTAGAATGCGAGGATTCGAGTTTTGAGACCGAATTCGCAGAAAGGGACAGAAGCATCTTTCTGGCGAAGGTCACTACACCTTGGGACCTCCCCTTGACAGCGCATAGCGATAGGAAGCGCATCATCGGCCATGCCGCAGCCCTGGCCCTTTATGCCTGCGCGAACAGGACCGAGCTCACCACCACCCTGACCTACGTGCTGCCCTCCAGCACCGCCGACGAGTGGCGCGACCGCGCCTCACGGAAGACTTGTGCCGGCCCTCGTAGGTCCTCCCGGCTCGGTTCGTCACTGCCTGCGAGATCAAGGCCCGCAGCCTGCTCGGGGCCGCCGTGGGTGCCTACGGCGACTCCGAGCAGGCCCTGATCCTGAAGGTGGCCAATGGGCTCGGAGCCGGGCAGACAACGGTCTTCGATCGCCGGTTCTGCGACTACGGCCTGTCCGAACGGGTCGGGTCGACGGCACCGAGGAGATCATGCGGGCCGGAGCCCGGTTCCCGCTCAAGCTCAGGGAACCCCTGCCCGACGAGTCATGGATCGAGCCTCTGAACAGCCCCGGCGAACGCGCCGGGCTCATGACCGGCGTTTTCTGCTTCTGGTTTCGAAAGGAGGGTTGGTCTTCCGTGAAGAAGACTCCGCTGGCGCTGGTCGCCGTCTCCGCTGCTGTTCTTGTGCTTGTCTCCGCGTGTACTTCTCCCCAAGGTTCATCGAGTGGAGGCGACTCCCCCATCTCCGGGGCTTCAGGTGAACGGGTGACAGAGCTCTGGGTGAAGGACGCCATTGCCGCCCATGTCATCCAGGAGATGTTCGCCAGAGACGAGAACGGATCCGTCATGGAGAACATCGAGGATTACTACGAGGAGCGCAGGGAGGTCGAGGAGGCCAACAGCCTCGAACCTTTCGATGGCTTGGGGGTGCTTCTGGAGTCCGGTGTCCTCGTGGAAACCGGTGAAGGCTATCGCGTGGTGGCTGACCTGGACGAGTGGGACACCGGAGGTTCCGGGCCGAGGGAGAGCGAGGTCCGCGAGGCGATGCTGCATGTCCTGGAAGCCAACACGGTGGACTGGTGCGGCGAGATGAAGGGGTACGAGTTCTCGGATCTCTACGTTGATTCCTACTGGGAAGCGTTCGACACCCGGGAGGAGTACGTCGCGAGCATCCAGGGATACGTCTCCTGCGGCTCAGGGGAATGAACCCTAAGAGCAGCGCACCGACGCATGGTAGGCGTAACGCGACACCGAGTCGTCCGGGTGTTCTGGTCGGGTGCGCCAACATGCCCGCATGGCCTCGCTCTGCAACCTCGGCCCCGCGCGAATGGCGAGCAGGTGGAGGAAGGCGACGAGAGCGCCCGAGCTCTGCGTCCGCCATTCAGTGATCAGACCACGAGCTTTGGTCAGGGGCACCCACTCATAGAGGTCCTCGTCAGACTCCGTCGGGTCCCTGAACAGTTCGATGTTCCGCCCACGGCCACCTGCAATGCCGCTAAGTTTGCGTGTTTTGGCTGGTCGCAGCGGTGCGACCAGAGCAGCCATCACGGGCCGGTACTACAGTTGCACTTCCGTTTTGTCATGGTTGGGAAGCTGCTCGTCTGCGCCAGTGACAGCCCATCGCCCGCACTTGGTGGGAGCGTCTGAACACCGACCAGGCCAACGCGTGCTCCCTCCCGTGCTCGACGGTGAACAGGGCATGCATCAGTCGGGCGATCTCGTTGCAGGTCAACGCCACCAAACCCGCCACAGGTGGATGCGCACACAGCTCCCGCAAGCGGCACACGGCCACGAACGCGTAGGCGACCATGACCAACAGGCTCCACCGGTGCCAGGACGTCCACGTGCGCACCTGGTGCTCGTCCAGCCCAGCCAGCCCTTTGCCTTGTTGGAAGGACTCCTCCACCCTCCAACGCCGACCGGCCACCGCGACCAGACGCGACAACGACACCGGGGCGGGAGCAAAGCAGTGGAAGAACGCCGGCTCACCGGTGGTGCGGTTGCGACGGATCAGTACCCACCGCACCCCGCGCTCATCAACGACATCGTCGATGAGCGCCCAGTCGTAGAACCGCTCGCCCTTGGACCCGGCCCCAGCGGAGCGCTTCTGCCACCCCTGGTGGGGGACCAACACGGCCAGTTCCTTGACCGCCAAGGGGCCGCGCGGGGTGGTCAGGCGATCGGTGGCAGACATCTCCATCACGTACCCCATCCCGCGCTGCTCCAGGTAGGCGCGCAGGTCAGGGTTGCGCCCGTACACCTCGTCACCGGCCACCCAGGCGTGGGGCACGTGTTCCAGAGCGGCGGCGATCATCTGGCCGGCCAACTCCGGCTTGGTCGCGAAGCCGGCGGTGTCGGGGACCCCGGCCTTGTGAAGCCGGGCGAGGTCATCGGTCCAGGACAGGGGCGGGTAGAGGCGGTGATCGACCAGGGCGTGCCCAGCGGGTGTGGTGTAGGCGAGGTAGACCGCGACCTGGCAGTTCTCGACCTGGCCTGTGGTTCCCGTGTATTGACGGGCGACCCCTACGGTGTTGATGCCCTGCTTGATGTGGCCGGTCTCGTCGACCACCAGGACGACGTCGTGGGTGCCGAGCTGTTCGATCACGTAGCCGCGTAGCGCGGCGGTCAGGGCGTTCTCATCCAGGCCGGCGCGGGCCAGTAGGTGCTGGGTCCGGTAGGGGGAAGGGTGCCCGGCGTGCTCGGCCAGGGTCCAGCAGTTCTTGCGGGTCAGCGGGGGCAGCAGGGCGCTGATCACCTGGCGGGCGGTGGCGCGGGTTTCGGGGCGGGCCGGGTGCGGGGCCAGGACGGTGTCGATCGTCTGGTTCAGCAGGTGCGGCCAGCGCTGGGCGGCTACGCTGGTGGCCGCGGCCGCCGCCTGGGCGTTCTTTGTCTTCACAACCATCGATGATCGGGCGGCGGCCGTTCGCGTGCGTGGGAAACAGCCAGATCAGCGACTCGAATCCCTCAGGGAAGTACGAGACGGTACGGAACACCCGGACCAGGGCAACTCGGAAGTGCAACTGTAGTACCTGGCTTGTGAAAGGGCTCTTGAAGGCTCTGGGGTGGTCTTCTATCCGCCCGTCGAAGTCTTCAGAAAACGAAGGTCCATTGGAGAATGCCGGCTCAGCGAACGACGATCGGTTGTCGGCTCCTCGTCCCTTGATCAGCTCTCGTTCGTCAGGCCCCGCACGGGCTCGGAATTCAAGACTCTGGCAGTGAAGTTCGCCAATTGCGCCCGCATCCCTTCACGCGTCATGCGCTCATGCCCGACCAGATGCTCGACGAGATCGGCTCGGGTGGCCGCGAGCAGGGCGTGGGCGGTGAAGCCGCTGTCGGTCAGGCCGGGGATCTGCCTCAGCATGGTCTCCAGCAGGCCGTGCCAACGCTCGTAGTGCTCCGTCTGGTAGGGGCTGCTGCTCCCGTTTTCCTCCAGGGCCAGCATGAGGCTGCGGTTGTCGATCTTGAAGCACAGGAGGGCGTCGAGCAGGGCAGGTACGCGCTGCCGTGGCGGAGTCGCGGGGCCCAAGGGCGAAGGTCCGGTTTCAACGGCCTTCCTGACCGGTTCCAAGCGCGCTTCGTAGAGCGCGCGCAGCAGTCCGTATCGGTCCCCGAAGGACCGGAAGAGCGTGCCCTTACCGACGCCGGCCGCCGCCGCGATGGAGGCCAAGGTGATGCTTTCCGGGTTTTCGCTGCGAGCGAAGAGGGCGTCGGCGGCGGCCAGGATGGCCCGCCGGTTACGGGCGGCGTCCTTGCGGGGTTTGCGCTCGGGCATGCTGCACCTCCGTTTGCAAAGCGGACCCAGGGTCCGTATCGTCAAAGCGGACCCAGGGTCCACATTCTACGAGTTGGAGGATACCCATGCCCGCATCGACTTCTCCNCGGCGGCCCTCTCCCGCCATAGCCTGCGGCTGTTACTGGACAAGGACATCCCGGCGTGGGTCGCCTTGTGGGACGAGGACGGCTCCATGGAGTTTCCCTTCGCCCCCGAGGGCCGGCCGAAGCATCTGGAGAACAGGGAGGCCATCGCCGCGTACATGCGCCACTACCCCGATCACATCGATCTACATGACTTCCCCGAGCTGCTGATCCACCAGACCACCGATCCTGAGACCATCGTGGTCGAAATGCGCGGCGTCGGCCGCCTGGTGGAGTCCGGCCGCCCCTTCGACATGACCTACATCGCCGTCGTAACGGTCCGGGACGGACACATCACCTCCTACCGCGACTACTGGAACCCACTCGCCGTCCTCGAACCCGGTACCGACTTCATCAGGAGCAACCGATGACGACCTCCGGCACCACCTTGGTCATCGGCGCCACCGGCACCACCGGCAGCCGCACCACGGCGCGGTTGTCGGCCCTGGGCCACCGCGCCAAAGCCGCCAGCCGTCGCGCCGTCGACGTCCCCGGCGCGGAGCCGGTCGCATTCGACTGGTACGAACCCGCCACCCACGCCACCGCCCTCGACGGAGCCGACCGTGTCTACCTGGTACCGCCCATAGGCGACGCCGACCCGGCTGCGGTCATGTTGCCGTTCCTCCGGCAAGCCCACACCGCCGGCGTGCACCGTGCGGTACTCCTCAGTTCCTCGGCCATCCCCGAGGGCGGCCCGGCGGTGGGAACAGTGCACCAGGCCCTGCCCGATCTGTTCGAACAGTGGGCGGTGCTGCGGCCCTCGTGGTTCATGCAGAACTTCACCGGCACGCACGCGCATGCCGTGAGCATCCGTGAAGAAGGCACCATTTGGACCGCGGCCGAAAGTGGCCGGGTCGGCTTCGTCGACGTTGAGGACATCGCGGCCGTCGCTGTCCACGCTCTGACCGATGAACATGCCCCCAACACCGATCTCGTCCTCACCGGGCCGGAGGCGCTCAGCTACGACGACATCGCCACCACCATCACCCAGGTCACCGGCCGACCCGTGGACCACCACCGCCTGTCCTACGAACAGATGCGCGACCGCCTCACGGCGCACGTGCCGCTGGAGTTCGCCTCGATACTGGCCGGCATGGACCGTGCCATCGCCGAGGGGGCGGAGGACCGCATCACCGACACCGTCCAGCACCTCACGGGTCGACCCGCGCGCAGCTTCCGCGTTCACCTCGAACAAGAGATGGAATGAAGCAGCTCGGCCCCGGCTTCATTGCGTGCTCGCCGCTCGATCGCGGTTTCGTCGCCGGCACCGCACGCAGGACTTCGGCCGAGCTCCGGCCCGGCGAGCTCCCCGCGAAGCCAGATCCACGCAGCGGTCTCCTCGCTCATGTACGTTCCTCGTTCGCTTCGGGTGTGCTGGTCAAAAGCTTCGCGCATCGTTGACGGACCGATCGTTCGAAGCTCACCCAAAACGGCCGGTGTAGCCTACGATCGACCATCCCCGAAACAGAATGCGTCCCCTTGATACGACGACTCACCCTGCTTCCTTTCACGTTCGCCCTGTTTGTCGCGCTCACCGCCTGTGGTGATGACCCCCGATATCTCCGGAGAGGGCACCGGAGAAGGATCCGGTGAACACCGGGAAGAGGTCAGCGGAGCAGAACGAACGGAGGAGGACACCGAACAGGCCCGCGCGGCCGCCGAGGACTTCCTCGAGGCACTACGCGACGGGGACGGGGAGACCGGGTGCGCGGTGATCGACGAGGACGCGCACTCCGCGGTGACCCTCAGCACCATGAACTCGGGCGAGGGCGGGATGGAGACCGAATGCCAACCGGCGTTCCCCATCTACGCCGAGCGGTTCAACGGTGCCGACGTCGCACAGATCCGTGAGGTCGAGATGGGCACCGACTCCGAAGGGAAGGTCCCGATCGCCACCGTCCACCTCGAGTATGCGCAAGAGGTCGCCGGCCAGACCGCCGACGATCTCCTGTTCTGGTTGATGGACGATGGCGAGTGGCGGATCCGCACGGTTCCCTTCGGTGGGCCCTGAGGTCGAGCCGTTCGGCTCACCTCCTGTCGAGCGTCCGCCCCAGGCCTTGGGCCGGGACGGCGGTGGGGTGGTCCACCTTCCCGGTGGACCACCTCACCGCCGTCGATGGCGACGCGTCATTCCCTCGGCCGGTGGTGTTGCTGACCGGCGCCGGATTCCAGCACAAGGTCCGGGTCGAGCACGCGGCGAGGGACGAACCCGGCGAACCGATCACGAGTTCTCGCCCACCCGAAACCGAGCGCTACCGGCTCGTTCCACCCAAGGGAGAGCACGGGTGTTCACAACGAGAAGGGGAGCGCCCGGCATCGCCCAGTCGCCGTTGTCGGCGCGACGGATCGGCGGCAACCGTCCCCGATCGACAAAGACCGCTACGTTCAAGCCGGATCATCGATGAGGCGAACCCGTTCCATGCGTTTTCCGGTGGCGAGTTCGGCGCGCATCATCTTCAACCAGGGCTTGAACCATTCGATGGCGACCTACCCAAGGCCGAAGTACTCACCAGAGGACTACGGCGGCACTGCTCCTTCGCCGAGTACGGCCCTTGGCGTACGACTCACTGGCTCCTCGGATTCGACCTGCCGGCGCCCTATCCCGCTCAGACCTGGCCGGTGTATTCGGCGAAGTTGAAGTAGATGTCCTCCAACAGGTGCGCGGGAAGCTGACCGACGTAGTCGCCGAGGTCGTCCTTGGCCATCGGCTGCACGGCCACTACGCGGACCCAGCACTTCTTCTGCACGTTGGCCACGCCCTGGCCGAGTTTGACGCAGTACCGGGTTTTACGGGTGGACTAGCTCGAACAGGGCGCCACCAGAACGATCGGCCAATCCTCGTTCTCATGTTCGGCCTCGCCGCTGATCACCACGACGGCACGTCGGGGATGCGGGTCTCGGTCGTAGTCAGGGGGCAGGGCGAGAAGGCGGTCGGGAACCCAGTAGATCCCGCCGCGTTTGATCGCGGGCTTCACTCCTCACCCAGCGCCTTCGTGTTCGCGCGGCGGCGGGCTTCGGCGAGTTCGGCCATTTCCGCGAGAAGGTCTTTCCCCCCGCCGGGGTCGGATTCCACGGGGCCTCTGTCGGCCGCTCGTGCCCGGTAGCGCTCTTTGAGTGCGGCGTAATGTTTACGCCGTCTGGCCCGGTTCAAGTCGAGGAGCACCCCGCGTTCGCCGTCGGTCTGCGCCTGCACCATGGGAGCGGTCTCGTAGGTCAAGTCTCTTAGTTGAGCGGCGGAGCGGCCACCGTGTTCGGCGACGACCTTGCCGAGCACCGCGAGGGATTCGGGCCCCAAGGACGCGTCGACATCTTCGATCAGGCGGAGTCGTACCTCCCCGCACGGACTCTGGGGGTCCTGTGTCCGTTCGATGATCCCGGAGGCGACCAAGGCGTCCTCGACCCGGTATTGAGCGGGGTCGAAGGGGCCGTAGTTCTCCCACCGCCAGGTCGCGCCGCTGAACGCGACACCCCCACCTTCTACCGCGGAAAGGTCTGCGAGGTAGAGCAGCTTGGCGATCTTGGTGCGGTTGAGGACACGCCCTTGGTCCCGCGCGACCCGGAACAGGGAGAGCACGGAGCGCAGCAGCGGGTCTTCGGGCTGGCTGAAGATCATGCCGTGCGTCACCTCCGCCTCACACGAGGAGATCGTCATGCCGAATCTCTTTCAAGCGTAGGGGGCGGCCTGTTGAATGCTGCGGGTGCCATGCGGAAGGCATTTCCATGATGGCAGCCGGCCCCTGAGTGTGGTGGGTTATTCGGCAGTTTCCTGAACCAAAGTGCTGTGGGGCAGAAGGAGGCGATCGGGCCCTCCGCTCAGACTCAAATGGAACACCACATGAGCGGCGGAGGACCTCACGGCGCAGCGTCGCCTCGATGTGGACGTCCTCCGGTTCCACTCCCCCCACCCACGGTGACCCAGTAGGGCTCTTGACCGGTTTTGGTGCGTTTGATCAACACCAGGCATCCATCTCCCTCGAACAGGAGAGCCCGCGCGCTCCGCCTGACGTTCTCGGTCATACGGGCTCCCCCATCTGGCAGCGGTAGCGTCCAGAGGCAAGAACCTCACTTGCGAAGTCCCCGAACGACTCCGAACCGCCCCTTTTGGGCCAAGGAACACGCGCCCCCGGGGGCTTCCGATCGATCCTGTCGGAGGCACCCGGGCCGATTCAGGCGGGCAGGGCAACGTCCTGTCTCTGTGGCGGCATCGCCTCATGACGGGGACCCGGGGCCATGAAATCCCCTTCGACGACGTGATGGAGGACGGGTCGCCCCAGGAGAACGCCGCACGCGAGGTCGATGAAGAGACGGAGCGGCGCCCAGGTTCCGGGTTTCTCAGGCCACGGTGCTCGGTCGGCTCACACCACCTCGATCCGCTCGTCCCGCAGGCGAGTCCGGATGCGCGAGACGAACCACGCCGCGGCGGCCGAGGCCAGCAGACAGTAGGTGCCCAGGGCCATGATCAGGGCCGGATAACCGACCTCGGCGTCGATCAGTAGCCCGGTGACACCGGGACCCGCGGCGGAGCCCAACACCAGGACCGCCACGATGATCGACCGGATGGAGCCCAGGTGCTCCACCCCGTACACCTCCGGCCACACCGCCCCGAACAGGCTCAGGGACAACCCGTTCGTGATCCCGTACAACAGCATGAACAGCACGACGCTCCACGACCCTTCCACCGTCGCCAGGACGAGCAGTCCCAGGCCGAGGGGAACCAGGTACAAGGGGACGAGCCGCAGTGCGGTGAGGCGGTCGACGAGGACGCCTCCCACCAGGTTGAACACCACGGTCGTGACCGCGTACACCGACAGGGCCGAGGCGAACAGGGCCGGTGACCACCCACGCAGTTCGGTCAGGTACGCCTGGTGGAAGAACACGGTGTTACCGACCAGGGCCGGCGCGGCCATGGCGGCGAGCAGCAGGTAGAAGTAGGGGTCGCGCAAGGTCTGACGTCGTGTCCAGCCTCGGACCACAGTCACCGGTCGGCCATCGCCCGCGTCGGTCGGCGTGCGCCTCCGACCCATGAGAACGGACATCGGCCACGCCAACACCAGAAGCAGCGCGGCCACGATCCACCACGCCTCCCGCCATCCGGCGACGGCCAAGAGGGCGACGATCGCGAGCGGCAGGACGGCCTCACCGACGTTCAACCCCAGGGTGGCCACCGAAGTGGCGCGTCCACGTTCCCGGTCGAACCACCGCCCGGTGAGGGTGAAGGAGGTGTGGGTCATCATGCCCTGCCCGAACAGCCGCAGGATGAACAGGGCCAGGAAGAGGATCCACACCTGTGTGGCCAGCGCCATGATCGCGGCGCCCGACGCCAGCATCAGCGTGAGCGCGGGAACGATCCGCCCGGCGCGGTGACGGTCCACCACCTTGCCCAGTTGGGTCATCGTCAGGGCGCCGGCCAGGGTCGCGAGCATGAACAGGGAACTGAACTGGCCGTGGGTGAGGTCGAGGTCCTGGCGGATGTCGGCGGAGAAGAGGGAGACGAAGAAGGTCTGGCCGAAGGCGGAGAACAGGAAGAGGGCGAAGCAGCCCAGCAGCGGGCGCCGGTTGGTGGCCAGGAAGGACAGGTAGGCGCGCATGTCAGACCGGTATCCGATCGGTCGAAGCCATGGCGAACACGGCGTGGTTGTCGTCCCAGTTCACGTCGCGATGGGCCGCCATCATCTGGAGGTCCCGCCAGTGTCGAGAGAGCACCCCACCCTCGACGTGGGCCGCGGTGCCGAGCGACTCCACCAGGCGCCGAACGGCGTGTGCGCAGAGCCGGGTGAGGTAGGCGCGGTCACGTCGAAGACCCGCGACCTCCCTCTGGCTCAGTGGGCGTCGATCGATCCCCGCCGTATGCAGCAGGGCGCCCAGGGAGTCGTGCAGGTGCCGAGCGCACTCCAGTTCGGCGGAGCTTTCCGCCAGAGTCAGTTGCACGCGGGCCCGCTCCGCTCTGCCGCCTGACTCGGCCCACTCCAGATACGCGTCGAAGGCGCCTTCGGCACAGCCGAGGATCGGTCCCACGATCGTGCTGTTCACGTAGTCGGTGAAGGGCACTTCCACGAGGTAGTCCCGTGGGCCCCGACTCCCCTCCGTTCGCCCTTCGAAACACTCCTCGACTCCACCGACGAGGTCGTCGGAGACGAACACGTCGTCCAACAAGACGCTCTTGGAGCCCGTGCCGGACATGCCTGTCACATGCCAGGTGTCAAGGACGCACGCCTGGTCGGCGGGTACCGGAAACAGGTGGTGCCCGGACTCGGGTGAGTCCTGGCGAACGCCATTGATCATGATCCAACTGGCGTGGTCGACCGCGGAACAGAACCGCCACTCACCGGTGATCCGGTAACCGTCATCCTCCCGAGTGATGCGACCGTTCGACGTGACAGAAGCGGTGGCGAACAACTGGTTCGGGCCGGTGTCGAAGAGTACCTTCGCGGCCGATGACGGCAGTCGTGCGGCCACTGCTCCGTGGCCGCCGACCACACCGATGAGCCACCCTGTGGAGGGGCACACGCGGGCAGCGCGGCGTGCCGCTTCGGTGAGGGTCGGCCAGCCGTGCCCGCTGCCACCGTAGAGCTTGGGGATCGCCAGGTGGAGAAGACCGGAGTCGAACAGCTCCCGTACCGTTTCGGTCGAGGGTGTGCGTGCCTTCTCGGTATGAGCGGCACGCGCGCGCCATCGGTCCGTGAGCCTGTCGACCCGGGCCATCACGGATGGTTCCAGGAGGGGTGAGGGGGGCATGGGAAGACCTTTCACGTGTAGCGGCTCTGGCCAAGGGGACGCATCACAGATTCCCGGCAGAATTCATCGGGGATGAGAGGTGGGCCTAGGACTTCGAGGAACTCACTTAGCCGTTCCTTGCTGTCGGAGGCCACGACTTCGCAGAAATTTCCACCATTCCAGAGCAAGTGGACATGGCCGAAATGTGTGTGCAGAGCCTCCGACATCTCGGCGAGGGTCACCTGCCCTTCAGACATGCGTGCGAGCATGGCCTCGCGTTTCCACTCGATCTCCTCCGAGGAGAAGTACAGGGACTTGTGGAGCCGGTCCTTGACGTCCTCACGCACCTCGTACTCGGTTGAGTCCTCATGGTCGAATTTCTCCAGGAAGAAGGCGATCCCATCCGCCCTTAAAAGCTCGGCGACATGGCCCACCTGCGCCTTCCGATCAGTTCCGTAGAACTGGAACGCGGCCGTCTCGTAGAAGAAGTCGAACCCCTCGCTGAAGGACCCGAAATAATGATCGCTTTTCAGCTCCTCCGAGGACAAGAGGAACAAGGACTCCGGGAAGTACTGGGAGAGACGAGGGTCGGCGAAGCGGTAGAACCAGGGCTCATTCGCCTTGTTGGGTGACGATGTCAGGCTCACCACGGCGCCCTGAGCGGCCTCGACCAGTGCACGCCCGTTGGTTCCGTCGAAGGCGTCGCCCTCATAGAAGGTCAGAGCACGCTTTTCCCTCGGGGCACGGGACCGGGCCAGGCGGTTCAGAGCGGCGCCGACCCTGGACATTTCCTCCAGGATGCCTGGCACGCTCGCGAGGAAGTGCTGAAAGAGCGGGCCCGAGTTCTTCACCATGTGGTCCAGGTGTTCCAGGACCGCGTGGTCATCGATCCGGTTTCGGATGGTGGAGTGGACACGTCGACGTGGTCTTTGGGCACGGCCGGTGGCCAGATCATCGAACTCATCGACCAGCGCCGACATGGAGGAAGCGTTGACGTAGTTGACATAGTCGTACGCGGGGTCGCTTTCATCCACGGAGTGAGACATCATGGCCCGTTCGTCGTGTCGGGTGTTGGAGGGGGCAAGAGAGATCTCTTGTCGGTCTTGCCCGAGTCGGTCAGCGGCAGCGCCGCTCGGACGAGCACTCGGGACGGGACCATGTGCCAGTCCAGGGCGCCACGGCAGTGGTCGATGACCGTCTGCTCGTCGAGATGTCTTCCTGGACTCGGCACGACGAACGCCAGCGGAAGGTGCCCTTCGGCGTCGCAAGAGAGGGGGACAACGGCACAGTCCACCACGCTTGGATGGGTGCGCAGGTGCGCTTCGATCTCCTGCGGATCGACCTGGAAGCCCGACCGTGTGAAGACCTCGTCGCGTCGGCGAACCCAGTAGAGGAAGCCTTCGTTGTCCCTACGGAACAGGTCGCCGGTGAAGAGGGCGACGGACTCGTTCAGGACGTCTCGCCTGAGCGTTCGAGCACTCAGTTCGGGGTCGTTCCAGTAGCCCTCCATGAGGAGGTCGCCGGCCAGCACCAACTCGCCCACGGTGTCGGGTGTGTGGATGGGATCCTCGTTCTCGTCGACGATGTGGGCGCGTACCTGTGGCAGGGGCAGTCCCACGGACGAGGGACGGCGGAGAATCTGCTCCTGGGGCAGATAGCTCACCCGTTTGCACTCGCTCAGGCCGTACATGGAGTGAATCCGAACATCGGGGAAGGAGCGTCGAAGGCGTAGGAGGTGCTCAGGTACGAGACGCTGTCCGGTGCTGGACAAGTACCTGAGACCGGGCACCGAAGGGTTGTGTGGAGCCCCCTCCTGACAGAGGAGCGCGAGAAGGGGAGGAAAGGCGTGAATTCCGGTCACACCCTCATCATTGACCAGGTCGATGAGCTGTTCCGGGGTATTCGGTGTGTCTGCTTCCGCCACGACCCGCCCCCCGAAGGCGAGCGGCATCATGACGTTGTAGAACCCGAAATCCGATCCGATGGGAGTAAAGGTCAAGATGACGTCATCGTCCGTGTTCTCCTGGTGACCGGTGACCGCGTCGAAGGCGGCCACCATGGCGGAGTGGCTGATGACCACACCCTTGGGATTGGAAGTGGAGCCCGAGGTATAGAAGAGCGCGGCCGGCTTCGCACCTGAGATCAGATCGAAGTCGGTGGTTCGCTTCTCATCGTCTTCTCGGCGTACACGCCACCCCTCGGCTTCCGTGTGCGGTCCTCCCAACGGGAATACCGCGCTCAACCCGGTGGATCCGAGCACCTCCTCCACGACCTCGACGTCGTCAGTGAAGAGGAAACGCGCACCGGAGTCTTCGACCTGGTGGATCAGCTTTTCAGTGCCGAAGGTGGGGTGTGTGGTGACGACGATGCACGCGGCCTTGAGAGTCGCCAGGACGGCCGCGACCGAACCTTCGGACATCTTCGAATAAATGACCACCCGGTCGTCGGGTTGGGCTCCATGTCGTATCAGCGCGGTTCGAAGTTCTTCCGCCAATGCGTCGAGCTCAAGGTAACTGGTTTTTCTGCCACCCAGAGTAAGGGCCGTCTTGTGTGGTTTCCGCAGAGCGTTGCGCTCAAAGTAATGATGGAACCGGATACCGTCCTTGGACTGGGTCATCAGTAGCTCGACGCCTCAAACTCACTGAGTTTGTGTTGTTCTGTTCCCTTAAGAGGAGGAGAAAATACACTAATGAGAACCAGGTCTTCTTGAGAGTCGGCACTCAGAAAATGATGCTCCCCCTTATTGAGGGCATAAATTGTTCCAGGCTCTAATCTGCGCGAGATTCCCTTTCCGTTCTCGATACGGCCGCTTCCGGACAGGCAATAACAGGCCTCTTCGTGTGATCGATATTCAAGACGGGAGGTGGTCCCTTTTCGAACCACCGTGTGACAAACGGTGAATCCTAGACCGTCTTCGACTGTCAGCAATCTCAGACTTCTACCATTTCCCCATTCGACATCGAAGTCAGATCCGATGACATCTGAATGTGAACGGACTATCATTGATAACTCTCAAACTATCAGAAGTAGAGTGATGGCAATTCCCCCAGGGGAGACCTTACACAAGACCACCACTTGAAGGAAGTCTCGATCTCGGAATATGAGAAAGGCGAGGTGAGGACGCAACCGAGATCAAGGGCGCTGTGAATATATTGGAACCGAAGCCACCCGAGCCGCTTCCTTGTGTTAATTAATGTAAATTATTGATCACGCGCTTCAGGGCGTCTTGTCTACCAATTTTTTGGAGGATGCTCGGTGGCGAGGAAATGGCTCGATGATCCCTATGCTCGCTGCGCGCCGATCCAGTGGTCAGGGAAGCGAGCTGCAAACCGCAACCGCCGAGTTCATCCTGGTCATCGCGCCCGAGGCCAGGGGAACGGGTGTGGGCACCACCGCCACACGGTTGACGTTGGACTACGCCTTCCACCTCATCGGGCTGGACATGGTCTGGCTCAAGGTGCTGGAGCCCAATACCGCCGGCCGCAACGCCTACGCCAAGGCAGGTTTCCGGGAGGTGGGCACCATGCGCAGCGCCGGGATCTGGAAGGGACGGCGCTGCGGCGAAGTGGTCATGGACGCACTACCGGAGGACTTCCCCTGGCCCTCGGTGATCGTGGGCACAGAAGACTGACTCGGGAAGGAGTGACGGCCACGCCGGGGTGAGGCCGGCGCGGCCGTCGTGGAGTGTGAGGCGGTGGAGGTCAGGACAGAACTGGGTCCAGGTGGTGGGCCAGGGCACCGGCGGCGGTGGCCAGGGTGTAGCCGAGCAGGTGCCACCAGGGGCGGAAGCGGCGACGGCGGCGGGGTTCGCGGTGGCTGCGCGGACGCTTGGGCAGCGGTGGGCGCTGCGGGCGAGGGCGCGGGAGTATGTCCATGCGAACCACGGGCCTGTCGCAACTGGCCACATCCGGACACGAAGAACACCATGCCCGTCACTCAGAGCCATGCCATGCTCAACAAGGAAGAATATTCTCGACTATACGCAAGGCGGGTTCATGCGTCTGACGTTCCTGGGCACCGACAGCGAGGGCGGCAAATGCCCGACCCTCTACCGAACCGACCGGGGAACCATCGTGGTTCAGGGCTACAAGGTCACCGATACCGAAGCACTCGCAGACGTTCGCGACCTGGCGGAGAATGAGACCTTGGTCGAGGTCCCCCGCGAACTCCTGCGCTACGCCGACGAGGGCGCCTGATGGGCCGTTTGCTGAGTGAGGAGGAGTTCTCCCAACAGTTCATCGACTTCGAGCGCAGCGCCTGGAAGTTGGAGGTTCGCGACCGCTACAACATCGCCGAGGAGGCCGAGACGATCCGCCGATTCCTCCACACCGGCGATCTGGGCCGCCAGGAGGACCACGCGCTCACCTCCCCCTGGCACCGCAACGTCACCGCCACCACCTCACAAGGCAAGAAATGGCAGCGGGTCCGCGTCGTCTCCGAACCCCTGAGCGACTACATCGCCTGGGAGCACGCCGTCACCCGCTTCAACATCGAGGCGGGCGAGGACATCCGCTGGCTCCCCCGTCACCACCCCTCGGTGCAGAAACTGCCCGACCTCGACTTCTGGCTGTTCGACGACACCTGGGCGTGTGTCCTGCACTTCGATGACCACGACGTGCCTCGCGAACTCGAACGCATCGACGATCCCGACGAACTCACCCGCTACCGCCACTGGCGCGACATCGCCTGGCGATACGCGATCCCGCACAGCGAATTCGCCCCCGAGCACCACGCGAGATTCAATAGCTAGGTGTCCCACAGCATCGAACGGGCCCGGCGCGATCTGGGTAGAAGGCTCCGCGAAGTACGCCGGTCGGCCGGGCTGACCGGCGTGCAACTCGCGGAGCTGTTGTCGTGGAGCCAACCCAAGGTTTCCAAGATCGAGACGGGCCGGCAACCTCCCACCGCGTCCGAGATCACCACGTGGACCCGTGCGTGCGGTCATGTTCAGGTGGCCGGCGAACTCATCGACAAGTTGAACGACCTGGAGTCGATGTGGGTGGATTGGAAGGACCAGTTGCGTGGTGGGCTGGGTGGTATCCAGTCACGCATGGCGGTGGAGGAAGAGCGTGTCCGGCTCTTCCGGGCCTATGAGCCGATGATCGTGCCGGGTCTTCTCCAGACCCCCGGATACGCGCGGGCCGTGCTGGAGGCGGCCAACCGTAAGAACGGTGTCTCCTGTGACATCGAGGAAGCGGTCGAACAGCGGATGCGCCGTCAGGAGGTTCTCTATCGACGGGGCAAGAGGTTTCGCTTCCTCATCAGTGAGGCCGCCGTGCGGCACAGACGGGGCGACCGGGAAACGATGGCGGCACAGCTCGACAGGCTCATCACCGTTTCCACGCTTTCCACGGTTTCTTTGGGAATCATCCCTTTCGACCTTTCTCCTCCTTATCTCCCGCTGCACGGTTTCTGGATCCATGACGACGATTCCGTGGTGGTCGAGACCGTTTCCGCCGAACTCACCCTGACACATCAGAGCGAAGTCCAGCAGTACGCGCACGTCTTCACCATGGCTTCGTCGGGGGCGCGCTTCCAGGGCCAGGCCAGAGAGATGATCAGGCGCGCGGCGGAAGACATCCCCGAGTAACGCACGGACTCCACCAAGGTCGCGGATTTCATGTTCACGTTATTCGCGTTTATTCTTCACCACTTTTCAGTACGCACACATGTGAGAATAAGCGGGAATCTCCTTCGTGGAAGGGATCGTTTCCTCCCTACGGTGGTCCCACGTCCACGGAAGGGAAACCCATGGAAGAAGCACGTGACGAGGCACCGGTCGTCATCGATCTCGGGGACGCGACCGTTCTGACCCAGGGCAGCGACGACCAGAGTGTCGAGAGCAAGCAGTCCCCCTATGACTGACCATTACGGATCAGCCGATCGATCCAGGAACCAGATGCGCTGGTTCGGTGGCTGCGCCCCGTCGAACGGAAAACACCCCGTTCCGGCGGGCGCGGCCCTCCTATGGTCCACCCCACCGTTGTGGACAGTGGGCCCCTGGGTCGAGCAACGCATACGTACCTACGCGGACGGCGGTGTCCGGCTGGCCATCATCGGTGCCTGCTCCGCCGAACACACCCAACTGGCCGAAGCAGCACACGCCCCCGACCCCACCGTGGTCATCGGGGCCTGGGCCGGCTCCTTCACCGTGATCCGTTCCGTCCCGAGCAAGGCGGAAGTCATCACCGATGCCTCGGGCGCGTGCCCGGTGTACACCACCCGTACCGGTGACGGGCGCATCGTGTGGGGGTCCAGCTCACGCGCCCTGGCGGCTTTGCACGGCTACGACATCGACCGGGAGTGGCTGGCGGCGTATCTGGGTGACAAGCACGCCGCCCCCTCGGACCGTAGTGCCTGGGCGAAGGTTCACCCGGTCCCGCCCGGCCATCGACTGCTCTTGAGCCCCGGTTCCATGACCATGAGCCAGTGGTGGCGTCCCACGGCCCGGCCACGTGAGGAGGCCTTGGACCGTATCCGCGCAGCCCTGGTGGAGGGGGTGCGCTCACGAACAGGCGGGCACCACGTGTCGACCGACCTCTCCGGGGTCGACTCGACCACCCTCGCCGTCATCGCGGCCCGGTTCGGTCCCGTCAGCGGGGTGACCGCCCATCCCACAGGGCTCTCCGAAGGCGGGGACCTGGACCACGTACGGGCCTTGAACGTTCCCGGGCTGACCCGGAAACGCTTCGAGGTCACCGAGCGGCACCTTCCCTTCAGCCCGGACACCGGCACCCTCCCGCCCACCGACGAACCACCTCCCTCAGCGGTGAGCCGAGCCGCTTTCGCCGGGCAGCTGCGTTCCATCGGGCAGGCCGATGGGCCTGGGTGCCACTTCACCGGGGACGGGGGTGACAACCTCTTCCTCCCACCGCCCACCCATCTGGTCACTCTGGCCCGAAATCGCCGGTGGGTGAGACTGTGGAACGACGCCTGTGCCTGGGCCCGCCTACGCCGACGAGCCCCCTGGCCCTACGTTCGGGCCGCGCTCTCCCATGATGTGGGCTCACTGGCCCGTTCCACACCGAGCGCTCCACCGTGGCTCTTGTCTCCCATGCCCGAGCGCCCCAGGCCCGCCGATGCCGATGAGGCCTTGATCGCCCTGGTCAACGGTGTGGCTCGGTCAGCGGCCTCGGATATCCAGTTGGCTGACCGTATCGGCGTCGAACAGCACAACCCGTACTTCGACGGTGCCGTGCTCGACGCCGTCGTCTCTTTGCCCGCAGAGGAACGATTCTCGGCCCACCGGTACAAGCCCGCGTTGGTGGACGCCGTCGGGGAGCTGCTCCCCGCCCCGGTACGAGAACGCACGACGAAGGGTTCGTTCGTACGTGACTACCACCGAGCCGTGCGTGTCCACCTGGATCGGGTGTTGGACATGTGCGACGGGCCCTTGGCGGAGGCTGGACTGGTCGACACCGTGAGGTTGCGTTCAACGGTGCACGCGGCGGCTCTGGGGGCTCGTGTGCCTTGGGGCCATCTGCTCACCACCATGGGTGCACACCTGTGGTGGAGGGCTGTGCAGGAGGCTCCAACGCCTCGCTGGTCCGTGACGGAAGGGGCCACCGTATGAACGGTCCGCCCACGGTCGTGGTCGACACCGGGCACGCCTGGGTGCTCATCGACTACCGCACCGGGCGTACCGAGCTGCACACCCGTTCACCTGAGGCCCGGTACCCAGGGCCGACCATCAGGCTGGCGGAACAGCCGCTCTCGTGGGGGACGGGTGAGACGGCCGCGGTGCTGCCGCCCTCGACCGGGAGGGGGTTGCTTGGGCGGTTGCTCTGCCTGCCGGTGCTGGCCGTGATCGCGGTGGCGCTGCTCTTGGGCCCTCGGCGTGGGCGACTGAGCCGCCTGGTGGCACTGGCCTGTCTGGGGCGCCGACTGCCTCCTGCTCCGATCGATCGTGTTCACAAGGCGCTGGATGCCGTCAGGTCTGTTTCCGCTTACCTGCCCGGCCGTTGGGCGTGTCTGGAACAGTCGGTCGCCACCTCACTCCTTCTCACTTTGACCGGCCGACGCGCCGAATGGCGCCATGGTCTGGCCACCGACCCCGTCCGACTACACGCCTGGATCGCCGACAGCGACGGGCGCCCCGTGGGCGAAGGCCCCGACATCGATACCTACACCCCGATTCACACCACCGATGGCCCCGCTGTTGTGCCGGGCCCCACCTTGGAGAAACCCTGTGAGTGAACCGCACCTGCTGCTGACCGGTCAGACCCTGGCGTTGGCCATGCCCCGGCGGGAGATGCTGCGCGCCTACCACGCCTGGGAGAACGACCCCGGGACCCTTTTGGGCTACGGCAACCAGGTCCCCCAGTCCTGGGAGACCCGCGAGGCCGGTTGGGAACGTCAACGCGGCAACATGAACTACCCGCAGTTCGAGGTGGTACGGCTCCAGGACTCAGAACCGGTCGGTATGACCACCCTGGAGATCAACCGGTTCGTGCACACCGCAGAGTTCGTCATGGTCCTGGCCCCGAACGAACGCGGCAAGGGTCACGCCACCGAGGCCGCACGCCTGACCCTGGACTGGGCGTTTCACCTGGCGGCACTGCGCATGGTGTGGCTGAAGGTACTGGAACCCAATGCCGCCGGTGTGGCCGCCTACGAAAAGGCGGGGTTCCGCCACGCGGGACGTCTGCGCCAGGCGGGTTTTTGGCAGGGCACACCGGTGGACGAACTCATGATGGACGCCATCCCCGACGACTTTCCCGGGCCCTCGGCCGTCCTGAGCACGCAGAACTGACACGGAAGGAAGGCGACGGCCGTGTCGGCCCTACGGGGGCTGACACGGCCGTCGCGGTGTATGGGCCGAAATGGTGCTCAGAACAAACCTGGGGTGAGGTGGTGGGCCAGCGCTCCGGCCAGGGCTCCGGTGAGGGTGGCCAGGGTGTAGCCGAGCAGGTGCCACCAGGGGCGGGAGCGGCGGCGGGGCCGGGGTTTGCGGTGGCTGCGCGGACGCTTGGGCAGGGGCGGGCGCGCCGGTCGGGGGCGCGGGGGCGGTGGGCCATCGTCCGGGGCGGGCCGGGGTCGCGGGATCGGTGGCGCGTCAGCGGGCCGCTCGGGCAGGGGCCTGCCGTCGCGTTCGGCCAGGCGGGTGGCGTGTTCGTAGACCCAGGCCGGCAGGACCCCGTGGGCTTGGCGGTGGGCCACTCGGGGGTTGTCGGCCATCTGGGCCAGCAGGCGCCGTTCACGGGCCCTGAACGCGGAGGTGCTGGGCGCGGGGGTGCTGGACTCGGCGTCACCGATCCCGGAGCCGCCGTTCCCGAAACCACCGGGCGGTGTGGCCATGAGCCGGGCGGCGGTGCCAGGGCGGGAGAAGCGCCGGCCTCGGGGCGCGTCCAACACCGCGCGCAGTTCGCCCGTGACCGGTCCGGGGCTCATACGTACTCCCCGAAGGGCGCGCGGGGGCCGGTGAAGGCGAACTCGGCCCACAGGAAGGTACCCAAGCCCTCGCAGAAGGGGAAGTCCAGGACCTTACGGCTGCCCCAACGCTGGGAGAGGTTGTCGACCAACAGCAGGCCCCGGCCGCGTTCGGCCTCCTCCCATTCGGTGAGGGTGCGGTCGGTGGGGATCGCCGGTTCGGTGGGAAAGGTGCCCGGGGCGGGGCCGGTGCGGTGACCGTCGTCGATGATGCCCACGCGCAGGATGTCGGCGGTGGGCATGGTCAGGGTGCGGATGACGTTGCCGCCGGGTTCACCGGAGCGGGAGTGATCGATGGCGTTTGCGAAGAGTTCGCTGGCGCACAGGACGATGTCGGCGGCGGTGCCGGGATGCAGGCCGACCAGGCGCGCGAGGTCGCGGTGCAGGTCCTGGCGCATGGTGGCCAGGTGGGCCAGGTCGCCCGGGTAGAGCAGGCAGGGCCAGCGGCGGCCCGCGAATCCCAGGGTGGGGATGGGGTTCGGGGCAGGGTTGGGGGCAGGGTTGGGGGCGAGGTGCACGTGCACGGGCGGGCGCTGCTGAGGCACAATGGACATGTCGGTCAGACTCCTTTGGTTCTTTAAGCGGGACTGCTGGGACTTCGATCGGCCTGCTCTGGGGGTGTTGGCGCACCCGCCAGAGCTCTTTCGTGCCGGGGTGGGTTGTTCGGTCAGTGGTCGGTCAGTGGTCGGACAAGGCTTGGCAGGGACTGGGGGTCAGCCGCGCGGCCAGTTCGGCGATGCGGTGCAGGGAGTCCTCGGCCGGTAGGGCGACCCCTTGGAGAGTGGAGTAGAGGTCGGTGTGGGCCTTGACCGTGGCCGATTCGCGGTGGAAGTGGCCGGTGCCGCAGGGGTGCGGGGTGTAGACGATGGTGCGGGCCGGGGAGTAGCACAGCGTCCAGAAGGCGCCGCGCAACCCGGGGTGGGGGCCAGTAGTGGCGGGGATGAGGTGCACGGTGACGTGGTCCTGCTGGGCCAGGTGGTGCAGGTGCAGGAGCTGGGCGCGCAGAATTTCGGCGGGTGCGAGGTACCGGGTCAGGGCGGTTTCGTCGACCACCAGACAGTGGGACGTGGTGGCGGCGGTGGGATGGAACCGACCGAGTGCTTGGGGGCGGGCGTCGGTGGAGAGCGGAAGGTTCATCGGCGCTTCGAGCCGGTGCAGCGCGGCGGCGTAGGAGTCGGTGAGGTAGGGATCCGGGAGTACGAGGGGCGCGTAGGCCCGGACCTGGAAGGCCTCGGCGAGAGCGCCGGTGAGGGTGGGCGGCCGCTCGGAGCGAAAGAGCGCGGCCAGATGCGCCGAGGCCCAGGCGTTCCAGAGTTCACCGCCGGCGTTCAGAGCCCGGTCCAGGTCCCGAGCGACACGGAGACCGGGATCGCAGCCTCCTGACTCAACTTCCTGGAGGAGTTCGGGCGTGGTCAGCGCCAGATCAGCGAGGAGGGAGAGGGAGAGCCCGCGTTCTTTCCGCGTGGACCACACCCCTCCCCCATAGCTCTCCCAGTCCATGCCCCCGGTTCCCTCTATTCGAGCCACGCTCACCTGTGCCCTACCTGTCATAACCCCTCCTGGTGTGTTCGGAGCTTCACTACCAGTAAACTGAAAGCCATGAGCATTTGCAAGTAGCTTCTGGAAGTAGCGAAGTTTGTCCCGACCTACGAAGAAGGGCATCATCAAGAGATGGCAGCAGACAACCCGACGCTTGCACAGTGGCAACTCGCGCAGGAGCTACGCAGACTTCGAGGCGACCGGAAGTTCGGGGACGTCGTCAAGGCCATGAGAACCGCCGCAAGCAGCTTGTCTCGGTGGGAAACACCGGGAGACGGTGGTGCGGTCCCGGGTGCCGCAGCGATCGAACGTCTACTCGACCTCTACGAAGTTCCCGAAGAACTCGAACGGCTCTTGGCTCTACGCAAGCAAGCCCGCGAGCCTGACCGGTGGCAGCCTTACGACCTTGAGCGCAGTTACCGCTCCTACGCGAACATCGAGGCACAGGCGACAGCGATCGAGATGTACCAGTCCCAGCTCATCCCTGGCCTGGCGCAGACCGAGGAGTACGCACGAGCGGTCATCGAAGCGACGATGCGACCTAACAGCGATGTCGACCGTGAAGTCCAGGTGCGTCTGACTCGCCAGGAGATCCTGACCAGGGAGCCTTCGCCCGAGGTTTGGATGATCATCGCCGAAGCAGCATTGAGGCAACGCATCGGCAGTGGAAAACTCATGGCCGATCAGCTCGACCACCTCACAGAGCTCTCCACGCTCCCCAACGTCACCCTTCAAGTACTGCCCTACAGCGCTGGGGCACACGCGGCCCTGACCCTCGCCTCCTTTTCGATTCTGCGCGTTGACCACCACGGCTTGGTGACCGTCTACCTCCAAGGCCCGTCCTCTCACATGTTCATGTCGAGCGAGGAGAACATCGAACACTACTCAGGGACGTTCAACCGGCTCCGCGCTTCCGCGCTTGACGAAGGCAAACCGACGTTGAAGCTCCTTCGCAGCGTCACCGATGAACACAGTCACGACAAGGACTAGAAGATGCAGACCTCTCAACTTCCATCTCTCGACCACGTGAACTTTCGCAAATCGAGCTACTCACAGAGCGAAGCCGCCTGCGTGGAGATCGCCGACCTTGGGACTAGTGCAGCGATCCGAGACACTCAAAATCGAGAACTCGGGGCGCTTTTCTTCGGTGCTGACGAGTGGCGAGCCTTCCTCACCCCCGCACGAAA
Source organism: Nocardiopsis alkaliphila YIM 80379 (assembly GCF_000341005.1). GTDB lineage: Bacteria > Actinomycetota > Actinomycetes > Streptosporangiales > Streptosporangiaceae > Nocardiopsis > Nocardiopsis alkaliphila. Next base: position 30,983 of record NZ_ANBD01000111.1, on the reverse strand, counting down.
CAGCAAGCGCTGAGCGCTCCTGAACGCAACTGGCCCCGCCTGTCACCGAACAGACGGGGCCTCGCTGTGGGTACAGATCAAGCGGGAGCGTGGCGGGGGCCGTGGCCAGGAGGCGGGGTCAGCTCGGAGACGAAATTCTCGCCATCAACGAGCGGTGTGTCCTGAGAGACACCAGCCTCAGCCATCCGGTCGTAGATCTCCAGGATGCGCTCTTTGGTGCGGTAGGTGCCGTACTCGGCAACATCCTTCCGCTTCACGATCGGGAACGTCTCCATGATGTAGTCCACGTCATCACGGTTGATCCCGTACAGGTGGAAGAACAGAGCGTCTAGCTCCGCCCGCATCACCGCGCGCCGCTCCTCATCCCAACGGAAAGACTCACTCTTGTCCCCCAGGTCTAGCGAAAACTCCTTAATGTCATTCGATGCATAACCAAGTTCAACCACACGAGGTCGAATAAAATCGAGGAAAACTGAAATTTTCCCAGGACCAAGGACGGGAAGCTGGTGCGAAATAAAGAAGTTGAGGTGCGTTCCTCCAACTTTCAGTCGAGCACAAAAATCGAAAATGAAGGATGAAAGAGATCCAATAAGACCAACGCCGACGTCAGCAAGCTCAGGATCCATGATCGAAATTGGCAAGTTATTACCTACAGCAGACCTCGGAAAAGCCCCAATGATTGCGGTCCGCTCATCAGTTGCTCGGCAGATGTCACGCCACCCGAGAAGCCAACCACGACCCCATCCCACAGATTCCAGCTTGGCCTGTACACCAGGCGCCATGATCGGGTCACCATTCTTATCGAACTCGCCCGTAGCGGTTGACTCCTCCGATACCCAGTAACGTGGCATGGCTACGGCGTTCGGCTCCTGCTTCTCCTCAAGGGTGAGGTCTCGAACATCCCCACTCTCGGTGTACGTAGCCCACCGGTGGTCGTAGTGGTGGAGCATCTTCGCCTCGTACAGCGGCAACATGCGCTTGTCACCTCGGGTGAAGACGTTCCCTTCGAGGGACCAACCGTCCTTCTCCAGCTGCTCACGAGTGTGGAACAGGTGTGAGTCGTTGGACATGTGGAACATCGTCATGAACGACACTCCCCAAGGGTTCCCCTCCGGATCGCCTTCCTTCACCAGGACAGGAACGCGACGGTAGATGTCCAGGGTGATCTCCGCGTCACGACGAGAGCGGAACACCGGGCAGGTACCCGTATTGGGGTTGAGGAGGGTGATCTCCTCCGGGGTCATGGTGAACGCCTTGTCCGCGTCATCCAGTTCTGCCGGATCATGCAGGAAGAACGCGAAGGACGCTTCCGACTCGCGCAGGTCATTCCCGGAGAGGGAAAGGATGCAGAACTTGAATGAGCGGTGCACCCCTGGGAACAAAGGAGCAGCGTTCTCGAAGTCGTAGAGGGCCGCGATGGAAGCGCTCTGCACCAGGGCCTTGAAGAAGTGCTGGGTGGTGGCATCAGTCGCGATACCGGTCGGAACGATGACGCCCATCCGACCTCGCGGCCCCGTCAGGGTCCGATCCAGCTCGGAAAAGACCGCGTAGGTGTTGATGTCACCGCGTCCAGTGAGCGGGTAGCGTCCCCCCAGTCGCAGGAACTGGCTTTCGCCTTCCGCCTTGCGCTTGGCGTCTTCGAACTCCTGGTACAGAGCGGAGCGGTCCGCATTCTCCTTCAGCTCCTTGATGAGCTTCTTCCGCTCAGCCGCATTCGGAGCCTTGGCGATCTCCTGATCACGCTGGGCGAAGAACTCCTGTTCCTGAAGCTTGATCCGCTCCCACGGCGGGTTTCCGACCACGCAGTCGAACCCACCGGACCACCCTGTCCCCTCATCCGCCTTCGCACCACCGGCCGAAGCGAACACGTCCGGAAACTCCAGGTGCCAGTGGAAGAACCGGTACTGCTCACTGAGCGCATCGATCTCCTCCACCGTGGTGAACGGCGCCCCGTAACCCTCCTTGGCCTTGGACAGGTTACGGAAGACCTCCTGAGTCACAGCCCTGGGAGCGTCCGGGGTCTTGCGCCACATGAACGCGGCGCACCAGGCGTCGGCGACCCGCTTGTCGCGCACGTACTCGTCCGAGTCGGCCCACTCCCGATAGGCCGCCTCTTGACGACGCACCTGGTCCAGCGAATCAGCGGTGATCCCGGTGATCTGCTCCAACTGACGTGCGTAGACGGTGTTGTCGACCTTCACCGCTTCGTCATCGATGTCGAAGAGGCCGATCTGACCGCCGCGCTCCTCCTTGTTGGTCTTGGCCAGGAAGCGCGCGTACTTCTTGTCATCGCCCTCGATCGGCTTGAACGCCTCATCCGGGATACCGCCCCGGAGCAGCTTCGGGGTCGCACCGATCAAGGCATTCCCGTGCTTGACGTGGGCGTCCAGGAAGTTGAGCGGCTTGCCGGGCTCCAACGCCTCCAACCACAGCGACACCTTGGCCAGCTCCACCGCCATGGGGTTGAGGTCCACCCCATAAATACAGTGCGCCACCACCTCGTGCATCGCGCCGCGCACCGCGTCCACGGTCGGTTCCGGGTTGCCTTCCCGTACCGCCGCGACCTTCTTGGCGATCCTTCTGGCCGCCGCCACCAGGAAGTGCCCGGACCCACAGGCCGGGTCGCAGACGTTCAGCTTCAACAGCTCGGCGACGACGGCTTCCGACTCATCGGGCCGGCCCGCCGCACTGGCCGCGACCGATCCGCGCTTGACCGCCTCATCGATCACCGGGTCGAGCGAGGAGTTCAGCAGGGTCTCGATCAGCGACGAGGGCGTGTAGTACGAGCCCGTGGTCTTGCGGTCGTTGCCCGCCAGCTCCACCAGTTCGAAGGTGCGCTCGGCCGCGCTGTGCTTGGGCACCAGCTCCAGCAGCGACTCGTAGATCGATCCGAGCTCTTCGGCGTCCAGGTTGCGGTAGTCCACCGAACGCCAACGCTTGGACGCGGTGTCACGAACCTGGGCCAAGTGCCGCACCGCACCGAGCAGGGCGTCGTTGGACAGCTCCAGCCCGGTCAAGGGCGCGTCGGCCTCGGTGTCGGTGAACAGGCCACCGAGCGCGGGCACCGCCCTTGGCGGGGCGAGGGTAGGCGATGGTGGCGCGGGGGCGGTCGTTCTTGGACAGCACCCAGGCGTCGGCCAGGCGGGTCTCGCTGGCGGTCTGGAGCGAGTCGAAGGCCTCGTCGCGGAAGTAAGGGGTGTCGATGGCCAGGGCGCGGCGCATTTCGTCCATGAGCGCGCGTAGAACGCGTTCGCGCAGGTCGGGGTCGGCTGCGCGTAGTTCGGGGGCGGCCTTGGTCCACAGGTCCTCGTTGGTGGCCACCCAGTCCAGATCGGCGTAGTCCACGCGCAGCAGGCCGGTCTGTTCGAGGTTGGGCATGGTCACGCGCCAGCCGCGTTCCAGGTCCAGGTAGAGGCGGAAGGCGATGACCTCGCGCAGGGTGCTGGCGGCCAGTTGGGCCAGGCGCGGGGCCACGTTGCCGGACTTGGTGTACTCGGAGGGGTCCAGACTCAGGGCGTGGGCGACGCTGGAGGCCAGGGACTCGTGACTGAGGCCTTCGTCGCCGGCCTCCACCAAGGCCTGGTACAGGCCGCCGCGCAACTCGGTGACCTGGACGAAGTCGTTGAAGTGTCCGGCCTGGAGCGAGGCGTCCTGGCGGTTGTCGACGAAGGTGAGGAGCTTGCGGGCCTCCTTGGGCAGGGCTTCGGCGGGCAGCGACTTGAGGGCGCGCACGATGGTGCCCGAGACCAGGGACGTGGCCGAGGAGCGGCCCTCCTGGCCCAAGCTGGCCAGTTGGGCGAAGTCGTTGTTGCCGCGTTTGGTCTCGTAGCTGACCCCGCAGTGCAGACAAAAACGGAAGGGGGCGGGAACGAAGGCGGCGTTCAGTTCGCCCTGGCCCTCGACACCGGTGACGTCGACGGTGACCGGCTGTGGCACCTGGCCCCGGCGGTTCTTGCGCACGGTGGGCAGGTGGTCCTCGTCCTGCTCCACCCAGGACTCGGGCAGGCGCTGGTCCTTGAGGACCTCGTCCAGGGTCTGGGGCCAGGGGTGGTCGGAGGAGATGAACAGGTAACCCTCTACGGCCTGGTCGGAGCCGGCGATGGTGTCCCGACGGGCCTGGTAAACGGTCCCGGTGGGTTTCTCCACCCGCCAGACGGTCAGGTACTCCTGACCGCAGTCGCGGCAAAAGGCCAGTGGCAGCAGGACGTGGCCGTCGTGGTCGGGACGTTCCAGCTGGTAGTCGCGGGTGAGGTAACGGGTCTCGGGTTCTTCGAGGGTGGCGTGGACGGTGTCGCCCTTGGACAGGAACTGGTGCAGACGGAAAGCGAAGAGCGGGCGCCGGTTGCCGGGGTGGAAGGCCTCGGCCCCGGCCTCCAGGGTGCGGCGGATCGCCTGGACGCACTGCTGGAGGGGCACGCCGGTGTCGCGGGCCAGTTCCCTGGCGGCCGCCTCCACCGTGGTGGGTCGTTGCCGGACGAGTCGGCCGCCCTCGTCGGTGGTCAACCCGAAGGTGGATTCGATCCAGCGGGCCAGGGGGTCGCGGTACAGGTCGCTGTAGGAGCGGGGGGCGTCCTGATCGCGTAGGCGCTCGGCCGGGACGGTGACCTCGCCGTCAGCGGTGGCGCGCACCAGGGTCTCGGTGATGATGTTGTCCGGGCGCACGGGGGTGCCGAAGATCTTGGTGGCCACGCGGGCGACGGTGTTGCGCTGGTCCTGGGCGGTGCCTTCGGAGGACATGGTGGCGGAGGTGCCCACACACTGCACGTTCGGGGCGTCGCACGCCTGGCGGACGCGGCGGATGAGCATGGCGACGTCGGCGCCCTGACGGCCCCGGTAGGTGTGCAGCTCATCGAAGACGAGGAACTCCAGGCCGCCGGCCATCTTGATCAGGGCCAGGCGCTCGACCGGGCGGGTGAGCATGAGTTCGAGCATCACGTAGTTGGTGAGCAGGATGTCCGGCGGGTCGTCGCGGATCTCCTGACGCTTTTCGTCGCTCTCCTGGCCGGTGTAGCGGGCGAAGGTGACCGGTTCGCGGCCCGATCCGTAGCCGTTGACCAGGAACTTGCGCAGCTCCTCGACCTGGCTGTTGGCCAAGGCGTTCATCGGGTAGACGATGATGGCGCGCACGCCCTTGCGACTGTGTCCCTCGGCCTTGTCACGGTCGCGTTCGCGCAGGACGCGGTCGACGATGGGAACGATGTAGGACAGCGACTTGCCGGAGCCGGTGCCGGTGGTGAGCACGTACGACTCACCGGTGCGGGCCGCCTCGATGGCCTCGCGCTGGTGGCGGTGGAAGGTGAGGGGCTTGCCGTCACAGACGGTGCTGCCCTCCTTCTTGCCGGCCTGGAAGACGCGGGCGGTCTCGGGATGCAGCAGGCCTTCGCTGATGAGTTCGGAGACGGTGCCGCCGGAATCGAAGAAGGGGTTGAGGGACAACCAGGGGTCGGGCCACTGGGACTTGTCGTCCAGGTCGCCGCGCAGGTGTTCGGCGATACGTTCGTCGCGAATGACCACGCCCCCCTCGGTGAAGGCGCGGTATTCGGAGATGAGCTGGTCGTGGAGGGAGAACACGTCCATCACGCCCAGGGGTGCGCCGTGGGTGCGGCTTCCGGCGGTGTCCTCCAGCAGGGACGCCGGTTCGATCACGGGCAGGTGCGCGCGAGGGTCGAAGTCGGCCCAGCCGTCGACCTCGCCCTCGTCGGTGACCAGGGACAGCAGGGCCTGGCGGACCTCGGCGGCGTTGGCGGGGCGGTCCTGGGGCTTCTTCTTCAACAGTTGCTCGATGAGGCGGTTGAGCGCGGCGGGGATGTCGGCGCGCAACAAACCCAGGGGCGGGACTTCGTGGTTGTTGTGCTTGTAGCCGAGGTCGAAGTTGGTGACGCCGTCGAAGGGCGGGGCCCCGGTGAGGAGTTCGTAGAGGACGCACCCCAGGGCGTAGAGATCGGCGGCGCGGGTGACCTTGGCGCCCTCGAACTGTTCGGGGGCCATGTAGCGGGCGGTGCCGACGGTGGTGTCGGTGCTGGTGAGCTTGGTGAGGTTCGGGTCGTCGACGATCAGGCCCATGCCGAAGTCCAAGACCTTGACCAGGCCCCCACGGGTGATCATGACGTTGGCGGGCTTGAGGTCGCGGTGGATGACGCCTTCGGCGTGGGCGGTGTAGAGGGCGTCGGCGATCTGGGCACCGATGGCCGCGACCCAGGGGACGGGCAGTTGGGGGCGATCGTCGGTGAGGTCGCGCAGGGTGTGGCCGTCGAGGAGCTCCATGGCCAGGTAGGGCAGGTGATCGCCGTCGGTGGTGTCGACGCCGCCGTCGATCACGGCGGGGATACGCGGGTGGGTGAGGGACTCCATGATCTTGACTTCGCGCAGGAAGCGCTTGACCGACTTGTCCTCGGGGTCGACGGGGGCGCCGGAGCGGCGGCGCAGGATGAGTTTGAGGGCGACCTCGGTGGTGGAGGCGTCGCCGGTGGGGTCGGGCCCCGGGGCGGGACGGGTGTCCTCGGCTCGGTGGACCTCGCCCATGTTGCCGCGGTCGATGATCCCCTTGAGACGGAACCGATCCGCCACGATCTGCCGTTGCATGACTATGCCCTCACACTCCCCGAACCGCGTGTGCGCCCATGTTCGTGCCCTCTGTCGGGTGCGCCCTGGGAAGGCGCCCCTCCCCCGTTCTCTTGGGGGTGGCCGGCACGGTCGCGCCGCATACACGGGAACCTTCACACTTCACCATGTGCACTGTTTACATCGCAAACATACATAGCGAATCGCGTTCCCACAACCCGTGAACGTCGAGAACTTCACATCGGAGACTCTCGTCAGGGGCCGAGGCGGAAGGGCCTTCACGTCCCTCTCTACTCCTAGAGACGCACCGGGCACAGTGATAGATGGCAATGCCCACCGATTCGTGATGTGGAGCGTGCCCAGAACCGCAGCGCGGACCCGCGCCCCGGTAAGTTCTGCGCCGGGCCCTCGGGGCGACCCAGGGCCGTCGGGGATCGCGGGCAGGGTGTTCGAGGGCGGGATCGCTTTCATGCTCACCGAGTGTTAGCGCGGCCAACGGGAGGCATCTGGGCACCTCACCCCCGCCCGTGTACTGTGACCTCCATGAATCCCCGCGCCCAGGTCAATACCGACGAGCAGCAGATCACCGCGGCCGACATCGCCCGCCTGGCCGGGGTCACCCGCGCCGCCGTGTCCAACTGGCGCCGCAGGCACGAGGACTTCCCCGCACCCAGCGGCGGCACCTCATCCAGCCCGCTCTTCCCCTTGGGAGCGGTGCGGGCCTGGTTGGAGAGCCAGAACAAGGGCGCCCAGGAGACCCCCGAGGTGCGATTGTGGAACACCCTGCGCGGTGAGTACCCGAGCAGCATGCTGACCGGGCTGGCCGACCTGGCCGAATACCTGGAAGGGAACGGCCCGGGCTCCTTGAGCGCGGCCGCCATCGAACAGGCCGATGCGTTGGCCGCCCAGACCTCCCCGGCCCTGGTCGCGCGAGCGTTGGCGGAGCGCTTCCTCGACTCCAGCGAACGCGCGGGGGCCATCACCACCTCCACCAGCCGACTGATTCGAGCGGTGACGGCTTTGACCGATACCGGGGCCGCCAGTGTGTTCGATCCGGCGTGTGGAACCGGAGCGCTGCTGTTGGCGCTGGGGGCCAAGGACGCACGACGTCGGGGGCAGGACACCGACGTCGACGCGGTGCGACTGGCGGCCGCTCGGGCCCGGCTCGAAGGGCTCGACGCCGAGTTCGCGAGCGGGGACTCGTTGCGTCAAAACCGGTGGGCCGAGGAGCGCGCCGAGCTGGTGGTGTGCGACCCACCGCCGGCCACCACCGACTGGGGGCGCGAGGAGCTGTTGATGGATCCCCGGTGGGAGTTGGCGCTACCGCCCAAGGCGGAGGGGGAACTGGCCTGGTTGCAGCACGCCTACGCGCACACGGCGCCGGGTGGGCGGGCGGTGGTGGTGCTGTCCACCTCGTGCGCCTACCGAAGGACCGGGCGGCGCATTCGCGCCGAACTGGTGCGCCGGGGGCTGCTGACCGACGTGTTCGCGTTGCCTGCCGGGTTGGCCTCCTCGCACGCCCAGCCGGTCCACCTGTGGGTGCTGCGGAGACCGGCGGGGCCGGGCGACGCGGCCACGACGGTGCGGATGTGGGACCTGAGCGGGATGGACCCGGACGGGGAATGGCAACGGCCGGAGCGTCCCGGGGCCGAGGTGGAGCTGATCGAGCTGCTCGGTGAGGAGGTGGACCTGTCACCGGGGCGGTACCTGGCCCCGGACCTGGAGGAGTTGCCGCAGGCGCTGGCGCGGGCGCGGGCCGAGCTGGAGCGGGTGCTCGGGGAGCTGGCGGAGGCGTTGCCGCTGGTGGACGAGGGCCCGGTGACCTGGCCCGAGCAGCGGGTTCGGATCGGGGACCTGGTGGACGCGGGGTTGGTGCGGCTGGAAGGGGAGCGCCCGCGCGCGGTGGACGAGCGGTTGGACAGTGACTTCCTGGCCGGTTTCCTCACCGCGGCCTCGAACACCCGGCGGTCCACCAGTGCGAGTGGGACGTACCGAACGGACGCGCGGGCGGCGCGGGTGCCGAAGCTGGAAGCCGAGGAGCAGCGGCGTTACGGGGCGGCGTTTCGGGCGGTGGCCGAGTTCGAGGAGCGGGCGCGGGAGTTGGCGGTGCTGGCGGAGCAGGCGGCGGCGTTGACCCGGGAAGGGTTGACCTCGGGGGTGTTGGTGCCGGGAGGAGATACCCAAAGACGCTGACGTTTGAAAACCGCTCAAAGCTGTCTGGGCCCCCTTCTCCGATGTCATTATCGAGGACGACACCGGAGAAGGCACATCAGCAGACGTTTCCAGTCGTGGCGTCGAGCGCGGCCTGTCCCTGCAGGCCATGGTCGGTTCGCCTCAAAAGGCTGAACGGAGGAACGGCGGGCTGAGCCGTTGCGCCGATCCTTTGCGATAAAGGGCGGCCGGGCGACCGGTGGGCTGGGGGCGCTGTTCTCCCGTGGGCTCGACGAAACCCTCCGTCTTGATGATCTTGCGGCGGAAGTTGCTGGGATCCAACTCATGGCCCCACACCGCCTCGTAGACGCCGCGCAGTTCGCTCAGTGTGAAGACCTCAGGGCAGAAAGCCGTCGCCACGGTGGCGTACTCAAGCGAACTCCGTGTCCGTTCGAGGGCGTCATCGAGGATGCGCGCGTGGTCGAAGGCCAAAGATCCTGGTGTGCGGAGCAAACCGGCCACCGGAGCCCAGTAGGCGTGTGCGGCGTCGGTGCCGCCCACCGGAGTGGGCAGGTCCGGCCCCAATGCCAGGTAAGCGATCGTGACCACCCGGCCGCGGGGGTCGCGCCCCGGGTCCCCATAGGCACCGAGTTGTTCCAGATGCAGTCGTGCACCTTCAATGGAGGTCTCCTCCCACAACTCCCTGTGGGCTCCTTCGTCAAGGGTCTCGTTCGTCCGTACCCTCCCTCCAGGCAGGGCCGAGCGGCCCAGGAAGGGCTCGGCACCCCTCTCCACCAGCAAAACCATCAGATTGTCGTTCCTGATGGTGAAGATGGCCAGGTCCACGGTCACCAGGGACAGCTCGACCCCCACGGACCCCTTCAAACGATCGCCCACGACTCCCCCTAAAGGTCAACTTGACTTAAACAAGATTCCTTCTTATGGTCACCATGACCTTAACTCAGTCGACGCAAGGGACGGCATGAGCACCCTCCATGCAGCTCCACGTCAGAAAAGCCCTCCGCGACCCCCGAGCGACGCCACGCGCCACCTGTGCGCGGGCGTCTACGCCGACGAGAAGTTCCGTGACATGGTCATCGGGGAAATCGCCACCGCGTCCTTTCAGCGAGTGGCGCCCTCCTATGGCTTCGACCTCGTCCCCGTCATGCATCACGCCTGGCGAGCCACTCACTTGGGAGCCGTTCCCCGGATCGCCATCGTCTTTGCCTTACTCACCCCGCTGATATGGGGACTCAGCGCAACATCAGCCGTGGTCGCCTGCGGCCTCGTTCTTCTCGTACTCCTCCGGCACGCACTGCACCTCTCGACAAAGATCGCCAACGAGAACGAACCTCCGCTCAGAAATCGCAAACGTAAGGTGAAACGCCGTTTCTCCCTGGAGGGGTGGCGCTGGAAGAAAGAGACCAGACAGCTCAAGCACACCGGAGTGTGCGCCCTCGCCGCCATGGCATTCATGCTCCTCTTTATCGGCGCTTCCCCATCCCAAGGGCAACTCGGCCTGTACCTGTTGGGCGTGATAGCAGCCATCACGTTCCTCAGCGCCACCGTGCGCCAACTATGTGTCAACCACATTCAGAAGGCGTCTCGACTACGGCCTCACAAGCTCTCCCGCCGCGAGCAAAAAATCGACGAACAGCAATATCACGACTGTGTCGTCTACCGGCGGCCACAGCACAGCAGCGAGCCGACAGACGAGCTCGCCTCGTTTCCCTTGTTCGGTGAAGAGTCACCGTTCATCGGAGCAGGAGAGGCGGTATACCAATGGGATCCGCCCATGAACGTGCAGTTGCTGCGTCCGACGGAGAATGAGAATGAACCACTACACAAACGAGAGCACGCCATCCCTCCGTTTCGCGCCCACGAGCTGGTGGAGCGACTTCACCAAAAGGTCAACGAACTCCGAACAGACGAACCGAACGTACGACTCCCCGTTGAGGTTAGAAACCGTGTCTACGCGGCGGAAAGCGACCTATCGAAGGATAGGACCCTACTCAGCCCTGCCGGAATCGAACCGGATCGTATGCGCGCACTCATCAACGGGGAGGACGACAGCGCGCTGCACTTCATCGAAGTGAGCGTACCCAGCCACGGCTCTGAACTCGTCACCACCGTGTTCTTGCACGTCAAACTCCAAGGGCGCACACTCACCCTCTTCTGCGTCGCCTGTGCCCTTACCCGTAACCCACGTGAGTTCCAACGCGTCAAGGAGTACGGACAGAACGGGAAGAGGGCAGTTCTGGCCGCAGGGGCGCAAGCGCTTCTCCGTCTCCCCCAGGAAATATCCGACTGCCTACGACTCCCCCTCTACCCCTATTACCTGACCAAATCTCTTCTCCTGGGTTCGGACCGAACTCTACGCCCCAGAAGGAACATCGAGATCGGCAGCAAGGTCAGTGCCCGAGAAGAACATGCTCAGGAATGGCGACAGGTCCAGTTCGATCAGGCTCAGGTCCTCAGCCACGTAAAGACCGTAGAAGAGCGCATGCTCGGTGCGATAAGCGACTTCCTGCATGAGAACAACGTCGACAATTCCGAGTTCGACAAACGCGCGAAGAAGTTGGTACAGAACAGTTTCAACATCGGCAGCAACACCACCATCTTGGGCAGCGCCGTGGGGCACGGCGCGTATTCAACCAACACCAGCGCAGACCACAACAAAGGCGTCTCCGCTCCCTCTGACCATGGAGGACACCAGTGACACACGGAAACTTCCACCTAGGTGAGAACACGCAGATCAGCAACAGCGCCATCGGGCACGGCGCCCAGTCCATCAGCACCACGGCCCCGGTCCCGGGCCCTTCATCGGTGCCTGCTCCCGGAGCCGTAGAGAAGCAGCGCTGCGATGTCGGCGTCGTCACGATCCTGTCCAAGGAGATGCATGCCGTCATCGAACAACTCGGACTGGTCACCGACAAGCACCCCGACGGTCTGTTCTTCGCCACCGGGGAGGTTGTGACCGAGAGCGGCACCGTCACCGTGGCCGCCACACAGACCCACAGCCCTGGCCAACGCTCGGTGATGTCCGCTCTGGACCACCTGCGTCACCACTTCGACCCGCGCCTGTGGATCCTGGTCGGGATAGGAGGTGGTCTTCACCCCGAATACGCCAGGATCGGCAACGTCATCGTCTCCACCCGAGTCGTCTACTACGAAGCGCGCAAGATCAAGGTGGGGGGCGAAATTCAGCGCAGAGGAGAGGAGCGCCAAGCACCAGCACGGGTGATCCACTCGGTGAACGCCTTCTTCACCGACCACGGGGAACCGGCGATGATCCGGGGACAGGCCGAGGGCCATAGAAAACGGACCTTTGAAGTGTTCCCTGGGCTCATCGGCTCCGGCGAGGCTGTCATCGCCACCCCTGACGGCGAGATCCGTGAATTCCTGTCGTACTACAACGACAAGATCCTGGCCGTGGACATGGAGTCCGGTGGACTCAGCCAGTTCTGGCAGGAGAACTCGGTACGCGGTGAAGGAAACCCGGGCTGGGTCGTGGTGCGTGGCATCTCCGACAACGCCGACCAGGAAAAGAACGACGACAGCCATGACCTTGCCGCCCACAACGCGGCCCACACCGTCCGGAAGTTGCTGCCCTACCTGTGCTGATCCCGGTCAGCACCATGACCGGGAAACGGACCCACCCCATGACGATGGAGTTTCCATGACAACCTTCCTCCTCGGTGTGCTCAGCTCTCTGCTCGCCACCGCGACCCTCGTGGCAGCGGGGTGGGTCCGTTCCTCTCGACCACGGTGGTGGCTGGCAGGCATCCTGGCCAGACTCACCGGGACCGGAATCGTACGCCTGTACCGTGAACAGCGCTCCGCCGAGCAGGACATGGCACACGACCTGACCCGAGCCAGGTGGGTACGGATCATGGCTGGCAGAGGAAACGCTCTCACCCGGGACGTGTTCTCACCTTTGTGGACAGACGGTGCCGGCCGGTCTGTTCCGGTACAGGTCCTGTTACCCGACCACGAAGCCCAACCCGGCGTCTGGTTGGCCCGCCGAGAGAAGGACCTCGGACGGGCCGACCCGGGCTTCGGCCAAGGACTACTCAAAGCACAGGTACGGGCGAACACCGACTATCTGGCTGAGGTCACCCGGCAACGTTCCGGGATCGAACTGAGGTTGTTCGACCTTCCCAACGCCTTCCGCATCGTAGCCACGGACCGCGCCGCCTACCTCACCCTCTACGGCAGGCACGCGCATGGCCGGCATTCCCCCTGCCTTTATGTACGCGCACCCGGAGTGCTGTACGACTCCGTACTCGACCTCTTCGACTCCGTCTGGGCCGGAAGCTTTCCCGCATCCAGCGGCACACCCCCTGGCTCTGCGCAAGAAACGTGACTCATGACTCCGGTCCCCGGCTTTTCGGCGTCTGAAGGGTGAAAGATCCCGCAGCGGTTCTTCAGAGGAGGAGACACCGTCAGGAGAAAGGTCCACGGCTCTGCGGGGCGTCGGTCATCGACTCCAGAGGTGAATACCAACTCGAAACCGTCTCTGCGCAGGATGTCCGACGACTGCCGTGTCAGGTTCAACTCCTCAGGCTCCCGGCAGTCGTCCCTGCGTACGTCGGCGGGGCCCAAGCACCGCCACTGCGGTGTAGCGCTCCCTGGACGAGCCGAGGTCGTAGACCCTACCTCTCACCTCGTCGATAACGGACTCACAGCCGGCCAAGCCCTTGCTCCCACAGTGGACAGCCGGTCCGTGGTGTGCCGCGAGCCCCGGCGTCCACGCCCGGGAGGCACCCCTCGATGGACAGGTCAGAGTCCACGATTCCGTCCCGTTTCCGGACCCCTGGGTCACCAGATCGCCGCCTCGACGGGGGTGGGGTAGCGTCAGGGCCGAAAAAGACAGCGGGTGAGGGAGCAGCGGAACGTATGGCCGAAACGCGCGGCGGACGCCTGTTGGACGGACGTTACAGGCTCAACCCCACGCCGTTGGCCCGTGGTGGGATGGGTGAGGTCTGGGAGGGCCGTGACGTCCGGCTGGGCCGGGAGGTGGCGGTCAAGTTCATCCGTTTCCCCTCCGACGCCGACGCCGACGAGCGCGCCGAACTGGTGCGAAGGTTCGTTCGAGAGGCCCGCGTCACCGCCGAGTTGCAACATCCCGGGGTACCGACGGTGTTCGACATGAGCGCGGAGGACGAGGAACACCCCTACCTGGTGATGCAACGGGTCCACGGGGTGAGCGTGTCCGACCTGCTCGCCGAACAGGAGCGGATGTCGGTGGGGTGGGCCAGCGGGGTCGCCGCCCAGGCCTGTGCGGTGTTGGCGGTGGCCCATCGTGCCTCGCTGGTGCACCGGGACCTCAAGCCCGCAAACCTGATGCTGGAACCCGACGGCACGGTCAAGGTCTTGGACTTCGGACTGGCCGTGGCGCTGGGGCGCTCCGACATGTCGCAGATCACCAGGGACGGACACACGCCGGGGACGCCCGCGTACATGGCACCGGAGCAGTTGTTGGCGGGGACCACCACTACGCTCAGCGACCTGTACTCGCTGGGATGCACCCTGTACGAGATGCTCACCGGGCAGCGGGTGTTCACCGCGCCGACGTCGTTCGCGGTGGCCTCCAAGCAGGTCGGGGAGGAACCGAGCGGGGTGCGGAAACTGCGCCCGGACGTGCCGGTGGAGCTGGCCGAGGTGGTGGGCGCTCTATTGGAAAAACGCCCCGAGGACCGGCCGGTCGGCGCCGTGGAGGTGTACGAGCGGTTGATCGGATTCACCGAGGACCTGGAACCCATCCCGGGGATCTTGCATCCGCCCTCGCTGCCCAGCCCGCAACGCATGTACGGAGCGGCTCTGTCCCGGGTCTTCTCCAAGGAACGCACGCAGCAGCCGAACCTGTAACGAGTGGACAACCCGGGCAGCGTGTCCCCGCTGTCCGTTCCGGGCAGGCGTTAGTTTGGAATCGTCCTCGGCCCCACCTCGAAACCCCCGGCCGCCGTTGATTCCGTCGTTGTGCACCCCCTGAACCGCTAGGACGACCCCGTGGCCCGACTCGCCCTCCATCTGGACCTGCTCAAGGAGTTCGCCGACCTCGAGAAACCCGTGCGCGCACGGGTGGGCGAGGTGTTCGCCAAGTTCGAGCAGGCCACCCATGCCGGCCTGCACTTGGAGAAGATCACCGGCGCCCGCGACGACCGTTTCCGCACCATTCGGATCGACCAGTTCTACCGCGGGGTCGTTCTGGCCCCGGACAACGGTGACACCTACGTCCTGCTTCAGGTACTCCCCCACGATGACGCCTACGAATGGGCCAAACGCCGCAAGGCGACGGTGAACCTGGCCACCGGTGGTATCGAGATCCGGGACGTGGCCGCCTTGGACGCCAGCCTGCCGCACATGAAGCGGATCGCACAGAACGCGACCGAGCTGCTGTTCGACCACGTCAACGACGCCGACCTGGAACGGCTGGGCATCGACGAGCACACCTTGCCGCTGGTGCGAACGTTGACCGGCACCTTCCAACTGGAGGCCGCGCGCGGTCTGCTACCGCCGGTGCAATGGGACGTGCTGTTCGGATTGGCCAGCGGGCTGTCCCCCGAGGAGGTGTGGGCCGAACTGGGCTCGGCCATCGTGGAGGGGGTGGACCCCCAGGACCTGGACGCCGCGGTGGAGCGCAGCTCCGACCGGGTGCTCCTGGTGGAGGGTCCCCAGGAGCTGATGGCGGCGCTGGAGCATCCCTTCGACCTGTGGCGGATCTACCTGCATCCGGTACAACGATCGGTGGTGGAGGCCTCCTACCGGGGCCCGGCCCGGGTGAGCGGGGGTCCGGGCACCGGGAAGACCGTGGTGGCGCTGCACCGGGCCCACCGCCTGGCCCGGGCGGGGGGACGGGTCCTGCTGACCACCTTCACCTCCACCCTGGCCGAATCGTTGGAGGCGAACCTGCGCCTGCTCGCCGAACACGACGGGGCCGGCGACGCCGAGGAAGTGCTCTCCCGGATTCGGGTGGAACACGTGGACCGTTCGTCCCACCGAATCTTCCGGGAGGAGCACGGTCAGCCCGCCCTGCTCCAGCCCCCACACGAACGCCGGTTGTGGGAGCGGGTCATCGAAGAGCTGGAGCTGGACCTGTCCCCCGCTTTCCTGACAGAGGAGTGGCGACAGGTGATCCTGGCCCGCCAGGTGGAGTCCGCTCCCGAGTACCTGTCCGCCAAGCGTGATGGACGCGGTCGTGGCCTGACGGCCCTGCAGCGGGCCCAGGTGTGGCAGGCCATCTCCGGTTTCCAAGATCTTTTGCGGGAACAGGGTCTGTGGACCTACGAGACGATCGTGGAGGAGGCCGCTCGACTGTTGGCCGCGCGCGAGGATCGCCCCTTCGATCACGTGGTGGTGGACGAGGCCCAGGACCTGCATCCGGGACAGTGGCGACTGTTGCGCGCCGCCGTGGCCGAGGGCCCCGACGACCTGTTCATCGCCGGTGACACCCATCAGCGCATCTATGGACCCCGAGTGAGCCTGGCCGAGGTCGGTGTGAACATCCGGGGCCGCTCCACCAGGTTGCGGATCAACTACCGCACCACCGCGCAGATTCTGGGCTGGAGCCTGGGGCTGATGCGGGGCGAGGCGGTGGACGACATGGACGGGGGTCTGGACTCGGTGACGGACTGCCGCTCGGAGATGCGCGGTTCCGATCCGGTGCTCACCGGACTGACCAGTGCCAAGGCGGAAATGGAGCACCTGGTGCGCACCATCGGGGAGTGGCACGAGGCCGGTGTGCTCTCCGGAGAGATCGGTGTGGCGGCCAGGTCCAACCGGTCGGTGGAACACGTGGTGGCGGAGCTGGAGCGAGCCGGTATCCCTGCGGTCCCCTTGGCCAAGGGGCAAGCGGCCACGGACGCGGTCTCGGTCGGCACCATGCACCGAATGAAGGGCCTGGAATTCCGCTGCCTGGCGGTGGTGGGAGCGGGTGAGGGCCAATTGCCCGCGCCCAAGAGCGTGACACCCAAGGAGGAGGACCCCGGCGCGCACGCGCGCGACCTGCTACGCGAACGCAGCCTGCTCTTCGTGGCGTGCACTCGCGCCCGTGAACGACTCGCAGTGAGTTGGCACGGCCGGCCCAGTCCGTTCATCGACGCGATCTTGACCTGATTCTCGACGACGACCCCTGACGAGAAGGACGGACCCATGGCGAAACTGTCCACGCTCCTCGACCAGATCGACACCGGAACCGTGTTGCTGCCGGAATTCCAGCGAGGTTACGTCTGGAATCGGGACCAGGTACGCGGCCTGATGCGGTCCATGTACCTGGGGCACCCGGTGGGAAGCCTGCTGTTGTGGGAGACCTCCGCCGCCGAGACCGCCGTGCGAGGGGGCTCCGCGGGAGGCGGTGGCACCCACCTGCTGTTGTTGGACGGCCAGCAACGCATCACCTCCCTGTACGGGGTGATGCGGGGGCGCGCCCCGGCCTTCTTCGAAGGTGACGCGTCCGCCTTCACCGGGCTGCAGTTCAACGTGGACACCGAGGCGTTCGAGTTCCACCGCCCCTTGAAGATGAACGACAACCCTCACTGGGTGGACGTCACCGAACTGTTCCGGCAGGGTCCGGTCCCCTACCTGGCACGCTTCGCCGACGATCCCGATCTGGCCAACACCTACCTGACCCGGCTCAACCGGCTGTACCAGATCGGTGACAAGGACTTCCCCCAGGAGGTGATCACCGGGGCGAACTGGACGACCGACGCGGTCGTGGAGATCTTCAACCGGGTCAACTCCGGTGGCACCAAGCTGTCCAAGGGCGACCTGGCCTTGGCCAAGTTGTGCGCGCACTGGCCGGAGGCCCGCTCCACGATGCGTGCCAGCCTCAACCGTTGGTCGGAATCGGGTTTCCACTTCACCCTGGATTGGCTGCTGCGCAACGCCACCGCCGTGGCGACGGGTCGTGCGTTGTTCTCGGCGCTGGACAACGTGGACGTGCCGGAGTTCCAGCGGGCGTTGAAGGCCTCCGTCGATCACGTGGGCACCTTCCTGGACGCGGTCTCCGGACGCCTCGGCCTGGATCACGACCGAGTGCTGATGAGTCGCTACTCGTTCCCGGTGGTCGCCCGGCTGTTGGAACTCAACGGTGGCCGATTCGACGATGCGGCCCATCGGGACCGGGTCCTGTACTGGTACGTGCACAGCGCCCTGTGGGGGCGGTACGCCGGTTCCACGGAGACCTTCCTGCAGTTGGACTACGACGGGGTCGCCGAGTCCGGGATCGAGGGCGCCATCCGCCGTCTGTCCCGCTGGAGGGGCGGCAAGCTGGAAGTGTTGCCCGACGACTTCGAGGGCTCCACCCGAGGATCACGGTTCTACCCGTTGCTGTACATGCTGACCCGGGTCCAAGGCGCTCGGGACTTCGGCAGCGGACTGGAGTTGAAGGCCGAATCCCTGGGTCGGTTGTCCTCCCTGCAACTGCACCACGTCTTCCCCAAGGGCGTGCTGCGTGACTCCTACGATCGCGGACACGTCAACGCGATCGCCAACTTCTGCTTCCTCACCCAGCAGAGCAACTTGGAGGTATCCGACCGTAGGCCCGAGGAGTACTTCCCCGAGGTCGAGGAGCGTCATCCCGGGGTGTTGGCCTCCCAGTGGATTCCGACCGACCCGGACCTGTGGAAGGTGGAGAACTACCTGGACTTCCTGGCCGCGCGTCGGGAGCTGTTGGCACAGGCCGCGCAGAGCTTCCTGGAGGAGCTGGCCACCGGTTCACGCCCCACCACGGAGGAGCCGCTGAGGCCGGTCACGGTGCTGTCCGCCGAACCCGACGACGCCCGTTCGGTGCAGGTCCAGGAGATGGTGGACGAGCTGCTGCGTCAGGGGTACGCCAAGCCGGAGCTGGACGCCGAGATCAACGATCCGGAGCGCGGACGGGTGATCGCGGAGGCCGAGGCGTTCTGGCCCGACGGTCTCCAGCACGGTCTGGGCAAGCCGGTGGTGTTGGAGTTGGACCCCGATCAGGCCGACCTGCCCCGGCTCCAGGAGCTGGGCTATGAGGTGTTCACCTCGGTGGACTCGTTGCTGGGGTTCGTCAACCGCCTGCGGCAGGCGGCCGCCGGGGAACCGGACAACCAAGAGAGGCAGGTCCAGGAACCGCAGGAGGATTCCGGTGACGATCCCCGGACCGCCGACTTCGGGAAGGCGATGTTGAACGTGTACGAGCGGGCCAAGTCGGAGGCCGACTACACCGCCTCGTTCTTCCTGGGCATGATCTCCGAGCTGGGTCCGTTGGGCACGGCGCGCAAGCTGCTGAACGCCCCCGCCGTCTCGGACGGGTTCGCGAACCTGTGGGAGCGGGGCCGGTTGGACCTGACCGTGGAGGCGCTGGTGCTGAGGCCGGAGTACGCGCCTCTGTTCACCCAGGAGGAGCTGGGCCGGGCCCGCACCCGCTTGGAACAGTTCGGGTACCGCATGCTCGACGACTAGGTTCCGAGACCGGGTCACCGACGGCGAAGATCCGCTCAGCGGCCCGGGCGAGCCGGTCGGCCAACTCCATGAACACCGCACCGCGCGAGGGGCGCCCGGTGGCCAGGCGACGCAGGCGAAGGGTCCCGTCTCGTCTTGACCGGGTCCCCTTTGTGCGGGGACGCCCTTGCCGGACCGAGCGGGGAGAGGTTGCTCCCGCGCCCATGCGTGCGCGGAGGCCACGGCCTGCACTCGGACGGGGACCCGAGCCCGATCAGTCCCACCAGAAGTCCCAGACAGGCCGGTCGATCAGGAGCTCCGCGTAGTCCTGCAGCCGGTAGGGAGGATTTTGCAAGACGTTGTCCGGGCAGAACGCGAAGTGTCCGCCCGCCACACGCAGGGCCTGATCGAGGTCGGCGGGTGGGGCGGCCACACTCAGGGTCAGGGTGGCGAACCCCATGCCCAGGACACGCGCGCCGAAGCGGCGTTCCCAGTCGGCCACCACGCAGGCGAACACGGCGGTGTCGTTGTCGTGGTTGAGCGGACCCATCCATCCGGACGCGGTCATCGCCTCGGCCCCCGATCCGGCCCGGACCAATCCCAGCCTGGAACCGGCTCTGTGCTCCATGAGGAGTTCGGCGCACTCGGAAGCCGTCTCTTCGGCTGCTCCTGGCCGGACCTCCCGAGCGGGCGCGCGTCCCGGCCAGAGTTCGAAGGGCGCGGTCTCCAGGGGGTTCGATGGGGCCACACCGTCCTCGACATGGGCGTAGTAGTTCCACCAGGTGGTGAGTAGTTCCTCCGGGTCGTGCTCGGTGAGGTGGGAGAAACAGGAGGGGGACAGCTCCTGGGACTCCCAGGGGCGGTGGGGTTCGTGGTGGTGTCCCTCCAGCAACAAGGGCCACAGGCCGGAACGAAGATGCTCGGCGAGCATCCGGGACCACAGGCCGGGCGAGGCCGGGGCTTCACTCAGCCACAGGACGGGTTCCTCTTCTTCGGAGGAGACCATGTGGCCGGCGGGAAGCCGGAGGGACGATGTTTCTCGAAGGTCCATGGTCATCGACCGTAGAGATCCCCTCCGACGGTTTCCGGTAGGCGGGAGGAAACACCCGGCTCCACCTGGCGGCCTCACTCCGTCGGGAACGAGGGCGAGGATCGAGGCTTCTACGTCTGGACGCCGAGCAACACCGAAGCCGCCCCCCGCAAGGATCCCTGGGTGCTGGTCTCGCGCGGTGGCGGCAGCGACGAACCGGCACCACACGAGCGCCCATCCGACATCGACGCGCGGCCGAAGTGGGCTGCGCCCAAAGGATCGATGGCGGCTGAAAGGCCGGACGCGCGTCCGCCGCCGCGTCTTCGTTGACTCTCGGTACCGGAGCGCACGATGACGTTCGCGTGCCGGAGTCGTGGTTTCCCATGGATTCCCAGCGGTTCTCGAAGTCCGACCGCGTGCGTATCAGAACACGAATACCTCTCCAAACACGTCCAGGCGCCAAGACCCGGCTCCGGGAAACACGCGGGGCCGGGTCTTCTCGTTGCTCACAGGACCCTCAGCACCACCAGGTTGCAGGTGATGTTCTCCTTGAGGTGGTAGACGCTCTGTGGGGTGCTCTCCTCCAGGCGCACCGCTTTGGCCCCTTGGAGTGCCTGGACCTTGGCCTTGTATCCGGAGGGTTCCCAGATCCGGTCCAGCACGGTGACCACCAGGGGTGCGCCCGGGCGGGCCACGCGCACCAGTTCGTCGAAGGCCTCGGGGCCCACGTGGCCCGAGGTCATGGTGCCTACGCAGATGACCGCGTCGTAGGAGTCGTCCCCGGCGGGCAGGCGCCGGGTCAGGTCGGCCTTGCCCAGGTCACGGTAGACGCCCTTGGCCCGGGCCTCCTCCAGCATCGCCGTGGACAGGTCCAGGCCGTCGATGACCTGGAATCCGTGCTCGGCCAGGGCGGCGCCGACCAGGCCGGTGCCGCATCCGGCGTCGAGGATCTCGGCCCGAGGGCGGCCATCGAGCAGCCGGCTCAGGCGCTCGGCGGCGTGGGCGGGGGCGGCGTAGCCCATCCCCTCGGTGGTGTCGTGCTCGTAGGTCGCGGCCCACTCGTCGTAGGTGCCCTCGACCTCTTCGGGGCTTCGTAGGGCGTACACACGGTCCAAGATCCTGCGGTGCTCGCTCATGGATCGGCCTCCCTCACCTTGAAAACGGACATCGACCCTCGTTGGGACCATATAGGCCCGGGTCGCCAGGGTGGGTGGCGAGGGCCACAGGGACGACCTTCCATGGGTGGTGACGTTCGCCCCACACGGGGAAGATCCCTGCCATGACCGACATCTCCCCGGACGACGAGACCAAGGCCGAGCGCACCCCCCGAGAGTGGCGGATCGTGTGGCGCCACCGCTACGGGCTGGTCCTGGGACTGGTCGTGGCGCTGATGCTCGGCGCGTGGGTGGCCCAGAGCGCGGCGCGCCCGATGTTGTGGCTTCTGGGTGCGCTGACGGTGGCGGCCCTGGTGTGGTGGGGCCGTTATCGATGGCGGGTGGCCCGAGAGCGCGAAGCGCTGGAGCGGGTGGACCTGTCCGAGGTCGACGCGATGACGGGCGTGGAGTTCGAGGAGCACGTCGCCATGCTGATGCGGGTGCACGGCTACACGGCGGTGACCGTGGTGGGCGGGGCCGACGACGGCGGGGCCGACGTCCTGGGACGTGCTCCCGATGGTCGAGAGGTCGTGGTGCAGTGCAAGAGGTGGAACAACCCGGTACCACCCAACGACGTGCGCGCCTTCATCGGAGTGCTGCACAGCGGATACGAGGGTTATGAGGGGATCTTCGTCTCCTCCTCCGGCTTCACCGAGGCCGCCGTGGACCAGGGCGAGGGCCACATGGTCCTGGTGGACCGGGAGGGTCTGGCGCGATGGATGAGCGGTGTGCGGGTGCCGCAACCGCCTCGAAGGTGAGTGGGAGCCCGCTTTCGACGAAGAGTCGTTTCCGGCGGATTCCACGAAGTTCACGCAGGTCGGGGCGTGTTCTGGGATCGTGGAAGCTTCCCGCCCCAAACCCTTGGGATACCAGATTCGGGCGCTGCTTGCGATTCTGAGACAGTTCCCGATCCTCCCGGTCTTGCTTGCGACCCGGGAGAGGGGACGCATGGGGCCCCTGTTGGATGGGGGCCTCATGGGCCCCGAACCCCACGGGGCCGGTCCGGTCCATGGAGCCCCGAGTGTCTCCGGCAGATTCCCGTGTTGGCACCCCCGTCACTCGTTGACGGGGGTCAGCGGTCGCTCGGGGTCCAAGCAGGTCGCCTCTCAGCGGTACCGGCAGCGCGAAGGCCACCCGATACGGGGGTGGAGCGGGCCGGGGCGCCTACCCGGGCAGGGCGAGGAGACGGTGACCTTCGGTGGCGGCGGGCCGATGGCGCAGATGACGCATCGTTCGACGAAGGCACCCCGAGAGGGACGACAGGGCGATCAGGAGGAACTCCGAACATGGGGCGGCCAGGCGATGTCGCTCGGTCATGCGCCCGCGGTGACGGGCCACGTGTGTTCGCACGGCCGCTTCCAGGAAGGGGCGTTGCCGGCTTGAGGCCAGGGGAAGCGGGTGTGCCTCCGGACGAGCAGGGTGGCCGCCGGGACTTTCAGCCCAAGACCTCCAGCAGCACGATGATCAGGGCGATGACGAGCATCGCCGCGAAGATGAAGTAGCAGCCCACGTTGCCGGTGGCTCCGGGGTCACGGGTGGGACCACGGTGGATCTCGGTGCTCTTTCCGGGCTTGCGCTTTTTCTTCTTCTTGGCGGCCACGGGTGTGTTCTTCCGTCCTTCTCGGGGGATGTCGGGGCCAGAGCCTGCCATGGTCGGTGCCCAGGGGGCAAGTCCTGTTCAGGTGTGTTCGGGTTCGCCCTCGGTGTCCGCTACGTTCCTGGGGGCCTGGCGGGCCCAGTAGGTGGCCACGAGCGCACCGGACATGTTGTGCCAGACGGAGAACAGGGCACCGGGCAGGGCGGCGAGCGGCTCGAAGTGGGTGGCGCCCAGACTCGCGGCCAACCCGGAGTTCTGCATCCCGACCTCCACGCTCAGGGTGCGACGGGAGGTGTCGGGCAGGCGGCCGAGCACACCGATGAGGTAGCCCAGGGCCAGGCCGAGGGCGTTGTGCACGATGACGGCCACTCCCAGCACGAGACCGACACCGAGCACGGCCTGGGCGTTGGCGCCCACGATCCCGGCCACGACCAGCACGATGCCGGTGACCGACACCAGGGGCAGCACCGGCAGGACCTTGCCGACGGCGCGGTCGGCGAAGGTGCGCAGCGACAGTCCGGCCAACACCGGGAGCAGGACGACCTGGAGGATGGACACGAACATGTCGGCCACCGAGACGTTCAGTGTCGACCCGGCCAGTGCCAGGACCAGGAGCGGGGTGGCCAGCGGCGCGAGCATGGTGGAGATCGACGTCATCGCCACGGACAGGGCGACGTCGCCGCGAGCCAGGTAGACGATGACGTTGGAGGCGGTGCCTCCTGGTGCGGCGCCCACCAGGACCATGCCCACCACCAGCAGCGGCGGCAGGTTCAGCAGGTGGGCGATGCCCCAGCCCAGCAGCGGCATGATCGTGTACTGGGCGGCCACCCCGAGCAGGACGGCCCCGGGGTGCTTGGCGACGATCGCGAAGTCCACCGGGCGCAGGGTCAGCCCCATGCCGAACATGATGACGCCGAGCAGCAGGGACACGTACGGGGTGATCAGGGATGCCTGGGCCGGCATGGCCAGGCCCACCGCTGCCCCCGCCAGCACCAGCGGCGCGAACCACCTGCCGACGAATCCGGCGATCCGTTCGATGACCTTCAACGTGTTTCCCTTCCCGGGTCGGGGGGCTTACTCCGGACGAACCACGACGTTGTTCCCGTGGCCGGTGGTCGGTGCTCGATGAGGTGGCTGGACGCGAAGGTCCTCCAGCAGCGTCCGCATGAGCGACTCCTCGAAGACGGCGTGGCCGCGTTCTCGCATGGCCGTGGCCAGGTCCGGATCCCAGGGGGTGGGGCGCGCGTTCCCTTCGAGCCGATGCCGTTCCGCGCAAGGGTGCGCCAGGTAGTCGGCGGCGCTCATGCGCCATGGCCGGGCCCCGTAGCGCTCCGTCATCCGCAGGGTCATCGCCATGCCGGGCCAGTCGAAGTCACCGTGGTAGCGCAGATGGGCCCCGGCGGTACGGGCGGCCGTGGCGAGCCGGTGGAAGGCGGCCGAGGGCCAACCCTCGGTGCACAGCAGCGGAGCCGCCCGTGGTCCCAGGTCTTCGGCCGCTTGGCGGAGTACCGCCGGGTTCTCGCACACGTGGATCACGCGCGCGATGGGCCTGGGTGGGAAGCGCACCAGCTGGTGGAGGGTCACCTGGAGTGGGACACCATGTTCGGCCGCCTCCCTCATCCACGCCCCGAGCACGTCGCCGTGCGCGGGCAGGTTGAGGACCAGCACACGGCTGGCCAGGTCGTCCTGGACCACGTCGTGTTCCTCCCACAGGGCACGGCGTTCCTCGGCCCCCTCGGGGCGTTCGCGGCCCGATCGCTCGGCCAGGGCCGACTGGACGAGCGTGGCCAGGGGACGCCCGTGGTCGAGGGCCTTGGTGTCCCCGGTGACCTGGACGGCCAGGTGCGGCAAGAGCAGGGGCGCGCTGTCGGTGTCGTGGGCTTCGATGGCCTCCAGGACTCGAACGGCGTGCCCGAGGCCGTCGGTGTCGGCTCTGTTGACCCGTTGGGTGATGGCGCTTCGAGTTCGGCGATCGTCGAGCCAGGCACGGAACCAGTCGGTTCGGTACAGCGGACTGGCCAGGGCCGGGGCGAGGACCTGGGCCCGTAGTCGTCGTTCCTCTTCTTG
Organism: Nocardiopsis alkaliphila YIM 80379; assembly: GCF_000341005.1. Classification (GTDB taxonomy): domain Bacteria; phylum Actinomycetota; class Actinomycetes; order Streptosporangiales; family Streptosporangiaceae; genus Nocardiopsis; species Nocardiopsis alkaliphila. The sequence continues at coordinate 6,010 of NZ_ANBD01000111.1, read as the reverse complement.
GACCCGGCTCTTGAGCCGTAGTGCGGGCCCCAGGGTCTCCAAGAGTTCGAACAGGCCGATCCCGTAGCCGTTGCGCAGGACGGTGTCGAGCCTGGCCAAGTCGACCTTCACTCGATCGGGCCTGCTCGTTGGAACACTGCCCAAAAGACCTTGGACGTGCGCGACCTCTTGTTCGGTCAGGCCTTTGAGGGTGAAGGTGCCCTGGGGCTGACCGTCGCGGTTTTCCAGCTCGGTGCGGGCCTTGCTCAGTAGCGCGGCGTAGTGGGGGCCACGGAAGCGGTCCAGGTTCAACCGGTGCCCTCCACTTCGGCCAGGAGGGTTCCGGCGGTGGAACGGGGGACCCGCCGGGTGGGGGTGATCCCGAGCAGTTCGGCGGCCAGCTCCTCGTTGCCGGCGAACCCGGCGTCGGCGTCCAGGGTCTGTTCGCCGTCCCAGAGCATGAGCATGGCCGAGACGATGCTTTTCGCCTTGTCGTGGTGCATGTCGTAGTGCGCGGCCATGGGGACGCTGTCGTAGTGCACCCACAGGTCGTGGCCGGTCATGAACATGTCGAGGTCGAAGGTGACGGTCAGGCCCATGAGTTCGGGCTTGTAGCGGTCGTCGATGCCGGCGAACGCCTCGTCGAGGGCGACCACGCGCGGGCAGGTGGCAAGGGCCGAGGTGTACAGGGCGTTGGCGGCGGCGAACAGCGGCAGGTGGATGGCGGCGGACTTCTCACCGCCGGACATCTGTTCGTGCTTGTTCTTGGTGAGGGTGACCTCGTCCTTGCCCGGCACGGCCAGGCGTAGTTCGAACCGGTACCAGGTGCGGTAGTCCAGCACGGCGGACAGCACCTGTTTGTGGCCGGCGCGGGGGTGGGCGGCGTGGTGGTCGCGGATCATCTGCCGCAGGAGGGTGCGCAACTCCCCCAGGCCGCGGGGGCCCAGTCCGGCGCTGTCGTGGCGTGTCAGCTCGGTGGCCCTGGCCTGGTGCTCGGTGAGCGCTTCCGAGCGGGACCAGCGGATGCCCACCCGGGTTCCGGAGGACATGGGGCGGGCGCGGGTGTCGCGGTCCATGGCCCGCACGAGCTGTTTGGCGGTACGGATGCGTTCGTGGATCTGTTGGGCGATGCCGCCGAGCAGTTCGTCCTCCAGGACCCCGCGTTCCTCTTCACGTAGAAGCGCGCCCTGTTCCTGGACGCGTTCGGCCACGGCACGGGTGAAGACGGCCACGGGGGTGCGGCCGTTCTCGTCGTTGACGTGCACGGTGACCAGGCCGCCGGCACCGACCTCGTGGTCGACGCGGTAGCCCTCGGCGTCACCGCCGAGCGCTTCTTGGAAGGTGCGCAGGGCCTGGGAGAGGCGGGTGCTCGCGCTTTTGAGCTCGCCCTCGGAAACCTCGGTGGAACCGACCTCGGCGGCCATGGCCTCCATGAGTTCCACCGCGCTCGTGGGCAGGGCGTCGCCGACCGTGTCGATCCGCCCGGTGAGGAGTCCTTGGGAGGCTTCTTCGGCATCGGGCCACTGGGCGGGCGCCGGCCAGGTGGCGGTGGAGTCCACCCCCAAGATCATGCGTACGTCGGGCCGGGCGAGTTCGGCCAAGGCCCAGGCGTGTTCCAGGAGGGTGTTCAGGGCCTGGGTGAGTGCGCGGCCGCCACTGTCGCGCAGGGTCTCGGAGCGCACGGCCAGGATCTGGGCCCGTTCCGCCTCCTGCTCGGCTTCGTCGACGCGTCGCCGCACCGTTCGGAGTTCGCTTTCGACCCTTTCCATGCGCTCGAGAAGTTCACGGGCGGGTGCGTCGATGGCCTCTTCCAGGGTGGCCAGTTCCGCGGCCTCACGGGTGTGCTGTGAGTGCTCGTGTTCGAGTTCGGCGCGGTCCCGTTCCAGGGCTTGGGTCAACCGCTCGATGGTATCCCGACGTTCGTCGAGGTCACGGGTGTACTCGGCGATGTCGGCGCGGGTGGTGTGCAGGGTGTGCGCCGTTCGGAGGAAGGCTTCGACGGCCGTGGCGATGGCGTCGACGTCCTCGGCCCGGGTGGGCATGGTGCGTTCGGCCGCCACCGCGCGGACCCGTCGGCGCTGCGCGTCGACCTGGGCGATGGCGGCGTCGAGCTCTCGCTTGGCCTCGGCTCGGGCACCGCGCGCCGCGGCCAGCAGGGTGGAGTGGTGTTCGAGGGTGCGCACGGCCTTGGCCACGTCGGTGGCCCGAGGCAGGTCCTGACGGGCCCGGTCGAAGTCCTTGAGTCGTTCTTGGGCCCGGGTGAGTCGTTCGTCGAGCTCGGAGCACCGGGTGGAGAGCTCACCGATGCGCTCGTCCCAGGTCCGCAGGCGTTCGCGGCGGCGTTGGGCGCGGTTGGTGGCACCGATGAACTCGGCGACGGGTTTGGGGTGGGCACCGACCAGGGGGCCCAACCGGAAGCGGGCCCGCTCGTCCACCCCCCAGGGGGCCTGGGTGCCGGCTTCCGTGCTGAGGGGGATGCTGGACAGCAGGGTGGAGATGGTGTCGGTGGGCACGTGTTCCTGGGTTTCGGGGACCAGGACGTCGGCCAGGGTGGGTCCGTTGGACGGCACCGCCTCGGGCAGCAGGTAGGCGTCGGCCTCGCTCTGGGCGAGGGCCTCGCGGGTGAGGTCGGGGTCGGGGTGGATCCAGGCGGTGAGCAGCCCGGCACCGTGCAGGGCGCCTTCGAGAGCGGCGGCCCGCTCGGTGGGGAGGTCATCGCGGAAGCGGACCAGCCGCCACAGGGGCGCACCGGGGCGATCGGCGCGGGGTGCCGGGCGCAGCGGGTCGGCCGGTGGGTCGTCGTCGCGTTCGGCGGCCACGTGGTCGCGTTCGCGGCGGGCCTCGAACAGCCTTCGACCGAGGTCCTCGCGTTCGGTTCCCAGGCCCTGGACGTGGCCGGCCGCTTCCAGGCGTCGTTGGTGCACGTGTTCGTCGAAGACCTGGGCGAGGGTGGGGGTGCCGGGTTCACCGTAGGTCTTCAGTGCCTCGTGCAGGCTTTGGGCACCTTCGGGTCCGATGACCTCCCAGCGCTCGGACCAGTTCCGCAGGGCCTGGGCCGTGGCGTGGCGAAGCTCGGACAGCTCCTCCTGCGCGGTGAGGCAGGCGCGTTCGTGCTCGTCGAGGGTCTTTTCGGCCCGGGTCACGGTGAGTTCGGCGCGGGTGCGCTCCGCTTCGGCCTCGCCTTGGTCGCGCAGACGTTCGCGGACGGCGCGGACGTCGTCGAGGCGGGCACCGGCCCGGGCCTTGGCGGTTTCGATCAACTCGGTGCCGGTGTCGACGTCGCCTTCGGCGTCGTGGCCGATGCCGGAACGTTCGGCCGCCTCGATGAGTCCGGTGCGCAGCTCCTCGGCGTGGGTGAGTCCACGCTCGACCCGGTCGGCGACGCGGGTGGCTTCACCGTTGAGCCGGCCGATCTCCTCCCGTTGTCGGTCCACCCGTTCTGTCCGGGTGAGGATGCCGCGGGCGCGTTCTTCGTTGGCGCTTCGCCTGAGTCGGAGGGTCTGTTGGTCGCGGAAGGTCTCGTGCCGTTGGAGGGCGTCGTGTTCGGCGGTGAGCCGGTCCTTGGTCTGGGCCGCCTCCTTTGCTCGGGCACGTGCCTGGTCGCGATCGGTGAGGGCCTGTTCGAGGTCCTTGACGGCGGTGGTGATCTCGCGCGCGTGGGTGGTGGCCCCTTCGATGGAGGCGTGGACCCGGGACACGCGGTGGCGGGCGTTGACGGTGAGGTAGTCGGAGTAGACGGTGCCGAAGGTGCGGGCGGCCTCGTGGGAGGCGGTGGCGGCGGCGAAGCTGCTCTGGACGGCGGCGAGGTTGGCGAAGTCGCGGGCGGCCTGGTCCACGAGGGTCTCGTCCAGGGGACTCAGGCCGCCGGTGAGGGTGTGCGAGACCTTCTCCGGGTCCAGGTCCTTGGCCAGGAGGGGACGGCGCAGGGCCAGCAGCAGGTCCAGGAGTTGGACGTAGCGATCACCCAGACCGAACAGGCGGGCGTCCACGGCCTTGCGGTAGTCGGTGGCGCTGTTGTGGTGGGCGTCCTCACCGAGGACGGCCTTGAGTTGGCGTTCGGTGAGGGGCCGGTTGTCTTCGGACAGCAGCCCGAAGTCCACGCCCAGGCGCTGATCGGTGACGAAGAAGGAGGGGGTGACGCCGTCGCGGTGACGGTGGGCGCGCAGACCGATGACGAGCGTGACGGTCTCGGTGCCCTCGGGTTCGTCCTGGTCGCGTTGGCGGGCGAACTCCATCCACACGAAACCGTAGGCGGACTCCTCGCCCCGGTAGAGCAGGTTGGACTTCATGGTGCGGTTCTGGCCGCTGAACGGGTCCAGCCTGCGGGCGTCGGTGTAACCGTCCAGGACGAAGGGGAACAGCACCTCCAGCGCCTTGGTCTTGCCCGAGCCGTTGTGTCCGCGCAGCACCAGACGTCCGTCGGCGAAGACGAACTCTTCGTCCCGGTAGTCCCAGATGTTGACGATCCCCGCCCGGTTGGGTCGGAAACGGTCGCTCCTGCGGGTCATGGCGCTACGTCCTCGGTTCCTGGGTCGAAGGTGCTCTGGGCGTCGGTTTCCGGTGCCGGATCAGGGGGCTGTTCGAAGTTCGGGGCGGGATTCGATGTGAGCGGGCCGAAGGGCAGCAGACCGGTGTCGGGGCGTTCGGGTAGCGCTCCTTGGATGTTGCGGTAGCGCAGTGCGGCGGGGGTGACCAGGACCCCGCCGGGGACGGGGCGGACCAGCGACAGGTCACCGAGCAGGTCCAACGCGGCGTCGAGCAGGCCGTGCGGGTCGTTCTGCCAGGCGGCGGTGAAGGACGCGGAGCCGAATTCTTCGAACAGGTCGGCGACCATCCCCTCCAGCCGCTCGCGCTCCACCAGGGGCACCGTGGCCGGTTCGGCCGGGTGCGGTGCGTGTTCAGGGCGTTGCCAGGCCAGTTCCGCCACGACCCCTTCCCGGGGCAGCGCGGCGTCCACTCGTGCCACCAGGTCGGCCTGCTCGTGCAGCGGGCCCGGGGCGGGCAGGTGGGTCAGGGCCGCCCAGGACTCCTCGAAGTGGTTGGCGATCTGGGCCAGGAGCAGTCCGGCGGTGCGGGTCACCGCTCCTCCCCTACCGGGGAAGGCGCGGTCGGTGAAGTTCCCGGCCGGGTCGGCCAGCAGCACCCCTTCGGCCCGGCGTTCCACTTCGAGGCCGGTCAGGCGGGCCACCTCCTGGACCAGGCCCTTGGTGCGCAGCAGGGCCGCGACCTCGGGTTCGACGTCGGCGTAGTAGACCACCGGGTACTCCACCAGCAGGCGGCGGGCGCGCTGGGCCACCCGTTCGGGTGCGGTGTCCGGTCCGGGCGGATCGTTGAGGAGCCCGGCGGAGCTGTGCAGGTGCTGGACCGGGCGGCTGGGCCGAAAGAGGATCTCGCAGATCTCGTGATCGATGTCGAACAGGGCGTCGGCGTGTTCGCCCCCGCGCGCCCAGGCCTCCACCGACCCGTCGGACAGGTGCAGGGCGCCCCGCTCCAGCAGCCAGTGCGCCACGTCCACCAGGGCGGCCTTGTGGGAGGAGTCGGTGGGCTCGTAGCCCAGCCCTTGGATCCGGTTGGCCAAGGGGGTGAAGCGGCGTACCAGGTCGCCGAGGCTGATCTCGACCCGGGAGCGTTGGAAGGACGCCAGGACCAGGCACAGGTAGGCCAGGCGTCGCCGGTCGAAGGAGCGGCCCTTACGCGCGAACACCTGACGCTGGGTGGGGTCGAGCAGGTCGAGTTCGCGCACCAGGCGCACGTGATCGGTGGTGGCGATGAGCCGGTAGCCGAACAGGGCGCGCAGGTCCTGGGCCATCTGGTCGGCCCAGAACAGGACCTGGTCGAGCACGCCGGGGCGGGGCCGGGAGGCGGTGATGACGTCGCAGGTCAACACCCGGCGTACGGCCTGTTGGTAGGTGCCCAGGTCCACGTCGGGGACCCGTGGGCGAGTGGCTTTGGCCATCACTTCTTCTTTCCGGTCCGGTGGGTGCCGCGAGCGGCGATCTCGACGCGGAACCCGGGCAGGTGGAGGTCGCCC
>NZ_ANBD01000110.1 GCF_000341005.1 Nocardiopsis alkaliphila YIM 80379 | reverse complement strand
GGGCGGGAGCCGCACCAGGGTGCCGGCGTCGTCCCCGGTGGCCGATCCCAACCGTCCGGCGACCACCGAGCGTGATTCCAGGGCCTTGGTGACCAGGCGCAGCAGGATCCGTGTGTCGTCATCGTCCAGGACACGGTCGTAGGCGCCTTCTCGCACCAGTCGTGCGGCGGAGGCTTTCTCGCTCTGCCGTCGCAGTGCCTGCTCGCGGCGCAGTTCGGTACGGGCTCCCCGGTCCTGGCGCACCGGTTTGGGCACTCCGGGTGTGGGAGAGCGGTCGTTGCGGAACAGGGTGACCGAGACCTCCACCCCGGCGGCGTCGTGCCAGGAGGCGGAGGGTGGGAACTCGTCGCCGTCCTCGTGGGCCACGCCCAGGTGGCGGGCGGAACGGGTGTTGAAAGCGGCACCCATGAGGGCGTGGGCGGCGCCGTCGTCGGGGGTGTCGAACACCCACGCGGCCAGGTGGCGCAGCTGGGTGGAGCGGTTGACGCCGCCGCGCTGGGCCTCGGTGATCTGGCGCAGGAGCGCCACCACCCCGGAGACGGCCGAGCGGGTGGCCTGTCCGAGTTCGGCGGCCCGGGTGGGCGCCCCGCCCTCGGTGGCGAACCAGGCGCGCAGGGCCCGCCAGCGGCGGTTCCAGTCCTCCAGGCGTTGCGCCCGTGCCATGAACAGGCGTTCGTCGGCGTCGGCCGCACGGGAGAGCAGGGTGCTCAGACCGGTGGCCTCGACCTCGCGGACCGCGTGGTCCAGGCGGGGCAGGTAGCGGTCCAACTCCGCCATGAAGTCGGACAGGTGGACGAGCAGGGCGTTCTTGTGGCGCAGGAAGACCTCGGGGGAGGCTTCGGTGGAGCGCAGGATCTCCCCCAGGGTCACGTGGAACTGGGCGGAGCGCCGGCCCATCTCCTCCATGACCGAGTCCAGGCGGGACAGGCGACGGTAGACGTCCTCGACCCGGCCGGTGCGGCTGGCCTGGGCCAGGGCGCCAAGGTCCTCCAACACGTCGGAGAAGACCAGGCGGGACAGGTTGACGTCCTCCACCCGGGCGCCCAGGACTCCTTCGACCGCCTGGTAGGCGCGATATCCGAGTTCGCTGAACTGGTAGACGGATTGGCGGTTACGGTAACCGGCCAGGGTGCCGGCGCGGGAGGCGTCGTCGAAGCGGTGCACCAGACCGTCGGTGGCGAGTTCGTCGAGACGGCGGCGCAGGTCGGCGGCGGCCACGATGGGGGCGTCGGGGTGGTGGGCGGCGAGTTCGCGCAGGACCGCCTCGACCTCGTGCGCGCCGACCTGGACCTGGTGGACCTCACGGAGGCGGTCCACGGCACGCAGGATCCACAGGTAGGTGACGTGGTCGTCGCGTCGAGTGAAGTTGAACAGGCGGAAGCGGTCGCTGACGGCGAGCGCGTCCAGGTCCAGCGCCGCGCGTTCGACCACGGCTTCCACCCCCATGTCCTCGTGGTCGTCGTGGTCGAAAGGTCCACACCCCTGTGTGCGAACACCACGCCTGGGCCATTGTGACAGTGTCCGGGTGCGTCCCGGTCCCGGTCGGCGGGGGATCCCCGGTCGGCTTGGTCACGCCGGTCGGGTCGCCGCGTGGAGATGTCGTTCTCGCGTGCGAGGATGTGCTCGCCATGCCCCGCCCCTTGGGAGGAACGTGAGTGTACGACGTGTACGACGTGTACGACGTGGACGGCGAGGACGGCTGCGAGAGGCGCTGCCACTGACGGTGGTGCTCGTCCTGCTGGGTCTGGGGTGGCTGTACGACCACGCCGACCGCCCGGGAGTGTGGATGGCCGTGGGTGCGGTGACGGTGCTCGTACTGCTCGCGATGGGGTGGTGGGCATGGTCGCGGCTGCGGTCGGCCCGGGAGCGGTGGATCGTCTCACGAACCGGGATCGCGGGGATCGACACGATGACCGGGAGACAGTTCGAGGAACACGTGGCGCGGCTACTGCGCGCCCACGGGTACACACGGGTGACGACGGTGGGCGGGGCCTTCGACGGCGGGGTGGACCTGCGCGCGCAGACCCCGGACGGCAGGCCCATCGCGGTGCAGTGCAAGCGGTGGCGCCGGCCGGTGCCGCCCAACGAGGTGCGGGCGTTCCTCGGGGCGCTGGCCGGGGGGCACCTGGGGTACCTGGGGATGTTCGTCGCCTCGAACGGGTTCACCCGGGAGGCCGTGCGCGAGGCCGGTGACGGGATGGTCTTGGTGGATCGGCACGAACTGGGGCTGTGGATGGCGGGCGAACGCGCCCCGCGACTGCCACCCCGCTGAATCCGGGCCGGAGCGGGCCGGGGTGGTCACCGCCCCGGGTCGGGGCCGTGGACGAGCCGCCTCACCGCCCTGTGGGAGAACGGGGAGAGCCCCGCGGAGGGGGGTGATCTCCGCGGGGCTCGACGGCCGGAAGCGGTCGTATGGAGGGAGGGATGGGCACGACCGTGGCCGCCTGGTTCATGGTCACTTGGTGGAGCCGGCGAACACCCCCTGGACGAAGTACCGCTGGAAGGCGAAGAACACCAGGAGCGGTACCAGCATGGACAGGAAGGCGCCCGAGGCCAGGACGTCGACGTTGGTGCCGAACTGGCGCAGCTGGGAGCGCAGCGCCACGGTCAGCGGGGCCGAGTCCGGGCTGGTGAACACCAAGGCGACGAGCATGTCGTTCCACACCCACAGGAATTGGAAGACCGCCAAGGAGGCCAGGGCGGGCCGGGCCACCGGCAGGACCACCTTGCGAAAGATCCGCAGTTCACGGGCCCCGTCCATGCGTGCCGCCTCCAGCAGGTCCCGGGGGATGGCGATGAAGGAGTTGCGCAGCAAGAAGACCGCGAAGGGCAGTCCGAAGGCCACGTGGAACAGGATGGCGCCCAGGATGGAACCGAAGATGCCCAGGGCTCCGTACAACTGGGCGATGGGGATGAGCGCGGCCTGGACGGGCAGCACCAACAGGCCCACCACGGCGACCATGATCCAGTCCCGTCCGGGAAGGTCCATCCACGCCAGGGCGTAGGCGGCCAGGGCGCCGATTCCCACGACCAGGATCGTGGAGGGCACCGAGATGTAGACGGTGTTGAGGAACGACTGGACGATGACGTCGTCGTTCACCAGCCCTTGGTAGTTGGCCAGGGTCAGCTCGGTGGGCTTGAGCAGGACCGTCCACCAACCGCTGTTGGTGTTGTCGGCCTCCGAACGCAGCGATACCAGGAGCAGACCCACCACCGGCACCATCCAGAACAGGGCGACGGCGACCAGGAGGAACTGTAGGGTTCCCGATCCCAGGCGGCTCACCAGGCGGGAGGCCGGGCCGCGTCGTGGGGCGCCGGAGACCGAGACCTCGACGACGGAGGGCGAGTTCTTGGAGGTGGTGCTCATGGGCGCTCCCGTCGGAACCGGCGGATGTTGAAGTACATGATCGGCAGGACCAGTACCAGCAGCAGGACCACGAGCGCGCTGCCCAGTCCCTGGTTTCCGCCCGCGCCGAAGGAGACCTGCCACATCTGTAGGGCGATGACACCGGCGTCGGCCTGTACCGATCCGGGGGCGATGACGAACACCAGGTCGAAGATCTTGAGCACGTTGATCACCAACGTCACGAAGACCACCAGCAGCAGGGGTCCGAGCAGTGGCACGGTGACCTTGCGGAACACCTGCCATTCGGTGGCGCCGTCGACCCTGGCCGCTTCCAGGGCGTCACGCGGGATGGCGGCCAGTCCGGCGGCGATGAAGGTGATCGCGAACCCGGTCATGATCCACACCCAGGAGGAGATGATCACCGGGGTGATCAGGGCGGGTCCGAGCCAGGTCAGGCCACGGAAGGATTCGGTGAAGTTGTCGGCGCCCAGGTGCAGGGAGTACTCCCCCGGTTCCAGGCCGGACAGGGTGAAGCGGCCGTCGTCGCCGGTGGTGGCCATGGCGACCACCCGGCCGTCCTGGAGGGCCTCGACCCTCAGGCGTGGCATACCGTTCTCATCGTCGTCGAGGGCGCCCGCCTCACCGTCCAGGGCCACGTCCAGCCAGGCCACTCCTTGGATGCGCCCCTGGGCCGGGGCGGGCGGGATGGCCGGGGCGGCCTGTTCGGGCAGGTCTCCGGGGCGCACGCCCACCATGGGGACCTCGACGACCTGACCGGGTTCGTGGGGAGTGGAGCTGGTGAAACCGCCGAGTGCGGTGTCGGCTTTCCAGCCGTCCTCACGCGGCTGGGCCCCGGGGTACTCCGAAGGGGAGACGAAGACGTCGTGGACGGTGACCACGGCCGCGTTGACCACACCCCGGTCGGGGTTCTCGTCGTAGACCAGGCGGAAGATGATTCCGGAGGCGAACAGGGAGATCGCCATGGGCATGAACAGCAGGATCCGGAAGGCGGTCGCCCAACGGACGCGCTCGGTCAGGACCGCGAAGGTCAGCCCGAGCCCGGTGACCAGGGCCGGGGCGACCAACACCCAGATCCCGGTGTTGCGGATCGCGGTGAGGGTGCGGTCGTCGGTGAACATGTGGACGTAGTTCTCGAGTCCGACGAACCGTGCCCCGGAAGCGTCGAAGAGGCTGCGCACCACCGAGTAGAGGGCCGGGTAGGCCAGGAACACGGCGAGGAACAACAGCGCGGGCAGCAGGAAGAGCGTGGCCGGACCGAACAGGCGACGCGACCGGGAGGGGCCGATGCGTGGGGTGGCTCCCCCACCGGCGGATTCGGCGGGGTCCGCGGCGGTGGGGGCGGTGTCGTGGGACGTGGTCATCGAAAGCCTCGGTCGCGTGTGGGGAGGTCACTTGCCATGGGCACGGGCGGCCTCGGACTCCAAACGTTCCATGGTGCCCTCGACGTCGGAGGGGTCGCCCAGGAAGTCTTGGAGGCTCTGCCACATGCCGTCGCCGACGGTCGCCCCGAAGGCGGCGGGTTGCAGGTCGGACAGGTCGAAGCGGACACCGTCACCGGCGAGGACGATCTGTTCGGCGACCTGACCGGTGATCGGGTCGGAGTAGTCGTCGGCGGTCAGGTGACGGTTGGGCGAGACGAACCCGCCGAGGGCGGCCCACTCCGCGGCCGCCTCGGTGGTGGCCAAGAAGCGCAGCAGTTCCATGGTGGCCTCACCCTCGCTCATGGCCACGGCGGCGTCCCCGGCCACGACCACCGATTCACCGTCACCGTCGACGTAGGGGAACGGGAAGATCCGGGCGTCGTCACCGACGGTGGCGTTGGTACCGGCACCGACCACCCCNCGGCCCCCACCACCATGGCGGCCTCGGGATCGTCGCCGTAGACGTTGACGACCGAGGTGGGGAAGTCGGTTTGCAGCGTGCCACTGGTGCCGCCCAGGAGCAGGCGTTCGTTGCCCCAGACCTCGGCGAGGGTGCGCAGGGCGACCTCGACGCTGGGGTCGGTCCAGGGGATCTCGTGCCTGCTGAGTCGGTCGTACATCCGTGGCCCGGCGGTCTGTAGGTAGACGTTCTCGAACCAGTCGGTGAGCACCCAGCCGTCCGCCCCGGCGATGGAGAGCGGGCTGATACCGGTGTCGGCGAGGTTGTCGGAGAGTTCGACGAACTCCTCCCAGGTCGGCGGTGGCGTGGCGCCGGTCTCGGCGAAGAGTCCGTCGTTGTACCAGACCAGGGACTTGTTGGCGACCTTGAGGTAGACCCCATAGGGGCGCTCGTCCACCGAACCGATCTCGGTCCAGACTCCGGCCATGTTCTCGTCGAGGGTCTGGACGACCTCCTCGGAGAGGGGAACGAGCACGCCCTCGGCGGCGAAGTGCTCGATCAGCCCTGCCTGGGGGATGAGCGCCACGTCGGGTGCGTCACCGCCTTGGACGCGGGTCTGTAGGACGGTCTGAAGGTCGTCACCGGCTCCGCTGTAGGAGACGGTGGCGCCGGTCTGCTGTTCGAAGAGGGCCAGGACCTGCTCGAAGGCCTCCTGTTCGTCACCCGCCCAGGGGCCCACGATCTCCAATTCCCGTCCGGCCAGGTCGGCGTCGAAGGCCGTGGCGGAGTCACCGTCGCCGCAGGCGGTGACGGTCAACCCCAGGGCCAGCAGGGCACAGGCGGTGCGTCGACGGTGGGAGCGCGTACCGAGGGGAGGGTGGAACTGCATGGGGGATGCTCCTCAGGTGTGGTCGATCGCGATGCCCGTGGTCGGGTCGAAGAACTGGATGCGTTCGGTGTCCACGGCGACGGTGATGGTCTGGCCCTCGAACACGTGGGTGCGAGGACTGAAGCGGCCCACGCACACCACCCCGTGGTCCGCTACGGACGGGAACTCGTCGGCGCCGGTCTCGCGGGCGAGTTCGCGGGTGTCCTCGGTGACCACGGGGGAGGCGCCGACGGGGAAGTGCACGAGGACGTCGGAGCCCATGGCCTCCACGAGGTCGGCGACGGAGGTGAGGGTGGCGCCTTCGGTGGCACCGACGATCCGGGCGTCCTCCATGTCCTCGGGGCGGATGCCCACGACCACCTTGCGACCGACGTGGCCGCGCAGTGCGGGACGTCGGTGCAAGAGGCCGTCGGGCAACTCCAAGGTCTGGTCCGCGACGTGGACGCGAAGACGCCCTTGGTCCTCGGTGAGTTCGACGCACATCAGGTTCATGCCGGGAGAGCCGACGAAACCGGCGACGAACAGGTTGTCCGGGCGGTCGTAGAGTTCCTGGGGCGGACCGACCTGTTGCAGGACACCGCGTTTCATCACCGCGACCCGGTCACCGAGGGTCATCGCCTCGGTCTGGTCGTGGGTGACGTAGACGGTGGTGACGCCGAGGTCGCGCTGTATACGGGCGATCTGGGCGCGCATCTGTACCCGGAGTTTGGCGTCCAGGTTGGACAGCGGCTCGTCCATGAGGAAGGCCCGAGGTTCGCGGACGATGGCGCGCCCCATGGCCACCCGCTGGCGTTGACCGCCGGACAGGTTGCCGGGTTTGCGACTCAGGTGTTCGCCCAGTTCCAAGACCTTGGCCACCTCACGCACCCGCCGGTCGATCTCGGTCTTGGGGAGCTTGCGCAACCGCAGGCCGAAGGCGATGTTCTCGTAGACGTTCAGGTGGGGGTACAGGGCGTAGGACTGGAAGACCATCGCCACGTCCCGGTCTCGGGCGGGCATGTCGTTCACGACCCGGTCGCCGATACGGATGGTGCCCTCGCTGACGTCCTCCAACCCCGCGACCATGCGCAGCGCGGTGGTCTTGCCACAGCCGGAGGGGCCCACCAGCACCAGGAACTCACCGTCCTGGACCTCTAGTGAGAGACCGTCGACGGCTCGGGTCCCGTCAGGGTAGACCTTGCCCAGGCCCTCGATCACGATCTCTGCCACGACACCTCCGCAAGGCGGGCGCTTCCTCGACCTCCCGCACCGTTTCAAGGCCGATTCGGGGGTGTGTGACGTGCACCACCGACGGCCGTGTGCCAAGACGGTAGCGACGCCTTCCCTAAGGAGGCCTTAACGTAACGTCTCTTTCGACTTAAGATCGCCGTTTCGCCCTGACCAGAGGGCATTTCGTCTGTTTCGAGGGGTCGCGGGAGGAGTTGACCTTCGTTAACGTGTGCGCATGGCAACGGTGTTACTGGTCGAGGACGACCAGAGGGTGCGTGATGCCCTGGTGCGCGCGCTCCGTGGGTTGGGGCACGTGGTCTTCCCGGTCGGTACCGCCTTGGACGCGCTCAGGGAGGCCGCCGAACACGAGCCCGACCTGGTGGTCTTGGACCTGGGGCTGCCCGACCTGGACGGGGCCTCGGCGTTACGGATGCTCCGTGGCCACAGCGACGTTCCGGTGATCGTGGCCACCGCTCGCGGCGACGAGCCCTCGATCGTTCGGCTACTGGAGGACGGCGCCGACGACTACGTGGTCAAGCCCTTCTCCAGCGCCCAGTTGGCGGCCCGAATGAACGCGTTGCTACGCCGTTCCGCCCGAGGTCGTGCCGGCGCCGTGGATCAGGGCGAACTGACCGTGGGCGAGCTGACCATCAGCCTGAGCCAGCGCAGGGCGTCCCTGGCGGGGCGGGCCCTGGAACTCTCCCGCCGCGAGTTCGACCTCTTGGCCTATCTGGCCGCACACGTGGGTCGGGTGGTGAGCCGGCGCGAGCTCGTGGAGGCCGTCTGGCACGAACACCCCTACGTGGGCCACGACCAGACCATCGACGTGCACATGTCCTGGCTGCGCCGCAAGCTCGGGGAGAGCGCGAGTCGCCCTCGGTACCTGCACACCGTGCGCGGGGTGGGATTGAAGCTGGTGGCGCCGGAGTGAGGGCACTGCTGGCACGCACCGTCGCCCTGGTGGCGACGTTGGTCGCGGTGGTCATGCTGGGGGCCGTCACGGTGTGGGCCTGGATGGAGTCATCCGAACGGGCGCGAACGCAAACCCACACCCAGGCGGAGCTGGTGGCCGCGGTGGTGAGGGTGGACGCCGACCCCGAGGTGCTGCACGGACTGGTGTCCTCCACCCCCGCCGGCGCGGCCGGGAGGTTGGCGATCCACCTGCCCGACGGTTCCACCGTGGGGGCGAGCCGGGCGCTGCCCGAGGAAGTGGAGGCACAGGCGCTTTCCTCCGATCCCCGTACCGTCTCGGTGGCGGAGGGGACGACCCACCTGGTGCGGGCGCGGACCCCCGATGGTGAGGCGGCGGTGGTGGAGGTGTTCCGTCCCCGGTGGGAGACGGCCGCGACGCTGGTCCGGGCCCTGGGCTGGTCGGTACCGGTGGCGTTGCTCGCCATCGCCGGAGCGGTGGCGTTGACCGACCGGTGGAGTCGTCCCGCCCTGCGCGCGCTGCGCGAGCTGGCGCGCACCGCCGTGGCGATCGGGCACGGTCGGTTGAACGCTCGGATACGGGTGAGCGGCCCTCGTGACCTGGTGGTGCTGGGTGAGTCGATCAACGCGATCGGGGAGCGGGTCCAGGACCTGCTCGCCAAGGAACGGGAGATGGCGGCCGACGTCTCCCACCGACTACGGACCCCGCTGACTGCGCTGCGCTTGGACACCGAGTCCCTGCCCGGAGCCGACGGTGAGCGGATCCGTGGCGCGGTGGCCGAGCTGGAACGGGACGTGGACGAGATCATCCGCAACGTACGCCCACGTCAGGTGGAGGCCGTCGAGGCCGAATGCGACCTGTCGGAGGCGGTACGCGACCGGATGGAATTCTGGTCGCTGCTCGCCCGGGACCAGGGCCGGGAGGTCGAGGTGGACCTGCCACCGGCTCCGACCCGGGTGGCGTTGTCCCGGGACGAGTGTGTGGCGGTGTTGGACGCCCTGGTGGCCAACGTGTTCCGGTACACCCCCGCGGGTCGGCCCTTCGCGGTGGCGGTGGTCGCCCACGCGGGTTGGGTGACGTTGGTGGTGGAGGACGCCGGGCCGGGGTTCGCCGATCCGACCTCGGCGTTGCGGCGCGGCAGCAGCGGCGGAGGGTCGACGGGCCTGGGGCTGGACATCGTGCGGCACGCGGTGGAGACCACGGGCGGCACCGTTCACCTGGAGCGGGGCAAGCTCGGTGGGGCGCGAGTGCGTTCACGCTTCGCCGAGTCGGGGGCGGACCACGACGAGGAACAGCCCAAGGCGTGGCGACTGCGCCGTTCGGGATGAGCGGCACGGAGCGTGGGCGCCCTCGTCCCCGCGCGCGGGGTGGCCCGAGCGCGGGGTGGAGGGGATGGACGGTTCCGCACCTGCCCCGGGGCCCGCCCGGGTCTATCGGTGCCGGTCCAGGAGTTGGGCGCAGCGGATCAACCCCAGGTGCGAGTACGCCTGCGGATGATTGCCCAACGCCCGCTCGGC
>NZ_ANBD01000109.1 GCF_000341005.1 Nocardiopsis alkaliphila YIM 80379 | reverse complement strand
TCAACGACTACGGCTACGGCTGGCGCCGCCTGTCCGACCACGAGATCTCGGGCATCACGAACTACTACCGCAAGCTCGGCAAGTACATGGGGATCAAGGACATCCCCCAGACCTACGAGGAGTTCCGTGACCTCATGGACTCCTACGAGGAGGAACACTTCGCCTACACCGAGGGCGGACGCGCGGTCTCCGACGCCACCCTGGACCTGATGGTCACGTTCTACCCGCAGCGCGTGTCCGGACTCGCCCGCAAGTTCTCGATGGCGATTCTGGACGACTCGCTCATCCGGACCTTCCGTTACGATCCGCCCAGCAAGGCCTGGCGTAAGGCCGCCCACGTGGCATTGAGGCTGCGCGCCAAGGTGGTGCGCCGGATGAAGCCACGCGAGGAACCGCTGTGGGTGGACATGAACCCGAACATCCGCAGTTACCCCGAGGGCTACGACGTCGACCGGATCGGTACCTTCCCGGCGACCTGCCCGGTCCAGCACAACGTGGACCCGGTGGCGCACGAGGAACTGTACGGCGAGGCGGGTGACCGGCCCAAGGTGGACGTGTCCACCGGATCCACGTCCAAGGCCGCGAAGGTCGACTCGGGCGAATGAGCACGGCGGTCGGCGCTTCGCACGCCCCGCTCCGAGCCGTATCGGAGCAAGGTGGACCGCTGCCGTACTCGGTGCACGCCTGGTACGGCAGCGGAGCCGTGGCCACGGGGATCTTCAACACCGTCCCCGGTCTCCTGCTGCTCATCTACCTGACCGATACCCTCGCGGTCGGCCCGGCCTTGGCGGGGATGGTGATCTTCCTTCCGAAGGTCATCGACCTCGTGGTCAGTCCGTACATCGGCGTCTGGTCCGATCGCACGCGTTCGGCCTGGGGTCCACGACGTCCGTGGATGCTCGCGGGGGCGGTGACCCTGCCCCCGTTGTTCACGGCGATCTTCTTCGGTCCCCCGCTCCAAGGCGCCCAGGCCGCCGGCTACGTGGTCGTGCTGTTCGTCCTGGCGGCGCTGGCCTCCTCGGTCTTCCAGGTGCCGCACGCCGCGATGCCCGGCGAGGTCACCTCGGACTACCACGAGCGCTCCACCTTCAATACGTGGCGGACCGCCTTCGTGGGACTGGCGTTGATGCTCGGTGGGGCTTTGGCCCCCATCCTGCAGGGCGTGCCCGAGGACCCCGTGGCGGGCTACCGTCTGATGGGTCTGGTCATGGGTGCGGTCATCGGGGTGGCCATGGTCGGTGCCGTGGTCGGGACCCGCCGGGCTCCGCGCCCGACCTTTCCCGCTCGTACCGAGAACCTGCTCGGCCAACTGCGTTCGGCGCTGTCCCACCGACACTTCCGAGTGCTGTTCCCGGCCAATCTGCTCATGGCGGTGGCCAGTGGCACCATGGTGGCGGGTGTGCCCTACGTGACCGCCAACATCATGGGGGAACCGGCCTACACCAGCATCCTCATGGTGTGCGTACTGATTCCGCTGATCGTGTCGGCGCCCCTGTGGAAACGACTGTCGGTGCGAATCGACAAACGCAGGGCCGCCGGGTACTCGGCGATCGTCTTCGCCTTGGGCGGGCTGGGCCTGCTGTTCATCCCGGTGTGGGGTGTTCCCGGGGCCGTGTTCTCCTCGATGCTGGTGGGCATCGGTCTGTCCGGAACGAACCTGCTGCCGTGGTCGATGCTGGCGGACTGCCTGGCCACCGGCGATGCTTCCGGCCAGCGACAGGGCGGTGTGCTGTCAGGGGCGTGGACCTCGGGCGAGGCCATGGCCCAGGCCGTGGGAACCGGCCTGTTGTCGGTGTGTCTGGCGGTGAGCGGCTACGTCGAATCCGGCGCCGGAGAAGTGGTCCGGCAGAGCCAGAGCGCGCTGCGAGGGATGCTGATCGGCAGCACGCTGTTGCCGGCCGCGGTGATGCTGTGCTGCCTGGTCCCACTGATGTTCTATCGACTCACCCACGAAGAGGTGTCGGCCGGCGTCCAAGGCTGAGCGATTTCGGTGATCGCGCAAGCGAGCGTGCGAAGTCACCGGATCGACGTCCGACCATGCACGGCCCGGGCCGCAACAGGCGGCTTCCCGTGGATGACCGGGCTGACGGCCCTGGCTCTGGTTCCCGCCGGTTCCCACCCAAGGCCCCCGACCCGGCACGTGAGGGCTCGGCCCCGTCGCCTCGTGGGCCCCTTCGTCCACGGACTCGCCGAACAGGCGACATCCGTGCTCTTCCCTCGTCGGGGAGTCGCTTCTCGCTCGCCTTGCGCCGCCCGCCTTCACCTGCCCAGACGACGCCACACGAATCGTGGCATCAGGCGCATGCCAGTGAACACCGGGCGCAGAATGCCCGGAGCCCACACGGTGGTGGCGCCGCTCCGCAGGCCCTTGGTCACGGCCTCGGCGACCTGACCGGGGGTGGCCGGAAACGGCACCGGGTCCACGTGAGCGGACATCCGCGTGGCCACGTAGCCCGGACGGACCACCAGGACCCGAGCGCCGCTGCCGTGCAGGGAGTCGGCCAGTCCTTGGGCGAATCCGTCCAGCCCTGCCTTCGCGGAGCCGTAGACGAAGTTGGCGCGCCGCACCCGCACCCCGGCCACGGACGACACCACCACCAGGACCCCGTGCCCCTGTTCGCGCAGACGGGCGGCGACGGCCAGCCCTACGGAGACGTGGCCGGTGTAGTTCACCGTGGCGGAGCGGGCGGCGGCGAGGGGGTCCCCGTCGTATTCGGACTGTTCACCCAGCACCCCGAAGGCGTCCACCACCACGTCCAGGTCACCGACCAGATCGACGGCGGCGGCCACGGTGGTGGTGTGGGTATCGGCGGCTTCGGCGTCGAACTCCAGGGAGTGGACGGTGGCGTCCAGGGCCCTGAGGGCACTCGGTACCTCCTCCACCCCGCCTCGAGCGGCGAGTACCACTTCCCGCGCACCTTGGCGCACCAACCGTTCCACCACGGCCAGGCCGATCTCGCTGCGGCCCCCCAGCAATAGGACGGTTCGCACGCTTCCCAGCGAGTCGCGCATGGAGTTCCTTCCACAAGGGTCCGGCTGTTCGGACAGGAGTTCAGACGAGCTTCAGGCGGCGGGCCAGGTCGGAGACGAGGACCCCCTCGGGGTCGGTCCTCTCGCGCGCCTTCCGCCAAGCCGGCAGTTCGGGATACATGGCGTGCACGATCTCGGCGCTCGCCCTGCTGTCCTTGGCCAGGTACAGTCGTCCGCCGGCCGCCAGCACACGTTCGTCGAAGCCGTGCAGGAGTCCGGCCAGTCCGGGGAATTCGGCGGGAAGGTCCAGAGCGAGGGTCCATCCAGGCCGAGGAAAGGACAACGGGCCCGGGGTGGGCTCACCCATGCGCTTGAGGACGGCCAGGAACGACGGCGCACCCGCCCGGGCCAGGCCCTCCACGACGTGTCTCAAGGTCTCCTCCTGCCCGAAGGGCACCACGAACTGGTACTGCACGAACCCGTGCGGCCCGTACATGCGGTTCCAGCCCCGTACCGCGTCCAAGGGATGGAAGAACGTACCGAGCGGCTGGGCCTGGCCGCGCCGGCGTGCGGGCGCGGCGTTGTAGTAGGCGGTGTTGAACGCGCCCACGGTCCAACGGTTGAGCAGACGCGGCGGTGCCCACGGTGGTGCGGCCAGCGGGGCTTTGGTCCGGTGGCGTAGCGGTTCACGCCGCAGGGGCGCGGGCAGGTCGGTGATCCGGGCGTGGTGGGCTCGAGTGAGCACGCCACGGCCGGTGGCGGCTCCCCGGGCGAGCAGGTCCACCCAGCACACCGTGTACCGGTAGGCCTGATCGGTGCGTTCCATCAGCTCCAGGGTGGAGTCGAGGTCCGCGGTGCGGTCGGTGTCCACCCGCATGTGCGCGGTCTCGACGGGACGCACCGCCAGGCACACCGAGGTGATGACACCGGTGAGCCCCATACCGCCCACGGTCGCCCAGAAGAGTTCGGTGTCGCCGTGGTCGGGGCCGAGCTCGAGCGTCCGCCCGGCGGGAGTGAGCAGGGTCAGGGAGCGCACGTGGGCGCCGATGGAGGAGTCGGCGTGGTGGTTCTTGCCGTGGACGTCGGCGGCGATCGCCCCGCCCAGGGTGACGTGGCCGGTTCCGGGAACGACCGGAAGGAAGTGACCATGGCGCAGCAGGTGCGCGGCGAGGCGGCGCAGGCTCGTGCCGGCGGGAGCGGTGACCTCACCACTGGCGATGTCCAACCTGGGCGGCCCGGTGAGCTCGGTGCAGTCCAGGACGAGCCCGCCCGCGGCCTGGGCCGCGTCGCCGTAGGAACGTCCCAGACCACGGGCCAGGGCGCCACGTGGGCCTGCTTGGGCGAGCGCCTCGGCCGCCTGTTCGGTGGTGCGTGGACGCACCACGGTGGCTGCGGTGGGGGCGGTGCGCCCCCAGCCGGTGAGCAAGGTCGGTCGACTCACAGGTAGATCCCCAGTCCGACCAGGAGGACGAGGGCCACGAGGACGAGCTGGAGAGGGCGGTCCCTCAGCGCGATCTCCTCGGGTTCCTCGCCGGCCCCCCGGTCCACGAGCAGGTTGTAGCGGAGCACGAACATGATGAACGGCACGATACTGGCCGCGTGGAAGACCGACTGTGGACCACCGCCTTGTTCCAAGGCCCACAGACAGTAGGTGACGATCATGGCGCCGGAGGCGATGGTGCGCGTCTGGGCCAGGTAACCGGTGGTGTAGCCGAGCAGGGCGGCCCGGGTGGGAGGGGTGCCCTCGGCCTCGGCTTCGTCTTGGCCGCCCTTGGTCGTGGTGCCCAGGACACGCAGTTCCGCCTCTCGTTTACCCACCACCACGAGTAGTGCGGCCAGCGACACCACGATCACGAACCAGGAGGTGAGCGCGACCCCGACCACCAGGCCACCGGCCATGGCGCGAAGCACGTGACAGGAGGCCACCGCCACGAGATCGACGATGACGAGGTCCTTCAGGTACCGGGTGTAGGCCACGGTGAGCAGCACGTACGCACCGATAACGGTACTCAACCCCGGATTGCCCAGAGCGAGGGAGGCCAAGGGCGCGGTGAGCACGAAGAGGACACCGGCGGCCACGGCGGCGGGAACCGGGAGCAGACCCGAGGCGATGGGTCTGTGTCGTTTACTCGGGTGCCGGCGGTCGCGGTGGAGGTCACGGACATCGTTGAGCAGGTAGGTCCCGCTCGCGGCCAGGCAGAAGAGGGCGAAGGTCACCAGACACAGGAGCAGGGCCCCAGGGTCGGTGAGCGCGCCGGCGGTGAGGGGGGCGGCGAACACCAAGAGGTTCTTGAGCCACTGCCGTGGCCGGCAGGCCTTCATGAAGGCGAGTGGCGGTCCCACGAGATCACTCCGCCCGGATCGGTTCTGGCTCTGAGGGAACGTGGTCACCGTGGCTTCCCCCTCTGGGTCCGTTGGTGGTGGAGTAGGCCGAAACCGGACCGCCCGCGGGGGAGTCGGGCGGCCCGGTGGGGGTCTGGCCCCGGGCCGAGGGCCGGGCTCGGGGTGGGGGTGGGGGGTCCTACCGATCGGCGCCGCGGCCGGTGACGAGCAGGACCACCGCGACGCCGATGAGGCCGATTCCGGCCACCAGCGCGACGATGGGCAGGGTGCTGTGCAGGAGCGGGAGGACCGCGCGGGCCTGGTCGGTGTTCTCGATGGACGCGGCGCGGGTGGCGTCGTCGTAGACGAGCTCACCACTGAGCAGGGTCAGGACTTCCTCACCGTCGACGACGACGGCACGGTGGTGGTCCTCGCTGACGTTGATGGGCGAACCGCTGATCGGCTCGATCCAGTAGGTCCGGACGATGGAGAAGGTCTCGTCGCCGACGACGTCGCCCTCACCTTCGAGGCCGGCGACCGAACGCGGGAGTTCCCGCTGGCCGATGACGGTCGGCTCGACGGTCTGGACGAACTTGTAGGCCTCGATTCCATCGATCGATTCCACACCCTGGAACTCCATCGGGACGGTCTCTTCGACGGTCGTCTCGAAGAAGTCGTAGTCCCGTTGTTCGGTCATGAACGGGAACTTCCAGGCCTGCCCGCTCTGGGTGACGGACTCGTCGTCGATCATCGCGTCGCAGCAGTCGACGGCCTCACCCGTGACACGATCGTGTCCGGCGCGGCGGCTGCTGGAGCTGATCCCGAAGTCGGTGTCGGCGTCCTTGATCCAGGTGAACTGGTCCCACACCACCACGTCGTCGGTGCTGGAGGCCACGTCGGCTCGGAGGGTGGAGTGCGCCTCGATGTCGGCGTCCTCCACCAGTTCGACGTCTTCGATGTTGAAGTAGGTGGCCTCGCCGGTGAGGACGGTGGCGTTGTAGTAGTCCAATGGAGTCTTCATCAGGGAACTGGCCATCCACATGCGTGTCATGGGTGCCAAGACAAGACAGAAGACCCCCAGCGCGATGAGAACGACCGCAACGGTACGGCGCATGTGTGCCCTCCTGGGCGGATGAGAGTCGATATCTGGAACTAAGTTCAGTTCCGGGTAGAGTACTGCCCAGTAGTGAACGACGTCACCTGGGCGTGTCTGAATTTTTATAACACGTTCTAGTAGAACGCGTTTCTCCTCACTCCCGTTCTGGAAGGTCCCATGGCGCCCACTCCCACCGCGCCCGAGGATTCCACCTCCGGCGACCCCCGTCCCACTTCCGTCGACACCACGCGCCTCCTCCCCCAGGTGAACGGGCGCCACCACTCCCTGGACGGCATCCGCGGCTTCGCCTGTCTCATGGTCCTGGTCGTCCACGTGGCCACGGAGACCGGTGACGTACTCACCCCCGGCGTCCTCGGCGGGTTGATCAGTGCCCTGGCCCTCGCCGTCCCGTTGTTCTTCGGCCTGTCCGGAGTCCTGCTGTACCGCCCCTGGGCACGTGCCGCCCTGGACGGCACCCGTGGCCCGAACGTGCCCGCCTACCTGTGGCGACGCGTGATGCGCGTCTTCCCCTCCTACTGGGTGGTGGCGGCCGTGGCGCTGCTGCTGTGGGCAGGCGAACACCGTGGTTCCGTGGTGCACTGGTTCGAGGTCATGACTTTGACCTATCCCTTCAACACCACCCCCCACTGGGCGGGGCCCGGCCCTTACGGCCTCGGGCAGATGTGGAGCCTGTCGGTCGAACTCACCTTCTACCTCTCGCTGCCGTTCTTCGCCCTGCTCCTACACCTGTGGGCGCGCGGCGGCGAGAGCGTGAACGCACGCGGGCGCAGACTCCTGATGGGCCTGGCGGCCATGGCCGTACTGTCGTTCCTGGCCTTGATCCCGCAGTACCTGCCCGAGCCCCGCGAGTACATGCACTCCTGGCTGCCGCGCTGTCTGGGTATGTTCGCGGTGGGCATGGCACTGGCGGTCCTCTCCGAATGGGCCTGGCGAGAACCCGGTCCGGACGGACCGATCCGCCGCTTCTGCAGGACCATCGCCTCCTCCCCCGGATTGTGCTGGCTGGTGGCCGGCGCGTTCTTCGCCCTAGAGGCCACTCCCGCCGCGGGCGGACGCTTCTTCGAGCCGGGCAACCTGTGGGTCTCGATCGTCGAGAACGCCACCAGCCTCGGCTTCGCCTTCTTCATGATCGCCCCTGCCGCCCTGGCTCCGCCTCCCGCCCCGGGACCACCACCGTCACTGTTCACCGCCGCACCTTGGCGGGAGGGCACCTGGCTGGACGCACTGATGAGGCATCGGGTGATGATGTTCTTCGCCCGGATCAGCTACGGACTGTTCCTGTGGCAGTTCGTGGTGCTCTACCTGTGGCGTGACTTCACCAAGCAGGAGATCTTCACCGGATCGTTCTGGTTGGACTTCTTCCCGGTCCTGCTCTTGAGCACCCTGTTGGGCAAACTCACCTTCCAGTTCGTGGAGGAACCCTCCCGGAAGTGGGCACGGCGCTTCTTCGTATCCGGCCCGGGGGGACGGCGCCCAGAACCGGCGGGTCCGCCCCCACGCTGATCGCTCAGCCCTCGTCGTCCTCGGCCCCGTCGTCGTCCTCGGGGGTGGTGCCCTCGGCCCCCTCCTCGGGGGCCTCGGTCTCCTCCTCAAGGTCGGCGGCGGGCGCCAACGGACCCAAGGAGGCCCAGGTCACGCAGGTCTTGTCCGCTTCGGTGAACAGAGCGAAGACGTCGCTTCGCTGACCGACCGGCACGTACCAGAAGGCGCCATCGGGTGCGGCGGGCAGCTCCGTGACGACCTCTTCATCGCCCACCACCACGACCAGGTCGGCGTCCTCCTCCGAGGTGTAACCGATGGTCGCCACCTGTTCGATCCCACCGAACTCCCACACCGACCAGGACATCAGACCGTCCCAGCTCTCCATGCAGTCCATGTCCTCATCAGGGACGAACGCGTTGACCTGGGAAGGCGCGGCCGCCTCCACCAAGTGCCCCTCGTCGTCGAACACGTGGGCGGTGGACGCCGCTTCCGGCTCGTACATACGGTCGGCGAGGTCCTCGTCCGCCAATGGCGCCAACACGTACGAACTGAGTCGCCGTGGGCCATTCCACTCCAGAACGATGTCGTCGGGCACCGGCCGGCTGTAGATCCCCGCGTCCTCCGGCACCTGCTGTAGGGAGGCCCGCGCGTTGGTCAGGTACTCACGAAGCCGGTCCCCGCTGAGGGTCTGGGCGTAGGAGTAGGTGGAGTACCCCGCCGAACCCGCGTAGACGAGGGTCACGACGAGGGCGAGGACCCGAGTGAGGTGATTCGGGGGCACCAACCTCAACCCACGACGGGGAGAGCCCTCCTCCCCCGCGTTCCCGGTGTGCTCCCGGGCCCGTTCCTCCTTGGTGGGCAGGAACGCCAACGCCAACACGAGGGCGAACACCACGGCGGCGTCGGCGACGTAGCGGGGGTCCGAGCCCACTTCGCCGTATACGTCGCCGCGAGCGATGATCGTCGGAATCGCGTCGACGAACACCAGGTAGCCCAGCAACAGGAGCCACGCCCGCCAGGCGCCTCCGCGTAGCCGCAAACTCACCAGAACGATGGCGCCGAACACGATCCACGAGCCGATCAGGACCATGCCTCCCGGATCGACCAGACCACCGGTGGGGGTGATCGGGTTCCACTCGTAGGGGCCACCGAGCACGGCGGTGGGGAAGACTTCCGTCAGCATCCGACGCGTCAGTTCGACGGCGGTGTCCCACACCGGCACGGAGGCCCCCTCCGAGGCGTCCCCGGCGTTCTGCCGGGCCAGGTAGAGGAGCAGGTAGCCCAGGGTGAGCGCGACCATTCCCGACCAGAACTTGCGGTCCAGCCAGAAGGCGTACCGGGCCGCCCGCACGGGACCGCCCGGGTAGAGGAAGGTCACCGCGAACACGAACAGCAGCGGTGGCAAGAACAGGGCCTTGACCGAGAAGAGCATCCCGAAGACAGCGGCCATCCCGGCCCACCAACCGAATCGGGTGAGGCCGGTGCGCAGGTAACGGACGGTCCACAGCAGGGACAGTACGATCGCCAACTGGAACGGCACCGCGTTGAGCGCCGCGGCCCACCAGCCCAACACCGGGATGGTGAGCGGGGCCAGGGCGTAGACGGTGAGTGGTACCAACAGCGCCCAGCGACGACCGAACAGCTCCCACAGCAACCGGAAGAAGCTCAAGATCGCGACCATCTGCAAGGCCAGCATCAGGCCCGCCGCGCTCGCCCAGTGGTAGGGCCAGAAGGCGTTCTGCAGGTAGATCAGGAACATGCCCCCCGGCATGAAGTGGCCCTTGTGCAACTCCAGGAGGTACTCGGGGGTCATGTCGAGCGCGTTGGCCATCGCGAAGAACAAGAAGTCGTCCTCCACGAAGTACGACTCGCTCAGCACGTAGACCTTGAGCAGCAGTGAGACCACCACGATGAGCAGTCCCGACTGGAACAGCCGGTCGTGCCGTACTCCGCGCAGGTCCGCGAGGGATTCGCGCAGGGTCTCCCCGAAGGCGGGACCCTGCTCGGGCGGCTCCTCCACCGACCTGCGTACTCTGGTGGTTCCGCTCTCCTGGGAGCCGGAATCCCCAACGTTCGCCCCGGTCACGGGCTCACGCTCTGAAGGGGGAACGGGCGGCATAGGTATTCTCCCCGCCGTAGGTTGGCCAAGCCGGAAAATGGGTGCCAGAATACAACACGTTCCACTTTTATTCTTGACCGTTGTCGCAGGTCCAGATGACCTGTACACCCAGAACAGGAACAGGCTTCACTCAGCCCTGTTCCGGGGGCGGTCACCAGCACCGTGGGGGTGATGTCGGTGGGGCTCGAACAGGTCCGCCGTGACTGGACCCGACTGGGTTCCACCGAGCCGCTATGGGCGGTCTGCGTAGACCCCGACAAGCGTGACGGTGGGTGGGACGAAGACGAGTTCCTCGCCTCGGGGCGCGCCGAGATCGATCCCGCGGTCCGGCGCCTGGACGAGTTGGGGCTGGCCCCGCGAAGGGAACGGGTCCTGGACTTCGGTTGTGGCGCCGGACGACTGTCCAACGCCCTGGCCGCCCACTTCGACCGCGTGGTGGGCGTGGACATCTCCGCGCCCATGCTCGACGAGGCACGCCGTTTGGACCGTTCCAAGGGCCGGATCGACTTCCGGCTCAACGAACGCCCCGACCTGTCCCTGTTCGCGGACGACTCCTTCGACCTCGTCTACACCGACCTGGTCCTACAGCACCTGCCCACCGACCTGGCCGAGGGTTATCTCCGCGAGTTCGCCCGAGTGGTACGGCCCGGGGGCGCTCTGGTCCTGGGCGTGCCCGAGTCCGAACGGCGCACCTTCAAGGGGCTGGTGTTCAAGTACGTTCCCTGGCCCTTGGTGGCCTTGGCCCAGCGGGTGATCCTGCGTTACCCGGCCCCGATGCGTATGCACACGCTGCGCACCGAACGCGTGGCCGAACTCCTGACCGGCTGCCGGATCGTGGCCTCAGACGAGTACTGGGGCGGCGACCACTGGCGCCACCTGAAGCACTACGTCCAGGTCGGAGGTCTGGCGTGACCGCCGGCCGAACCGACGTGCGCCCCGATGGAACGGTGCCCTTCCGCGCCACCTTCGGCCGCTCCGTGGGGCTGTTCGCGGCGTTTCGCAAGGAGCAGAGCGACCCGGCCTTCTTCTACGGCAAGCTCGCCCACGACACCATCGCCCAACTGCGTTCCTACACCCCGCTGGACGGCCGGCTCGTGGTGGACGTGGGTGGGGGTCCCGGCTACTTCGCCGACGCGCTACGCGCCGAGGGCGCCCGCTGCCTGTGCGTGGACTCCGACGCTCACGAGATGACCCTGCACGGACGCGAGGCCGACGTGCACGCGGTACAGGGCAGCGCCCTCGACCTGCCCCTGCGTTCGGGCAGCGTGGACGTGTGTTTTTCCTCCAATGTCTTGGAGCACGTGCCCGACCGAATCCGGATGGCCGACGAGATGGTACGGGTGACCCGCCCCGGCGGCCTGGTCTATCTGTCGTACACCCTGTGGCTGTCGCCCTGGGGCGGTCACGAGACCTCACCCTGGCACTACCTGGGCGGGTCCTACGCCGCCGAGCGTTTCACCCGCAAGAACGGCCACCGGCCCAAGAACGACTTCGGCCGCAGCATGTACGCCGCCCACGCCAAGGAGATGTTGCGCTGGGTGCGCGGCCGTTCCGACGTGGACGTGGTGGACGTCCGACCGCGGTACCTGCCCACTTGGATGAAGCCGATCGTGCACGTGCCCTTGCTGCGGGAGGTCATCACCTGGAACCTGCTCATCGTGCTCCGTAGGCGCTGAGTCCCAGGGGAGCGGCGGCGAAGGATCTCAGCGGGGGGTCAGCTGGATCTCCTCGATCTTGCGACCGTCGGCCGCGGTGACGGTCGCCCTCCATCCGTCCAGGTCCACCCATTCGCCTGGGCCGTTCGGGATGTGTCCCAACAGCACCAGGACCATTCCGGCCACCGTGACGTAGGCGCCCTCCGGCCGTGCCCGAAGTTCCACGCCCAGATCGAGCAGGTCGTGCACGGGGAAGGTACCGGGTAGCCGGAACGCTCCCCCCGCCAAGCGGGTGGCCTCTCGCGGGTCCGGGTCGGTCTCGTCGTTGATGTCCCCGACCAACTCCTCCAGCAGATCCTCCAAGGAGACGATGCCGCTCACCGCGCCGCTCTCACCGATCACCATCGCCAACTGCCGGCGGCCCGCGGTCATCCGCCCCAGGGCCGCGGACAGTGACAAGGTGTCCGGCAGCTGGAGCGCCTCCCTGGCCAGGTCGGCGACGTCCACGTCCTCCTCGAGCAGGTCCGACCAGTGGACCACCCCGACCACGTCGTCCACGTCCCCTCGCCGGATCACCGGGGCGCGCGAGTGGCCGAGTTCGGCGAGCCGCACCAACCCCTCACTCGCCTTGGTGCCCGCCACCAGGGAATCCACGTCCCGGCGCGGCACGAGTACCTCGCGCAGGCGACGTTCGCGGATCTCGAAGGCCCGGTCGAGGATCTGTCGCTGCTCGGGGGTGATCTCCCCCTGAGAGGTGACCATCTCCCTCAGCTCGTCCTCGGTGACCTCTTCCCGCTCTGCCTTGGGGTCCCCTCCGAGCAATCGCACGACCAGGTTCGTGGAGAACCCCAGCAGCCACACCACCGGCCGGGTCAGCGTGGCGAGCAGGTCCAAGGGACGGGCGACGGCCAGCGCCCATCCCTCCGCGCGCTGCATGGCGATGCGTTTGGGTGCGAGTTCGCCCACGACCAGGGTGACGAAGGTCAGCGCCATCGTGATCAAGAAGACCGAAACGGGTTCCGCGTATCGGCCGAGGAAGCCCAAGGGGTCGACCAAGGGGCGGGCCAGGGAGATGGCGGCCGCCGCCGAGGCCAGGAACCCCGCGAGCGTGATACCGATCTGAATGGTGGCCAGGAACCGGTTGGGGTCCCGCGCCAGTCGGGCGACCGCTCGACCACCGGGGCCACGTTCCTCCAAGCCGCGAATCCGAGCATCACGTAACGTCACCAACGCGATCTCACTGCCCGCGAACACGGCGTTCACCATGACCAAGACCAGGACGAGGCCGATTTGTGCCCCGTAGCCCTCCATGGGTGCTCCCGTGAGTGGAATGTCGTCGGACCCCCCGGTTTTTGCCCGAATCCACACCCCTCACACGTGTACCGCCCCCGCTCGTCTTCACCTCCGTTCGAGCCGGAGCGAGGCCGGGGAGCCTCACCCTCGGTCGGCGCGAGGGCGGGGGACGACGCCGCCCTCTCCCTCCTCCAATAGGCCCAAGGCCCGCCTGGGGGAGCGAGCGTGTCTGCGCATTCCGGCGAAGGGGCACTCGTCCCGTTCCAGGTCCATGGTGAAGTCCTGGGAGGAGTTCAGGGCGTCGAGTTCGGTCCAGGCGATCGGAGCCGCGATCGGAGCCCCTGGTCTGGCCCGGACCGCGTAGGGCGCTACCGCCAACCCTCCGGCGCCGTTGCGCAGGTAGTCGACGAACATGCGGCCGTGGCGGGCGGCCTTACGCACACGGGTGGTCCATTCTCTGGGGGCACGGGCGACGACCCGGTCCGCCACCGCCTTGGCCAGTCGTCTGACCTCCCCGTCATCCACCTCGGGGCGCAGTGGTGAGTGAACGTGCAGACCACGCGAACCGGTGGTCATCACATAGGCACTCAGCCCGAGTTCGGACAGGACCTCACGCACGGTCCAGGCGGCCTGTCGACAGGTATCGAAGGCGTCGCCGCCCTCCCCCACCGGGTCGAGGTCCAGGATCAGTCGATCGGGCAGGCCCAGACGCGGGGTACGGGAGGACCAGGTGTGCAACGTGATGGCGTTCTGGTTGGCGCACCACACCAGTGCGGCCGCCTCCTGGCACTCCATCATCCGTCCGGAGGAGGTCCACACGGTGCGGATCCAACGTGGGTGGGAGGGGTGTTGGACCAGGAAACCCGGGGTGTCGATGCCCTCGGGATAGCGTTCGAGCGCGACGGGGCGTCCCTTGACCAACGGCAGCATGAAAGGCGCGATCCTGGCGTAGTAGTCGGCGAGTTCGCCCTTGGTCGCGCCGTCGACCCCAAAGAGTGGCTTGTCGGCGTGGGTGATCTCCACCTTGCGTCGTCCAGCCCGAACCGTCGTTCGCATGGCACATGCCTCCCTTCGGACCGTCGTGCGCCGGGTCTACCCGGAGCCACACTCCGAAAACCACACATAAAACTCATATCGGACACAGCACCCTCGGCTCACCTCCGTAGGGCCGCTCCCCGCACCTTCGAGGAAAGCCCTCGTCACCACAAGTGGACCGCATAACACTGCGGAACCGACTTCGTCGCGAGTGGACAACGTCGGGCCTGAAAATCCGATGCCCGGCCGGAGGATTCCGGCCGGGCATCGGTGGACAAGCGTGTGGACTACTTGCGCTTGTTGATCTCCTCGGTGAGCTGCGGGGCGACCGTGTGAAGGTCACCCACGACACCGAAGTCGGCGAGCTCGAAGATCGGAGCCTCGGGGTCCTTGTTGACCGCGACGATGTTCTTCGAGGTCTGCATACCGGCCCGGTGCTGGATCGCGCCAGAGATACCCAGAGCGACGTACAGGTTCGGGCTGACCGTCTTACCGGTCTGGCCGACCTGGAACTGGTTCGGGTACCAGCCGGAGTCGACGACGGCGCGGGAGGCACCGACCGCGGCACCGAGGGAGTCCGCGAGGTTCTCGACGACGCTGAAGTCGTCGGAGCCCACACCACGGCCCCCGGAGACCACGATGGCGGCCTCGGACAGCTCGGGGCGCTCACCCTTGGCCTCGACGACGCGCTCGACGACCTTGGCGGACTTGGCGGCGTCGGAGATGTCGACCGACACGGCCTCCTCCGCGGCGGCGCCGGCGGCGGCCTCCGGAACGACGGAGTTCGGGCGGACCGCGATGACCGGCACACCGGTCCTGACGCGGGCGTGGGTGACGGTGGCGCCACCGAAGATGCTGTGCTCGGCGACCAGCTCGGCGTTGACGTCGACGACGTCGGTGAGCACACCGGAGCCCAGCTTCACGGCGGTGCGGCCGGCGACCTCCTTGTTCTCACCGGTGGCCGAAACCAGGATGCCGGCGGCACCCTTGTCCTGGGCGAGCTTGGCGAGCAGCTCGGCCTTGGGGGCGACGACGTAGTCGTTCACCTCGGCCGGAGCCACATAGACCTTCTCGGCGCCGAACTCGGCCAGGGTGGCCTTGCCCGACTCCACACCGTCGCCTACCCAGACCGCGGCGGGCTCGCCGATGCGGCGAGCGGCGGTGAGCAGCTCGGTGGTGACCTTCTTGACCTGTCCGTCGACGTGGTCGACGAGGACGAGGACCTCAGCCATAATCCTTGAACCTTCCCTGAGTCTCTCGCCTACACGAACTTCTTCTCGGCGAGGAAGTCGGCGGCCTTGATGCCGCCTTCGCCCTCGTCCTTGACGATCGTGCCCGCGGCGCGCGGCGGCGCGGCGGCGAAGTCGACGGTCTCGGTGGTGGCGTTGGCCAGACCGACCTTGCCGGTGTCGATGCCCGCGTCGGCCGCGGACTTCTTGTCGACCGGCTTCTTCTTCGCCTGCATGATCAGCTTGAAGGACGGGTAGCGGGGCTCGTTGATCTTCTCGACGACGGAGACGACCGCCGGGAGCTGAGCCTCGACCACGTCGTGGCCGTAGTCGGTCTGACGCTGGATCTTGATGGCGCCGCCGTCGATGTCGACCTTGCCGGCCAGCGTGAGCTGGGGCAGGCCGAGGTACTCGGCGAGTGCGGCACCTACGACACCGGTACGGGCGTCGGTGGACTCCGAGCCGAGCACGACCACGTCGAACTCGATGGTGCCCAGGGCCTGCGCGAGCGCGTAGGCGGTCTGGAGCGCGTCGGATCCGTGAAGCGCCTCGTCGTTGACGAAGACGGCCTTGTCGGCGCCCATGGACAGGGCCTTGCGGATCGAGTCCGTGGCCTGATCCGGTCCCATCGTCAAGATGGTGACCTCGCCGCCGTGCTTCTCCTTGAGGAGGAGCGCCTCCTCGATGGCGTACTCATCGAGCTCGTTGATGACGCCGTCGGACGCTGCGCGATCGAGCGTCTTGTCATCGGCGTTGAGCTTCCGTTCGGTCGCCGTGTCCGGGACCTGCTTGACCAAAACGACAATATTCATGGCCGGTGGCCGACCTCCCTGCACTCCCATAGCCGCCGTCTGGCGGGTGGGCGCTGGCGCGCCCCGTTACTGCCAACAATGCCGAATGCCGTTCGGCCATCCGACGGCGGGTCCGGTGTTCACGTCCACAACGGCCCGCCATGCTGCCCATACAGCAGATGTTACTGGCTAGTAGTTTGTAGGCCAACCCCTGTAACTTAGGTAACCCTCACCGAACACCGTCCAGTCATGGTGACAGCCGTGGCCACCAGGGACAATGGCCCCGGGCTCCTCTACTTTAGTGATCCGTCCCACGGTGCCCGTGGACGCCTCATCCTCGACTACCCGAACCAGTCGGCGGGACCGGTGAGCGGGCCCAGCGTCCAGATCGGAGCCGAACCCAGACCGATCGACAGGATCAACATGGTCAGCAGGATGACGCCGACGATCACACCGATGTACAGGTACAGGTTGTAGAAGCGAACCCGTTCCACCAGCCAGACCGCCTGGTGTCGGGCCTCACGCCCACTCGGCATGATGTAGCTGAGCAGGATCATCACGAACACCGCGAAGGCACCCGTGTAGTTGGCCCCGTCGTTGCCCGTGTCCATCACCGTGGCGTAGACCAACCCGACCAGGATGCCCGCCAGTAGATAGACCAGACCGAACCCGACCGTTCGCAACGCCATCCGGCCGAAGGCCCAAGGGAAACTGAGCACCACCATCATGCCGTCGGAACTGCGCCGTCCCCGCGTCTGCAGGCGTCGGGCGTGCTCGGCCTTGACCACGTCCAACGCACCCAGGCCCGCGATGACGAGGACCCCCAGGAAGATACCGAACCACGGGAACCACAGGGCCACACCGGCCAGGGAGAACATGATCGGGATCAGCACCAATGGGTGCATCCGCCAGCTCTCGTCGTAGTACTCGTCTTCTTCGTCGCCGTAGTCGTCCCCGACCCGGTCCCCACGGAAGTAGTCGCCGAGGCGGTCACCGCCGCCTCGTCGGAAGCGATCCAGCAGACCTGCGCGCTCGGGATAGTCGTCCTCGTCGAATTCCTGGGTGTGTTCGCGCCGGTCGGGCCGTCCGACGGGGGTCAGGATGTCCTCGAACGCTTTGGGGTCCAACGGCGAGTTGAAGAAGCGGGTCTGCGGCGCGCCCTCCGCGTCCTGTGGCCGAGCCATCTCGGCCTGCCCCATCATCATGGTGCCCTGCGGGTCCTCTCGCCGGGCCGAGTCCCCGGGATCGATCCGTTGGGTCCCCTGGAGCTCGTTCTGCTCGGGCTGGATGCGCTGGGTCCCCTGCGGGTCCTGCGGGGAGGCCGGGCTGATCCGGTCGGTGCCCCGCGCGTCGGCCAGGTCGTCCGTGGCCCCCTCGTCGGAGTTCCAGCCCCCGGAGTGGGAGTAGGAGGTCTGCGTACGGCCACCGCTCAGGTCGTTGGTGGCCACGTCATCGACGTCGTCGGCCCTTCGCCCACCGCTCGGATCGTTCCTCGCCCCGTCGTCGCCGACCCGACCGGCGGAGTGGGCGTGGTGGGCGGTCTGCGGCGAGGAAGGGCTGCCCCAGGCGCTATCGGTCGGGGTGGAGACGCTGCGGGTGTGCGAGGGCCCCCAGCCCTGGCTGGCGCTCTTGCCCAACAGGTAACCCGCGGCGCCGGCGGCGGCGCCTCCCAGGGCCGCACCGCCCATGCCACCGCGACCACCCGTGTCCAAGGACCCCGGAGTGGGGTGTTGCACGGTGTGGCCACCGGTCTGGTTCGCCGTTCCACTCCGTGGTTCGGTCCACGGCAGGTCGAGGTTGAGACGGCTGGTCTCGGCGACCAGTTCGGCGGCGGTGGGACGCGCGCGCATGTCCCTGGAGACCGCTCGGTCGACCAGGGGACGCAGCGCCTCGTGCATCCCGTCCATGTCGATCTCGCCGTTGAGGATCCGGAAGAAGATCACCTCGAACGAACCCGCGCCGTAGGGCGGACGTCCGGTCGAGGCGAAGGCCACGGTGCCACCCCAGGCGTGCACGTCGGTGGCCGGGCCCAGGTCGGTGCCCTCGATGACCTCCGGGGAAAGGTAGCTGGGGGTACCGACGAACGTTCCGGTCTGGGTCAACTTGGCCCCGTCGACCGCGTGCGCGATACCGAAGTCGATGACGATCGGCTCCCCGTTGGAGATGATCACGTTGCCGGGCTTGAGGTCGCGGTGGATCACGTCCACCGCGTGGATGTCCTTGATCGCCCGGGCCATACCGGTGACGAAACGGGTCAGAGCGCGACCGCGCAGGGGACCGTGGTCGGTGACCGTGGCGTCCAGGGTCGGGCCGGGAATGTACTCGGTGACCACCCAGGGCAGTTCGGCCTGGGTGTCCGCGTCGATGACCTCGGCCACGTTGGGACTCTGCACGCGACGCATCGTCTCGACCTCCCGGGCGAGCCGGGCACGTGCGATGTGGTCGCCGGCGACCTCCGGTTTGAGGACTTTCACCGCGACGAACTGATCGGTCCGGGGGTCCTCGGCCTGGTACACCACGCCCATGCCACCGGAGCCGATGCGACGGCGGATCACGTAGTGGCCGATGCGCTCCGGCAGCTCCTCACCCGTGGGGAAACCTGCCGACATTGCCATCGAGAACTCATCCCCTCAAAAGACCGCATACCACCGTGTCCAGCTTATCGGCCGGGGGATGGGTCACCATTGGCTTGTGCGGCCCCGAGAACGAGGCCCGTGTGGTCTGTCGGTCGCCGGGAGAGACGGACGCGATACGGTCCGAGAAGCTGCCCGACGGACCGTCCGCCGTGGGACGACCATGACGAGTATGACGGAAAATCGGCGCGGGCGGTTCCTCGACCCTCGTCCCGTTTGGCCGGATCCGGTCGCTTCACCTCGGGGCACGGACAGCCAACGAACGTGACCTGAAGATCGCTTTCACGGCGAACGTGGGCGGGTGGTGTCGGCACGAACGTTCCGACACTACCCGCCCCCGGGCGTGATGACGTCTTTCGCCAGGGAAAGGATCAGCGGCCGCTGAAGGTCGCCTTGCCCGGCCCCTGCTCGATGAAGCTGCGCATGCCCGTCTTCTGGTCCTCGGTGGCGAAGAGACCGGAGAAGTGGAGGCGTTCGATCTCCAGTCCGGTGTCGAGGTCGGTCTCCAGCCCCCGATCGATGGCCTCCTTCGCGGCCGCGAGCGCGACGGCGGGTCCGTGGGCGTACCCGGCGACCATCGCGACGGCGGCGGAGTAGACCTCCTCGTCGGCCACGACCTCGTCCACCAGACCGATCTCCTTGGCCTCCTCGGCCTTTACGTGACGGCCGCTGAAGACCAGATCCTTGGCCTTGGCCGGACCGATCAGTCGCGGCAGACGCTGGGTGCCCCCGGCGCCCGGGATCACGCCCAGTTGGACCTCGGGCTGGCCGAGCCTGGCCTTGGTTCCCGCGACCCGGAAGTCGGCGCACAGCGCCAGTTCACAGCCGCCGCCCAGAGCGAAGCCGCTGATCGCCGCGACCACGGGCTTGGGGATACGGGCCACGGCGGTCAACGCGTTCTGCAGGGCGCGCGAGTACTCCAGCATCTGAGCGTGGGTGAGGTCGGCCATCTCCTTGATGTCGGCCCCCGCCACGAAGGCGCGCTCACCTCCGTAGAGCACGACGGCGCGCGCCCGGGCATCGGTCGAGACCTGGGCGGCCGCTTCGGCGATCTCCTTGGTGACCTGCCCGTTCAGTGCGTTCAGCGCCTTGGGTCGGTCGATCCGGATGACAGCCACCGCGGGGTTCTCCGGGTCGGCCTCCACGCGAACGAATTCGCCCACGTTGTCCACCTCTTCAGTTCGGCTTCGATGTCGGTTGCCACCTAACCACCCCGGTCAGGCGAAGAGCAGCACCAGGGTCCCCAGCCCGGCCGAGGTCGCGTAGGCGATGACCAGGAGCAGGACGGTGCCCACGAGAAGAAGGGTGTCGGCTGTACGCCAGCGACTGACCCTGGCGTGGCTTCGCGGCCCGGTTCCGAAGGCCCGCGCGTCCATCGCCGTGGCCAGCAGGGTGCCGATCCGGATGGAACGCACCAGCAGTGCGAACAGCCGCCCGAAGAACAGGCGGACCACGTTCAGTGGGTTGTAGCCGGAATCCAACCCTCGGGCCCGGCGGGCCAGGGTGATGGTGCGCCACTGATCGGCCAGCAGCGGGATGAGGCGCAGCGCCGCGAGCACGCCCATGGCCGGGCGCTCGGGTACCTTGAGTCTTTGGACGAGCCCGTCGGCCATGTCGGTGGGATCACTGGTGATGGCGGCGAGGAGGCCCGGAAGGGCGATGGCCAACAGGCGCACCGCCACCCCGATGGCGCCCTCCAGCCCTTGGTCACCATAGAGGTGGTTGACCGCGGCACTGCTCAGACCCATGAGCAGGAAGGGGCCGGCCAGGAGCAGCAGGGTACGGCGGTCCACCCCGCTGAAGGGTACGCACAACAGCACGGCGACGAGCACGATCCCGCCGGTGACCACGTCCACGGCCGGGATCAGTCCGATGCCGAGTACCAGCGCGGCGATCAGTTTGGCCGCGGGGTTCAGCCCGGTGAGCCGGTATCCGGAACCGGTTCGCGGCCGGTCCAGGGTGAGCGGGCCGTCACTCACACGTCCTCCCCGCTCGAGGCTTCGGCCACGGCGCGCCCGTCGGCCACGTGCACGCGTACGTCCGTCAGATGGCGCAGGAGCAGTGGATCGTGGGTGGCCATGGTGATCGCCCGTCCCTGGGTACGCAGGTCCGCCAGCAACTCCACCAGTTCGGTCCAGGTACGGGTGTCCTGTCCGAAGGTGGGCTCGTCCAGAGCCAGGACGTCGGGGGCGTGCCCGGGGCCGGAACTGAGCGCGGTGGCCACCGACAGTCGGCGTTTCTCTCCACCGGAAAGCGTGTAGGGGTGCACGTCGGCCAGAGGGGTCAGGCGCAGGCGTTCCATGAGTTCGTCCACCCGACCTTCTGTTTCAGCCTCCCCCAAACCGGCGCGCAAGGGGGCGAAACGGAGTTCGTCCCGAACGTTGGCGGTCACGAACTGATCCTCCGCGTACTGGAAGACGGTACCCACGTGCCGGGCCAGACGCCGGGCCGGCCAACGGAACATCGGCCGTCGATCGATCTTGGCCAGGGGCCCGCACGGCACCACCCGTCCCCGATGTGGCCTGGCGAGGCCGGCCAACAGGGTGAGGAGGGTGGACTTGCCCGCGCCGTTGGGACCGGTCAGCGCGGTGGCGGTACCGGCGGGCACGCTCAGGTCCACGTGTTCGAGAACGGTGCGCGCGGCTCCGGTGGCGTGCACACCCAACTGGAACGGGGTGCGCGCCAGCACGTCCTCGGCCGCCAACAGAGAGGTCCCCCCGGGCGCCGGGGGCAGCTCCGGTGCGGGTTCCTCTCCGGGCACCCACACCCCCCGCGCGGCCAGGGATCGGCCGTGTTCGGCGAACACCTTCGTCGGTGTTCCGTCGGCGACCACCCCACCGCCGGGTTCGACCACCACCACCCGGTTCACCAGGTCCACGACTTCGGCGACCCGATGTTCGACCAGGACGAGGGTGGTCTCGGTCTGGGCGAGCAGACGGGCCAGCAGGTCGCGCACCAGCGCGGCTCCGGCCGGATCGAGGTTGGCGGTGGGTTCGTCCAACAGAAGCAGACGCGGTCGCATGGCCAGCGCCCCCGCGATGGCCAGACGCTGCTTCTCGCCGCCGGACAGGGCCCCGGTGGAGTGCCGGAGCCCGTAGGGAAAACCGACCTCGTTCAGGGCGCGTTCCACCCGAGGCCAGATCTCCTCCCGCGCCACTCCCAGGTTCTCCAACCCGAACGCCACGTCATCGCCGGCACGCGCCATCACCAGTTGGGTCTGCGGGTCCTGACCCACCAACCCCACACCGCCTCGCCCTCGACAAGCGGGTTCACCATCGATCCGGAGCAGGCCCTCTTGGTCACCGCCGATGGCGCTGTCGGCACCGGTGAGTCCGGCCAGGGAGTGCAACAGGGTGGACTTGCCCGCGCCGGACGCGCCCAGCAGCAGGACCCGTTCTCCTGGTTCGATGACCAGGTCGACTCCGCGCAGAGCGTGGGCGGCGCGGCCCGCGTGCCTCCATCCCCAGCCGGAGAGTTCCACACGCGCACCGCGGGCGTTCCCCTCGACCACGGGTCAGCCCTTGGCCGAAGGGAAGGGGGCCAGCGCACCGGACCTGGCCAGGGACGTGGTGAGCAGGCGACCACCCACCCCGGCGATCAACGCACCGCTGACCAGGACCAGGGCACCGTAGACGAGTTGGTGGGACAAGGGCCAGGCGGCGTAGTAGACGATGGCGTCCCGCAGGGCCGGGGAGATCCCGGCGGCCATCCCGGCCAGGACCGCCACGCCCATGCCCCAGCGGCGGTAGAGGAAGAGCAGGAAGACCAGTTCGGGAAGCATGCCCTGCATGGCGCCTTCCAGGACCACGGTGATGCCCCACTTGGAGCCCAACAGCGCCGAGACCGAGGCCGCGGCGATGGAGGTGAGCAAGGCCGCGCCGGGCCGACGGATGATCAACCCGCCCAGGACGCCCGGAAGCAGCCAGACTCCGTAGAGGATGGCCTGGGCCGGCGGGAAGAGCACGAACAGTGGCCCCGTGACCTCCCAGGCGATGCCCCAGAGCCAGAAGACCACACCCACCGCGGCGCCGACCACGGCGGCCACCACGATGTCCACCGTGCGCCACCCCTTGAGCCCGTCGAGAAGCTCACGGCCCACGCCGACCCTTGCGGGCTCGGTCCCGGTACCCATCGAAAGTCCCTTCGTCGAGGTGACGAGGGAGTGCGGCCGAGAGCGTCACGCGCGCTCGAGGGCACGGTGGTGACGGATTCCCACGACTTCCTTCGCCGGCATGACCCGGATCAGGTGTGTAAGGGTCTGCGGCCCGTTACCGCACTCTCAGCGCTCTCGCGCTCCCCTGTCGGTTCGCCTCCATTATGCGCCAACAAGTAAGGCCGTGGGATGTTCCCACCCCACGGCCTCTTTCGTCCCTGTTCGTTTCGGGTCCCCGTTCCTCCCCCTCGCCGCCCCCACCATCACCCTCGGCGGGCCCCGTGGAGGAGGTCCTCAGGCGTCGCTGTCGTCGTCACCGCTCTCGGGCTCGGCGTCCGGGTCGCCGAAGGCGCGCGGTGAACGCGCGAAGCCCTCACTGGGAAGGTCGGCGGTGGCGCCCCGCATGGTCTCCTGCCAGATCGGGCCGGGCAGGGTGCCTCCGTAGACGATGCCGTAGTAACGATCGCCGATGGTCACGCCCTGTAGTGGGTTCTGTTCACCGCCGCGCACGTCACCCACGACCACGGCCGAGGCGAGGTTCGGGGTGTGCCCGGCGAACCAGGCGTAGGCCGCGCCGTCGGTGGTACCGGTCTTGCCGGCGGCCGGCCGGCCGATGTCCAGACCGTTCGCGGTACCACCCTTGAAGGTCTGCTGGAGCAGGTGGTTG
Organism: Nocardiopsis alkaliphila YIM 80379; assembly: GCF_000341005.1. Lineage (GTDB taxonomy): Bacteria > Actinomycetota > Actinomycetes > Streptosporangiales > Streptosporangiaceae > Nocardiopsis > Nocardiopsis alkaliphila. The sequence continues at coordinate 7,863 of NZ_ANBD01000109.1, read as the reverse complement.
ACGCCGTCGGCGACCTCCTCCTTCACCACTTGTTCACAGTCGGACTCGGCGGTGCGCTCCTCCCCTGTCGTCTCGTCGGTGATCGAATGGACCGGACGCGGTTCGCAGCGCTCACCCCGTGCGGCGAAAGTCGCGTAGGAGTTGGCCACGTTCAGCGGGGACACCTCTTGGTCGCCGAGGGTGAAAGAGCTCCACACCCCGAGTTCACCGCCGTCCGCGCGACGCACTCCGGCCTTCTCGGCCATCTGGGCGGTGGCACACAAGCCCGCCCGCTTCTGAAGCTGAGCGAAGTAGGTGTTCACCGAACCCTTGGTCGCGCTGATCATGTTGTGGCCGCCCTCATCGCTCTCACCGGCGTTGCGCACGTTCCACGAGGACATCGTGCCGCCATCACAGTTGGACATGCCGCTGATCGACATGGTCTTGGGCGAGTCGAAGCTGGTGCCGTACCCCAGGCCCTTGTCGAGGGCGGCGGCCAGGGTGAAGGTCTTGAACGTCGAACCGGCCTGGAAGCCGCTGGAGCCACCGTCGGCCTTGTCCACGGACAGGTTGATCGACGTGCTGCCGACCTGTTCGTCATCGAAGCCGTAACGCAGGTTCTGGGCCAGGCCACGGACCCGTCCGGTACCGGGTTCGACCAGGGCCTGGGCGGAGAACTTGGTGGAGTCCTCGTGCGGGACCCTCTTGTCGATGGCGGCTTGGGCCGAGTCCTGCGCGTTTCGGTCCAAAGTGGTGCGGACGGTGATCCCGCCTTGGGTGATGCGTTGCTCGCGTTCGGCGGCGGTCTCACCCAACAGCTCGGACTCGGCCAGCCAGCGCATCACGTAGTCACAGAAGAACGGGTACTCACTCTCCGAGCAGCTGCCACCGCGCGGGGTGGGGTCGATGTCCAGGTCTTGGGATTTGTACCGGGCACCCTCCTCCTCGGTGAGCACCTCTGTGGCCACCATCCGATCCAGCACCAGGTCACGGCGTTCCTTGGCGTTCTCCGGATGGTTGATCGGGTCGTAGAGCGAGGGGGCACGGACCAAGCCGGCCAAAAGGGCGGCCTGTCCCGGGTCCAGTTCGGCTGCGGGGATGGAGAAGTACCGCTGGGCGGCGATCTCGACACCGTGCGCGCCCGCTCCGAAGTAGGACAGGTTGAGATAACCCTCGAGGATCTCGTCCTTGGTGTACCTCTCCTCGATGTCGATGGCGTAGCGCAGTTCGCTGAGCTTGCGGCTGAGGGTTCTGGCGTTGGCCTCCTCGACCTCTTCCTTGGTTTCGGCGGTCTCGATGAGCAGGTTCTTGACGTACTGCTGGGTAATGGTGGAACCACCCTGCATGTCGCCCTGGGCGGTGCGCAGAGCGGCCCGGAGGACACCGCGCAGGTCGAGTCCGCTGTGTTCGTAGAAACGGTCGTCCTCGATCGCCATCATGGCCTCGGGCATCCACGGGCCCATCTCGTCGAGTGAGAGGTTCTCGCGTTCGCGCTGGGCCACCTCACCGAAGGGCTCCCCTTCGTCATCGGTGAGTAGGACACGTGACGACAGGGGTGGAACCTCCAGGTTCGCGGGCATGGCCATGAAGTTCGCCGCCACGTCCCTGACCACCAAGCCGGTGGTTCCGGCCCAGGGCATGAGCAGGGCGGCGGTCAACAGCCCGGCGATCACACCGAGTCCGGACAAGCGCAGGACCGACTCGCGCCTGCCCTTGGCGGCGTACCCCTCCAACTTCACGGTCGCGCTCTTGACCAAGGCTCGGGCTCTGTCCCCGAACCGACCACCTCGGCTGGACTCCGTCACGTCGCCCCCTACGGCCAGGTGCCGCCCACCCATCGAGCGGCGTTGGGCACTACCTCGACCACACTTGCAGGGCCCCTCCCAGAAAACTCCGCCAAATCCGGCGTGTCGGCGAAAACCTTCCTCAATACCTGGCAAAGCCGGCAGATCACCCTGAGAAGACCCAGATTGGGCACCTCACCAGAAAACTCCCACCTTTCATCTCGACATCAAGAAGAATCAAGCGACAGAACTCCGACACGAAAGTCACTTCGCCTGAATCCGTGACGGGAGAGCCCCAAGGCACACATCGGACACAAGGGGATGTCCGGAATACGACTCCATTCAGCCGACGTGCATTCGTGCATCCCTACCCACCCCGGAAGCATCGACAACATGGGGGATGAAATTCCGGTTTTTTCATGAAGAGGCAGCAGGAAACGACTACAGAGACCCTCGGACCCACAGTGACCTAATGACTGATTTGAGAGGTATGCACCCACCAAATCCACTGAATACCAGACTTACCACCCACAAGAAAATGTGACTAGGATCACACAAATTAACCGGCCCCGACACTGCGCCAAAACCAGCCGGTGGGCAGACGATAGACAGCGGGGGCACCGAAGCCGTAATCCGGACGGGCCCCGATCCAGCACTTCGTCAACTCCGTCTTGCATTGGATTAATTTCCGGTTATTTCTGCAAGAGAGTCGACTTGTGCTGCCCCATATCGCCCGAACCACAACAATTACGGTGTAGCCAGTGATCGGACGCCTGCCCATCCTCGACATCTCTCCACACAACGACCTCGGACCGGTGAAATCCGTTCCCGGAGAACGGTTTCCGGTCGAGGCGACCGTGATCCGCGAAGGACATGACTCCCTCGCCGCAGGCGTCGTCGTCCATTCCCCGAAGGGACGACGTCACGCCCTCGTCCCCATGCGGGAGAAAGCTCCCGGAACCGACCGTTACGAGGCCGAGATCAGCCTGCCCTCCGAAGGCGAATGGTCCTTTTCCATCGAATCCTGGACCGATCCCTTCACCACCTGGCTCCACGTCGCCCGGGTGAAACTGCCCCTGGGCACGGACACCGAGCTCGTCCTGGAGGAGGGCGCCCGGCTGCTCGCCAAGGCCGGACGCCGTGTGCCCCGCGACCCGGCCCTGACCAGGGCGGCCAAGACCCTGCGCGGCACCGGCTTGGCTCCGATGGATCGTTTCGGGGCGGCCATCACCGACGAGGTCCTCTCCGCCATGGAGCAGAACCCCATTCGCGACCTCGTCACCAGGTCCAAGCGCACCAAGGTCGTCGTCCACCGCGAACGCGCCCTGTTCGGTTCCTGGTACGAGTTCTTCCCCCGTTCGGAGGGCGCCCAGGTCGACACCGTCCCCGGGCAGGAGCGCTCCGGCACCTTCAGCACCGCGGCCAAGCGTCTGCCCGCCATCGCCGACATGGGCTTCGACGTGGTGTACCTGCCACCGATCCACCCGGTCGGCGTCGCCCACCGCAAGGGCCGGAACAACACACTGCACGCGGAACCGGGCGATCCCGGTTCGGTGTGGGCCATCGGGTCGGCCGAGGGAGGCCACGACGCCGTCCATCCGGACCTGGGTACCCTCGCCGACTTCGACGCCTTCGTCGCCGAGGCCGCCGACCACGGCCTGGAGATCGCCCTGGACCTGGCCTTGCAGTGCTCCCCGGACCACCCTTGGGTGACCGAGCACCCGGAATGGTTCACCACACGCGCCGACGGCTCCATCGCCTACGCCGAGAACCCGCCCAAGAAGTACCAGGACATCTACCCGCTGTGCTTCGACAACGACTTCGAGGGTCTGTACACCGAGATCCTGCGGGTGGTACGGCACTGGATGGATCATGGAGTGCGGATCTTCCGCGTGGACAACCCGCATACCAAGCCGGTCGCCTTCTGGGAGCGGCTGTTGGCCGACGTCGCCAAGACCGACCCCGACGTGCTCTTCCTCGCCGAGGCCTTCACCCGCCCCGCGATGATGCGCACCCTGGCCAAGATCGGTTTCCACCAGTCCTACACCTACTTCACCTGGCGCAACGGCAAGGACGAGCTCACCGACCACCTCGTCGAGCTCAGTCGAAAGACCGCTCACTACCTGCGCCCCAACTTCTTCGCCAATACTCCCGACATCCTCAACGCCTACCTCCAACACGGTGGTCGCCCGGCCTTCGAGGCGCGCGCGGTCCTGGCCGCGACGCTCTCACCCACCTGGGGGATCTACTCGGGTTTCGAACTGTGCGAGAACGTCCCCGCCGCCCCCGGCAGCGAGGAGTACCTGCACTCGGAGAAGTACGAGTACCGCCCTCGCGACTGGGCCGCCGCCGACGCCTCCGGCGCGACCATCGCCCCGCTCATCACCCGCCTCAACGAGCTGCGTCGAGCCCACCCGGCCCTGCGGGAACTGCGCAACCTGCGGTTCCACCACGTGGACCGGCCGGAACTCATCTGCTTCTCCAAACACCGCCCCGGCCCCCCGGGGGGACCCGACGACGTCGTGATCGTCGTCGTCAACCTCGACCCGCACCACGCCCGGGAGGCGACGGTGCACCTCGACCTGCCGTCGATCGGCCACATATGGGAGGAGGACCTCAAGGTGACCGATGAGCTGACCGGCCGTTCCTACACCTGGCGAGCCGACAACTACGTCCGGCTCGACCCGGCGACCGGGCCCGCGCACGTGTTCACCGTCAACGGCAGATGAGGGCCGGGGTGCCGAGGCGATGAGCATCGCCCCGAGCCCCGATACGCCCGTTGATCCGATGTCGAACATTTTGGTGGGGAGCAGTAGATGAGCAACCACGAGCACGGGCCCGGTGCACACGAACACGCCGAACACGGTCCGCTCGCGCCGGCCACCGGGGCCGCCACCGGCCCGCTCATGTCCTCAGGCGGTGCCGGTGATCCCTACTGGTACAAACACGCGGTCTTCTACGAGGTACTCGCCCGGGGTTTCTTCGACTCCAACGGCGACGGCACCGGCGACCTCGCCGGTCTGGTGCGCAAACTCGACTACCTTCAGTGGCTCGGGATCGACTGCCTCTGGTTGCTACCGATGTACGAGTCCCCGCTGCGCGATGGCGGATACGACATCTCGGACTACTTCAAGATCCTTCCCGAGTTCGGCAACACCGCCGACTTCGTGGAGCTCCTCGACGAAGCACACCGGCGCGGTATCCGTGTCATCACCGACCTGGTGATGAACCACACCAGCGACCAGCACCCCTGGTTCCAGGCTTCCCGCCAGGACCCGAACGGTCCCTACGGTGACTTCTACGTGTGGTCGGACACCGACGACCGCTACGACGAGGCCCGCGTCATCTTCGTCGACACCGAGACCTCCAACTGGACCTACGACGAGGTACGCGGCCAGTACTACTGGCACCGCTTCTTCTCCCATCAGCCGGACCTGAACTTCGAGAACCCCGCGGTCCAGGAGGCGATCCTGGAGGTACTGCGCTACTGGCTGGACCTGGGTATCGACGGGTTCCGCCTGGACGCGGTGCCCTACCTGTACGAGCGGGAGGGCACCAACTGCGAGAACCTCAAGGAGACGCACGAGTTCCTCAAAAGGGTCCGTTCCGAGGTGGACCGTCTCTACCCGGACCGGGTGTTGTTGAGCGAGGCCAACCAGTGGCCCTCGGACGTGGTCGACTACTTCGGCGACTACGAGTCCGGCGGTGACGAGTGCCACATGAACTTCCACTTCCCGCTGATGCCGCGCATGTTCATGGCGGTGCGGCAGGAGCAGCGTTTCCCGATCTCGGAGATCCTCGCCCAGACCCCATCGATCCCCCGCAACTGTCAGTGGGCGATCTTCCTGCGCAACCACGACGAGCTGACCCTGGAAATGGTCACCGACGAGGAGCGCGACTACATGTACGCCGAGTACGCCAAAGAGCCCCGCATGCGCGCGAACGTGGGGATTCGGCGGCGCCTGGCACCGCTGCTGGACAACGACCGGAACCAGATCGAGCTCTTCACCGCTCTCCTGCTCTCCTTGCCGGGATCCCCGGTGCTGTACTACGGCGACGAGATCGGCATGGGCGACAACATCTGGTTGGGTGACCGGGACGCCGTGCGCACCCCCATGCAATGGAGCTCCGACCGCAACGCCGGTTTCTCCCAGAGCGACCCCGCGCGGCTGTACCTGCCACTGATCATGGACCCGGTCTACGGCTACCAGGCGCTCAACGTGGAGTCCCAGCGGGCGAACCCCGGATCCTTGTTGAACTGGACCCGCCGGATGATCCAGATCCGCAAGCGGCACCCCGTGTTCGGCACCGGGGAATTCACCGAGTTGAACGCCACCAACCCGAGTGTGCTGGCGTTCCTGCGAGAACACGGGGATGACCGGATGCTCTGCGTCAACAACCTGTCCAGGTATCCACAACCCGTGGAGTTGGACCTGTCCCGTCACATCGGTGTCAGCCCCGTGGAGTGCGTGGGCGGTGTCCGATTCCCGGAGATCGGTGAACTGCCCTACCTGCTCACCCTTCCCGGCCACGGCTTCTACTGGTTCCAGCTACCACCCGACCCTCCCACCGAGGACCCCGCCCAAGGGCGTGGAGGCGTGCCCTCGTACGGCCTTCCCTCCGCGGGGCTGAGCGTGCCGGCCACCTTCGACACCGGCCACCACGCCACGAGCATCCACCGGAGCCAGAGCCAGGGCCATGAAGATGGCGGGAAGGGAACCAGGCCTCTTTAGATATGTCGCAGCTAGAAGAACTCCTTGCGGTCTGGCTACCCCGACAACGATGGTTCTCCGGCAAGGGGATCCCGATCCGGCGGGTCCGGATCGAGAGCAGGTACACCCTGGTCTCGGCCGGTCCCGGCGGCCCCGACCTGAACGTGCTCGTGGTCCAGGCGGGACAACGCGGCACCAATTCGCGCTACCAGGTACTGCTCGGTTCGCGGCCGTCCCGATCCCTGCCACCTCACCTGGCCAGCGCGGCGATCGGCGTGTGCCAGGTGGTCGGTGACCGGCCCAGGGTGGTGTACGACGCCGCGCACGATCCCCAACTCACCGCATTGCTGTTGGAACGCTTCACCTCTGCGGAGGACGGCGGCCGACGGGGACGGGTGCGGTTCCGAACACTTCCCGGGGCCCGGATCCAAAGTTGCGGATCCGGCCGACTCCTGACCGGTGAACAGTCCAACACCTCGTTGGTCTACGGGCAGAACTACGTCCTCAAGACCTTTCGCAGGCTCTGGCCCGGGCGGAACCCGGACCTCGAATTGAACATGGCGCTGTCGGGCTCACCGTACGTGGCGCGCCCGTGCGGATGGATCGAAGCGGACCTGTCCGGACACACCACACCCACCACGTTGGCGTTGTTGCAGACCTTCGTCCCCAACGCCACCGACGGCTGGGTACTGGCCACCGAGAACGTGCGCCGGCTACTGAAAGGAGAGGACGCCGACTTCTCCCAGGAGGCGGCCCGGTTGGGGCACACCACCGCCCAGGTGCACAGCTCGTTGGCCCGGGCTCTTCCCACGGACGTGATCTCACCCGATTCGGCGGCCGAACTGGCCGATGCCATGGTGGAGCGCCTGGCGATGGCGGGGGCCCAGGTCCCGGAATTGACCGAGCACGCTCCCCGGGTGATGGAGGCCTACGCCGACTTCGCCCGATTGGACGAGCCCCTGCCCATACAGCGCATCCACGGCGACTATCACCTGGGGCAGGTCATCCGCCCCGAGTCCGGGTGGGTGTTGCTGGACTTCGAGGGGGAACCGACCGTCCCGGTGCGCGAACGCCAAAGGTTGTCCAGCCCTCTGCGCGACGTGGCGGGGATGCTGCGCTCCTTCGACTACGCGGCCGGCTACCTGTTGGTGGGGCACCCCGATGATCCCGAACTGGCCCGGGCCGCACGCGACTGGGCGCGACGCAACCGCGAGGCGTTCTGCCGGGGCTACGCCGACGGCGGCGGCGCCGACACGGAGAAGCACCTGACCGTGCTACGCGCCTTCGAGTTCGACAAGGCCGTCTACGAGGTGCTGTACGAGGCGCGTAACCGGCCCGACTGGTTGCGGGTTCCGCTCGAATCCATCGCCACCGCGTCCACGGGCGTC